>NZ_JBGFGL010000070.1:0-124711 GCF_041224425.1 Psychroserpens sp. XS_ASV72 | reverse complement strand
GATCACGTAATCTGAATCGTTCAACAGTGTCAAAGTATTTGCAACAGTGTCCTCGAGATATACCTCAACAGAAGCTGGCAAGGTAGAATCAGAGATACTGAAGGTAAGCTGCTCACCTTGGTTGGCGTTGACCCCAAGAGGAATCGTAACATCGGCAAGGTCAGAACCGTTGAGTGCCTGAAGCGCCATCGCCACACCAGTGTTGTCCTGTACCAAATGAGAGTACACCGCAAATTCAGGTGCACCGTCACCCCATACCGCTGCATCGTAACCCAGGTCAAATCCTTGAGATGCGTTAGGGTTGAAGTAGAAATCGGTACTGAAGGCCTTGTTGGTGGTATTGATGTCAAGGACCATGTATGTCAACTGAGCGTTACGACCGACGATAAAGTCGTCGCTAGTGCCAGTTGAACGGATGTCCGGAGAGAACTCTAGGTCATAAGGTCCGACATTGGCCGCATTGGCACTCACGAAGAACCCTTGTCCAGGAGCCATTACCGTAGACGGCGTTGTCGTAGCCAGGTTGTAGATGGTCCATCCGTTAGTAGCGCTACCGTCATAACCATAGATCGCTGCCGAAGCCGGTTCGAACAGGGCAAGGTTGGTAGTGCCTCCAACATCGTGCGTAAGGAACGTCTGTACGTTCATGTACGATGGGTAAGGGTTACCTACCAGGTTCCACTCCTGACGGATCGGTCCAGAGTTTTGGATATCGTTGGCCACGGTTCCGCTTTCTGCAGTACCTGTAAATGTCAATGTACCGTTGTCATCTGTTGCGGCTCTGTACCCAACACCGTCGCCACCCAAGGTAGCCGTTTCAGTATTGGCATAGGTCACGAAGTCACCGGTTGACTTATCGAAAGGACCGAAGAGGAACAATGTTCCGGCACCGTTGTCGAACAGGTTAGGGTTGGCAGCAGCGAAGTCACTGAAGGCCTGTCCAGATAAAGGAGCAGACACTAGGTCATTGCTTCCAGTGGAACCAGTACCGTTGATGTTCACGTGACGCTCGTAGTTGATGGTTCCACCAACAGTTCCGTCAAGGATCAAGCTAGAGTACGTAGTTGAGGTAGATTCTAAAGTTACGCCATTAGTGATTTCTAAGTTTATACCAGTGTTGACAATAAGTCCTGCACCTGGATTTACAATTAAAGAATTACAGGTTGTATTTGAATTAATGGTTGCATTTCCAGATTCGATAGTGATGGTGTCATTTGAAGTGGCAACTCCATTAGGATCGTTTGGTGACCATGTGCCATCAAACACATAATTAGTGATAAGAGTGCTATCTGAAACCCTAAGATAGAATCTTCCTGCTCCAGATTGTGGAGAGTCTAATGTTAAAATATAGTTAGTTGCTTTTATGTCGATTGAAGTATCAGCAACTAGGTCATCAAGATAAATTTCAGTAGTTTCAGGTAGTTGATTCACTAACAAACTAAAGGTTATTGTTTGACCTTGACTGGCAGTAATGCCAATAGGAATAGTAATGTCGGCAAGATCTAGCGTGTTTACAGCTTGCAATGCATAAGGATCTGTAAGATTGCCATCAACAAGATAAGAGTAAATAGCAAAAGAAGGAATTTCGAATACAAATTGCGCATCATATCCAAGATCAAAACCTCGAGTTGCATTTGGATTGAAATAAACATCAGTGTTGTAAGAGTTTCCTCCTGAACTTATTCCGAGTTTCAAAAAAACAAGTTCTGAGGATTGGCTAAAACTTAATAAGCTAGTGCATATAGCAATGAAGAGTAATGCTTTCTTTTTCATGGATTAATTGTCTTGTATTTGATTGAAATGCAATCTGCTACAACCAAAAATATAGTTGCCAAATATAGTAAAAGTTGTACTTTTTAGATTCTATTAATTTGAAATGTAGAAAAAATTAGTTTTTGCGTGGTTTAAAAATAAATACGCTAACACAAAAAAAGCGCACTAAAAAGTGCGCTTTCTTTTAACAAACTTAAAAAATTAATCAAAAGGATTTCCTCCTGGATCAGGTGGAGATGTTGCTTGGGCTTTTTTAGGATTCAAAACAATGAATGTTCCTATAGCTGTAAGCGCAGCATATTTCCCCATCTTCTTAAGAGCTTCCTTACGTGTTATTTGATCTTGCGATTTATGTGTTTCTTTCATAATTATCAAGAAGATTAAAAGTTAATGGCTTATTTCAAAATCACTTTTTTAGTAATGCTATGGTTACTGTTTTGTACAGTAACTAAATAAACACCACTGTTGATATTTGAAACATCAATACGATTCTGTAATAATGACTCATCAAGTTTAGTACTCAATACTTTTCTACCTTGAATATCATAAAGATCTAAGTTAGTGTTCTCGAACAACTGTCCGCTAACAACTATTTGATCAGAACTATTAAGGGCGAAGATATTCAGTTTATCAATGCTATTTTCAATAGTTGAAAGCGCATCTTCAGAATATCTCAAGTAGAAACGACCAGTACCAGATAAATTTGCATTTGGAGTCATAACATAGTCAGAATTATTTAGTAAAGTGACAGTGTTAGTTGCTACATCTTCAAGATATACGTTTACAGAAGAAGGTAACGTAGTATCGGCAATGCTGAAAGTAATTTGCTCTCCAGCGTTTGCATTAACACCTAACGGAATGGTTACATCAGAAAGGTCTGAGATATTTAATGCTTGTAGAGCCATAGACTCTCCATTGTTAGCTTGAACTAAATGTGAATACACAGCAAATTCAGAAGCAACACCACTCCAAACCTCAGCATCGTATCCTAGGTCAAAACCTTGGGTTGCGTTAGAATTGAAATAGAACTCTGTGTTGTTTGACTTATTTCCAGAAGCAAGGTTAAGTACTAAATACTTAAGCTCAGCATTTCTTCCAACGATGAAGTCATCTGTATTTCCTGTTGAACGCATTGCAGGAGTAAACTCTAGGTCATAAGCTGCAACGTTAGCCGCATCAGCGCTTACAAAGAATCCTTGTCCAGGTGCTATAACTGTAGAAGGCGTAGTAGTCGCTAAATTATAGATAGTCCAACCGTTTGTAGCACTTCCATCGTAACCGTAGATTGCTGCACTAGGTGCATCAAATAGGTTTAGGTTGGTCACGCCTGTATCTACTTCATGAGTTAGGAAATCTTGAACATTCAAGTAAGAAGGGTAAGGGTTACCTACCAAATTCCATTCTTGACGAACAGGTCCTGAATTAAGAATATTGTTGTTAACGGTACCATTTTCAGCAGCTCCAGTAAATGTCAAAGATCCATTGTCATCAGTAGCAGCTCTATATCCAATGCTAGCATCAAGTGTAGCAGCCTCAGTATCGGCATAAGTTACGAAGTCACCTGTCGTCTTATCGAAAGGACCAAATAAGAACAATGTTCCTGCACCATTATCGAAAAGGTTAGGGTTCGCAGCAGCGAAATCACTGAACGCTTGTCCTGTCAATGGCGCAGATACTAAATCGTTGCTTCCCGTTGAACCAGTACCATTAATGTTTACATGACGCTCATAAGAAAGCGTTCCAGTAACAGAACCATCAAGGATTAAACTTGAATAACTTGTTGATGTAGATTCTAAAGTTAATCCGTTAGTAGCTTCTAAAGTTACACCAGTATTTACTGTAAGCCCAGCACCTGGATTTACAGTTACAGAGTTACAAGTTGTATTTGAAATGATAACAGCATCACCAGACTCAATTACGATATCATCACTAGCAGTAGCTGTACCGTTTGGATCATTTGGAGACCAAGTTCCATTAAAAGTATAGGTAACTGGAGCAACATAAGCAGCACCAGGAGTACCACCATTGTAAAAGCCGGAAGCAACCCAATTTGCACCATCTGTATTGTCAAAAGTCACATCGATTAACTCTAATGAAGGACCATCGCCATCAGCAGCAGAAGGCCAAGGTGCACCATCATCATATGTAACGGTGTCAATAGTGATATTTGCACCACTTGGATCATAAATAACCTCAATAGTTGCAGAAGTGTTACCTAAGTTATTGGTGTCATTAGTTGTAGCAACTGGAGTCGCAATAGCACTTACATCAGGAGTAAATGGATTATCGTTGTTATATGTACCATCACCATTACTACCTAAGGCTACAGTTAAATAGCTTCCAGCTGTAATCACGGTTCCAGCAAAATCAAATGTATTACCATTATAACTTAATCTCCAGTTAGTATCCAACGTGATGTCTGAACCAGAACCATTGTAAAGTTCAACCCACTCATCATCAGTACTAGGTGTGTTGTACATGATTTCTGAAATCACTATGTCTCCTGGAAGAGGAACACCACCATCATTATCTTGTATGTCTAGGTTGAAAGTATTGTTAATGCCAACTGCAGCATTGTTTCCACCTGTAACGTTTTGGATTTCAAAAGTTAAAGTTTCAATTGGTTCAACCAATGCGTCATCAGTAATTGTTACCGTAACAGTTTGGTTTGCTGCACTTCCAGCAGGGAATGTTACTGTTTGAGTTGTGTAAGAATCAATATCAGCAGCATCACCAGCAGTTAAGACGACATCAAAAGAAGTCGGGTTAATAGCATCTTCGAAAGTAATTTCGAAAGTTAAATCATAAGTTCCAGCATTTTCAATTACTGTATCAGAAGTTGACGTAAATTGAACAGAGGTGTCTGCTGAACCTTCAACAACTAAAAACTCAGAAACATTATAGCCATCACCACCTCCGTTTTCGGAGAATTCAAATCCAACCTCCAAACTAGTAGCACCCGAAACGTCTAAACTCAATACTGAATAGTTAACAGGATCACCATTGGTTGAAGAAACAGGAGTTTCCACTCTAGAGCCTCCATCTAGGATATAGAAATATGTAAAGTTATCATCGTTAGCACCAACATTTACACCAGTAGCGGTTATATCTACAACGCTAATTCCAGTAACATCTATTACTTGACTCGTAAAAATACCTTGTCCACCCCAATCATCACTTACCAACTCACCAGCAATAACTTCAAAAATATTATCTGAACCATCAGTACCAGGTGTGGTGTCATAAGATAAGAACCAAGCATTAGGAGCAGTTCCAAAAGGACCTACTTGAGCTGGTCCAGCAGCAGGAGGAGACGAGGAATTATGAGCAGGGAAACCATCACCATCGTTTGAGAAATCTGCATCATATAATGTGCCTGGTAATACAGGTTCGTCGTTAGCCAAAATAGTTAAATCAAATGTACTGTTTGCACCAACAGCAGCAGCATTTCCACCAGTGACGTTTTGAATTTCAAACGTTAAGGTTTCGTCGGTTTCTTCAATAGCATCATCAGTGATTGTTATTGTTACTGTTTGATCAGCAGTAGATCCAGCAGGAAACGTTACCGTTTGAGTTGTATAAGCATTAATATCAGCTGCATCACCAACTGTTAGAACAACATCAAAAGAGGTTGGATTGATAGCATCTTCGTTAAGAATAGTGAATTCTAAATCGTAAGTTCCAGAGTCTTCTGCAACACTTGCCGTTGCTCCGATAAAGTTAACCTCGGTAGGAAGTGCCCCTTCTTGGATTAAGATTTCAGTAATATTCCATTCTTCAGCACCTGAACCTGCTGCAGTATCATAGAAAAATGCAAGATAAGCAGTTCCAGTAATTCCAGAAGCATCAACAACTGTTACTGTATCAGCAGATGGTGTACCTCCAGTTGATGTGTTATTAGGATCGAACGTTAAGGCCGTCCATGTAGCTAATGTTGGATCACCGAAACCAGCGTAATCAGTTGAATAACGTAATTCAAATTCGCCTGGATCATTAACGGCATCACCAAATCTCTCATTGGTAGTGACTGCAATATTCTCGTTGGAAGTTAAATCGAAATCAATACTAAAATTAGAGATCAACCAATCAACATCGTCTGGATTAGGGAATCCATTCATAGTGAACTGACCAGAACCACAAGTCCAAGAATTAGCACCACTTTGATCATAAGCGACCCATTGTGCTGCATTACAATCTGAGAAATCTTCAGTATAAGGCAATGCAATAGTAGGTGGCGCATCGTTATTGGTGATGGTTAAATCGAAAGTATTGAAAGCTCCAACAGCAGCATTAGTTCCTCCAGTCACATTTTGAATTTCAAATGTAAGTGTTTCATCATTTTCAAATGTAGCATCATCTGTAATGGTAACCGTTACTGTTTGATCAGCGGTAGATCCTGCAGGAAAGGTTACTGTTTGAGTCGTGTATGAATCAACATCGGCAGCGTCACCAACCGTTAAAACTACATCAAAAGAAGTTGCAGTAGTCGCACTTTCATTAAGGATTGTAAATTCTAATTCAAAGATACCATCACCTTCAGAAACTGAAGCAGAGGTCCCAATAAAGGCTACTTCTGTATCGCTACTTGGAGGTGCAGCGCCAATCCATTCACCTGGATCATAATCAGCAGGTGCAGACTGTGCTCCTAATGTGTGATTTGTACAACCAGCGATTGCAGAATCCGCCCAAACGTTCCATTCAGCTTCATCCCAAGTTGCATTTCCTGAAGTTACTGAAGCTGCTCTTTCTGCTCTACCATCCTCAAATTCGTGACAGGTACCAGTACCATCTTCACCAGGAACTCCAAAAATATCTACAATAGATGAAGTGTTATCAATTAAAGCAATGTTATCATCTCCATTACTATCAACAGGACCTCCAGTACCAAGTTGAATAACTGTTCCACTAAAGCTTGCAAATGTTGCCGAAAACGTAGCACTATTGGCAGCAAAAATGATAAATCCTCCTGCTGGAATAGTTCCACTTAAGGCTACATCACTCTGAGGTGCAGCATTAGCATTCGTCCATCTTCTAAGTGCCCAAGTTGATAAATCAACTGATGTGCCGCCAGCATTGTAAAGCTCTACGTACCTAGACCCAGCACTGTTGTCTGGATCAGCTATTTCCGTAATGAAAACTTGTCCAAACCCTAATCCGGAAATCATTAGGGCTAATAATAATGTGTAAATTTTTTTCATAATGTCATTAAAATTGTTTTAAAACTGTAAAAATTTAGTTTCTAAAGTATTAATTAGATTAATAGCGATAGCAAATATAAAGCAAAGTTAATCAGTATGTAGGTACTTAATATTAACAAATGTTTAATTTAGCATGATATTAACATACGCTATGGTTTTTTGACCCGATTGAATCTGAAAAGTCACAAGGGATGAAAGGCATTTGCTTATTAGTTAAGTGTTTATATCTTTCAGTTTATATTGTTGAAAACTTGTCAGAATGAAACTATTTTCCAGTTTTTTGTGGATTCGTGGAATATTCTTTACTCGGTTAATGGATTTAGAATATATTTGTTCCGAATTTAAGAGCAGCAATCAATCCTTTCGGTGAAGATTGACAGATTTTAAAATGCTCTTCAGTTAAATAAAATTAGTCAAATACAAATATACAATGGGCAAAGTAGCATTAATAACAGGAGTCACTGGCCAGGATGGTGCTTATTTAAGTGAATTTCTCTTAAAAAAAGGATATGAGGTTCATGGTGTCAAAAGACGTTCGTCTTTATTCAATACAGATAGAATAGACCATCTTTATCAAGATCCTCACGAATCTAATAGAAACTTTTTTCTTCACTATGGCGATTTAACCGATAGTACAAATCTCATTCGAATAATTCAAGAGGTGAAGCCAGATGAAATCTATAATCTTGCTGCTATGAGCCATGTTCATGTGTCATTTGAAACACCTGAATATACCGCCAATGCCGATGGTATTGGTACACTTAGGATTTTGGAAGCAGTTCGAATTTTAGGTTTGGAAAAATCAGTTCGAATTTATCAAGCGTCTACTTCTGAATTGTATGGTAAAGTACAGGAAGTGCCGCAAACGGAAAAAACACCTTTTTATCCAAGGAGTCCGTATGCTGTTGCTAAAATGTATGCCTATTGGATTACAGTTAACTATAGAGAAGCTTACGGAATGTTTGCTTGTAACGGTATCTTGTTTAATCACGAATCTCCAATACGAGGTGAAACGTTTGTAACGCGAAAAATAACTAGAGCAACCTCAAAAATTGCCCTAGGTCTTCAAGACAAAGTGTATTTAGGAAACCTTGATTCGCAAAGAGATTGGGGACATGCAAAAGACTATATTCAAATGATGTGGTTGATTCTACAAGCCGATGAACCTGAAGATTGGGTCATTGCTACCGGTAAAACCACTTCAGTTCGCGATTTTGTAAGAATGTGTTTTGCACATATTGGTGTGGAATTGGAATTCAAAGGTCAAGGTGCCGATGAAAAAGGGTATGTAAAATCGTCTTCAAATCCAGATTATCAGCTCGAAATAGGAAAGGAAGTTGTTGCTGTTGATGAAAAATACTATCGTCCAACTGAGGTCGATTTACTTATTGGTGATGCTACAAAAGCTAAGGAAAAATTAGGTTGGGTTCCTAAATATGACTTACCTGCTTTAGTCGAAGACATGATGTCTAGCGATCTAAAATTGATGAAAAAGCAGCAGTACCTTAAAGATGGTGGCTATCGAATTAAAAACTATTTTGAGTAAGAACCGCTTATGAAGAAAGAGTCTAAAATTTATGTCGCTGGTCATAGAGGTTTAGTTGGAAGTGCCATCTTCGAAAACCTTCAAGCCAAAGGCTATACTAATATTGTTACCCGAACCCATAGGGAATTAGATCTTACAAAGGCTTCTGATGTGGCATCTTTTTTTGAAACTGAACAACCTGAATATGTATTTTTAGCGGCTGCCAAAGTTGGAGGAATCGTCGCCAATAATACCTACAGAGCTGATTTCATTTACGACAATATGATGATTCAGAATAATGTGATTCATCACAGTTATTTGCATCAGGTTAAAAAACTGCTTTTTTTGGGAAGCACTTGTATATATCCAAAAAATGCACCTCAACCGATGAAAGAGGAGTATCTTCTAACCGATCCGTTGGAATATACCAATGAGCCTTATGCCATTGCTAAGATTGCAGGCATCAAAATGTGTGAGAGTTATAATTTGCAGTATGGCACTAATTTCATTTCTGTAATGCCTACCAATCTGTATGGACCGAATGATAATTTTGATTTGGAAAAATCACATGTTTTACCTGCGCTTATTAGAAAAATCCATTTAGCAAAACTGTTGTCCGAAGGACAATATGACGCCATCTTAAAAGATACAGGTTTGGCTTCTATTGAGGAAGCAAAAGACTATTTATCATCATTTGGAGTGAATGCCTCAAATGTTGAGATTTGGGGAACTGGCAATCCGAGACGAGAATTTCTTTGGTCAAAGGACATGGCTGATGCCTGTGTGTTTTTGATGGAAAACAGGGATTTTAAGGACACGTTTTCAGAAGGACAAAAAGAGATTCGAAATACGCATATCAATATTGGAACAGGTGAGGATATCTCAATATCTGAATTGGCAGAAACCATCAAGTCCATTATCGGATTTAAAGGAGAATTCGTTTACAATTCTGACAAACCAGATGGCACCTTTAGAAAGTTGACCGATGTTTCAAAGCTTCATGACTTGGGCTGGAAACATAGTATGAGTCTCGAAAATGGTATTCAACAGATGTATGATTGGTATTTGAGTCGCTGATTTTCTACAATGTTAGGATAAAAGAAATAGAATAAAATGCTATTCAACTCAATTGATTTTGCAATTTTCTTACCAATAGTTTTTATACTCTATTGGTTTGTGACTAATAAGAGCTTAAAGTTGCAGAACTTGCTTATTGTTTTGGCAAGTTATGTTTTTTATGGCTGGTGGGATTGGAGGTTTTTATCTTTGATTGTTTTTAGTACGCTTGTCGATTATTCGGTTGGACGTAAACTGAAAGTTGAAGAAAATAAACGCAATCGTAAAATCCTTTTATGGGTTAGTATTTTAGTAAACCTTGGCTTTTTAGGCTTCTTTAAGTATTATAATTTTTTCCTTGATAATTTCGTTACCGCATTTTCGTTTTTTGGAACCGAAATAAAAGCCAGCTCCTTAAATATAATTTTACCTGTTGGTATTAGCTTTTATACGTTTCAAACGTTGAGCTATACCATCGATGTTTATAAGAAAAAACTAGAACCAACAAAAGACATCATCGCTTTTTCAGCTTTTGTTAGTTTTTTTCCTCAATTGGTTGCTGGACCCATAGAACGAGCGACCAATTTACTGCCTCAATTTTACAAGAAAAGAACATTTGATTACTCAAAGGCAGTTGATGGCATGCGACAAATACTTTGGGGTTTGTTTAAAAAAGTGGTCATTGCAGATAACTGTGCTGAGTTTGCTAATCAAATTTTTAATAATTCTTCAGAAATGAATGGTAGTACCTTAGTTTTAGGTGCTATTTTTTTTACATTTCAGATTTATGGTGACTTTTCAGGATATTCAGATATTGCCATAGGAACTTCAAGGCTTTTCGGTTTTAACCTCATGCAAAACTTTGCGTTTCCATACTTTTCAAGAGACATAGCAGAGTTCTGGAGGCGTTGGCACATTTCACTTTCCACTTGGTTTAGAGATTATTTGTACATCCCTTTAGGTGGCAGTCGTGGTGGTACTTTGATGAAAGTTAAAAATACCTTTATTATTTTTATTGTAAGTGGGTTTTGGCATGGAGCAAATTGGACTTTCATTGTTTGGGGAGCATTAAATGCCATTTACTTTTTACCACTTTTGCTAACAAATAATAATAGACGAAATTTGGAAGTGGTATCTCAAGGTAATATACTGCCAAGTGCTAAAGAATTCCTGATGATGTTTGTAACCTTTGTGTTAACCATATTTGCATGGATATTTTTTAGAGCAGAAAATATAGGCCATGCCTTCGATTATATTTCAGGCATTTTATCGAACTCTTTATTTGAATTTCCAAATTTTTCAGGGTTGCATGCAGCTATTTCAACAATTGTTTTAATGGGAATATTCGTTTTAGTTGAATGGAGCGGTAGAGAACATCAATATGCCATTGAAAATTTAGGATTGAAATGGAAGCGACCACTGAGGTATGCCATGTACTATTTGATCATTATTTTGATATTTTGGTTTGGTGGAAAAGAACAGCAGTTCATATATTTTCAATTTTAAAATTAGATGAAAAGATTCATAAGAAAAATAGTGTTATTCCCAATAGGCTTGTTGTTAGCTTATGGGATTTTATATGTTTCTTATGATTCGTATTTAAATCATTCTTTTTCTAACAAAGATTCAATTTTTATTTGGGGAGACTCCCAAGCCTATCAAGGTGTAGATTTAAAAGCTTTGTCTCAAGTTACAAGGAAAAAGGTATACTCTTCTGCACATCATGGAGCAGGTGTGTATGATTTTTTAAATTTTGTTGATCAAGTTCCTGAGGATTCAGAATTAATTATTTCCATTTCAAAACTATCACAAATAAGAAGAAAAGATAAGGACTACAACCGAACGGGTTTATCCTTTTGGGCTTTAAACCAATTGTATGGACATGATTATTCGTTTAATGATGTCTTTTCTATTTTCAAATTAAACATCAAACCTAAGCGCAATATTCTTGAGTCGACTAAATTATACGCTTACTCAGATTCGATGCAAGAAGGTCTTCCCTTATCGCATTTCGAGAGCTATTACGAAGAAATTCCAGAATTTTTAGATGAAAAACAAGACCTATATTTAATTGGTGTTCAGAAATTAATTGATAAGAATTGTAAAATTACTTTTTTGGAACTACCCTTTCAGAAGCAATTGAAGGCTATTGAAAACCGATCTCCTATCAAAGGAGAAACAGAAGCTTTTGTAAATCAAATAAGCAGATTGTTCAAAACATTTGAAAAGGATACGATCAGGCTCGATAAAACTAAAAATATTTTTAATGATTACTCACACTTAAATCTTATTGGTGCTAAGGATTTATCATTAAAACTTGGTGAGAATTTGTTAAAGAATAAAAATACAACGCTGTATATTGCGCAATAGTTTTTTATGATATGAAATCTTTGTTAATGAAATTTCTAAATAGAGCCTAACCAATAGAAACCTTATGTTCAACAAACTAAAAAAGTATCTATTTAAAGGGCATCAGCGCGATAAGCAGATCAAGAAAAACATTCTGTTTTCTTACGGATTCAAAGGTGTTGAGATTGCTCTAGGTTTTCTTTTGGTGCCACTGGTCTTAAGTTACTTAAACGAAGAACAATATGGTGTTTGGTTGTTGTTGTTTTCCCTAACGGCTTATTTTAGTTTTATGGATGTAGGCTTAAGTCATGGTCTGCGTAATAAGTTTGCCGAAGCAAAGGCCAAAAACGAAATAGAGAAACTACGATACTACGTGAGTACGACCTATGCCTTATTGATTATGGTTGGCGTTGGTTTTTTCTTGATTTTTCTCATCTTAAATTCATTTCTGAATTGGGAACGAATATTGAACACAACGGTCATTCAAAATGAGGATTTATCCATTTTAGCACTGTTCGTTTTCGGAGCCTTTTCGTTACAGTTCATTTTCAAGATCATTATCACGATTCTAACAGCAGACCAAAGACCTTCAATTATCAACCTACAAGCTTTTTTGATTAAATGCCTACAAGTGGTTGCTATTCTCCTTTTGTTGCAATTCACTGAAGGATCCTTATTGTTACTTGGAGCGACATTCAGTATGATACCAATTGTTAGTTTGGTTGGCTTGACTGTGTACTATTTCAGTAAAGATTATAGGTATATTATTCCTAAAAGGAGTTATGTTGATTTTTCTTATTTAAAGGATTTGATGAATGTTGGCATTAAGTTCTTTATCATAACCATTGCTGCAATCATTTTATTTTCAACAGATAACTTGATTATTACACAGCTATATGGTCCTGAGCAAGTAACACCATACCAGCTTGCCCATAAGTACTTTGGCATGTCCTTGATGTTGTTTACTATTATTGTTCAACCACTTTGGTCGGCAGTGACTGATGCTTATCATAAAGATGATCTGTCTTGGATTAAAAAGACCATGAAAAAAATGACTAAAATATGGATGTTATTCGCTTTGGGTTCATTACTCATGTTAGCAATCTCTCCATATTTTTTTAAATTGTGGTTGGGAGATAAGGTTGTTATTCCATTTATGTTATCGATCTTTTGGTGTTTGTTTATTGTAATTCAGTCGTATAATTTAATTTACACGTACTTTATAAATGGCGTAGGCAAATTAAAAGTGCAATTGTATATCACAGGGTTTTCAATAATCTTTAATATTCCTGCTTCAATTTTTTTAGCAAAAACGCTTAACATGGGTGTTTCAGGAGTCATTACAGCAACAACCATTTCAATGCTGATAAGTGCAGTGGTAAAAACTATCCAATACAAGAAGATAATCAATCTAAGAGCTACTGGTGTATGGAACAAATAAAGAAAATAGTTGTCGATAAAATCATTTGGAACCTACCTTATGATATGCGCTATAACTATTTTAAAAATAAAAATCCGAAGGGCTTCAATGAAAAACAAGCCTTACGTAAAAAAGAGATTATTGGCGATGAGGTCTCTTTAAAAGGCTTTGACGATTTAAAATGTATCTTTGTGCATATACCAAAAGCTGCTGGAATTTCAATAAATAAAGCACTTTTTGGTAATTTGGGTGGTGCTCATACCAAATTGAAAGCCTATCAGTTGATTTTTAATAAGGAGGAATTTTACAGTTATTACAAGTTCACATTTGTTAGAAACCCTTGGGATCGATTGGTGTCGACCTACTTTTTTTTGAAAAAAGGTGGTTTACATGAAAAAGATAAGCAGTGGTTTGATGATAATTTGGCAAAATTTCAGAATTTTGAAGACTTTGTGGTCAATTGGTTAAATGAAGAGAATATTTATAAATGGATTCACTTCAATCCTCAATTTGAATTCATCACTGTAAACAACAAGGTTTTGGTAGATGATATTTACAAAATGGAAACGATTAATGAAGATATAAAAACATTAGCTTCAAAGCTTAATGTCGCTATCGATTTAAAGCACGAAAACCAAAACCCAAACAGACACCAAAAATACCGCGAATATTATTCGCCTAAAACAAAGGAAATCGTACGTTCAGTATACAAAAAAGATATAGAGCTTTTGGATTATCAATTTTAAAGGCATCAGCAAATTAAGATCGATACATGAAAATACTTTGGTTAACAAATAATCCGAGCTATGCCATTGAAAAGCTGTCTCCCGAAACCCAATCTGGTGGTTGGTTGAAAGCCTTAAATTATCACTTGGCAGAAAACCAAGATATCGAACTGAACGTTTGTTTTTACTGGTCTGTAGCTTTAGAGCCATTTGAATTCCATAACACCATGTATTATCCGGTTACAGAGGTGAAGCCTAAAAGTATGAAAGACAAATTGGTAGCCAAGGTCTCCGGAAGTCAAAACGATCATCTTAGTATTCAGAAAATAAAAGCAATCGTCGATAAAGTAAAGCCTGATCTCATTCATGTGCATGGTACCGAATTGAATCTAGGTTTGATTCAATTTGAAACGTCTGTGCCTGTTGTTATTTCCATACAAGGGATTCTAAGTCCGTATTATGAAAAGTATTTTTCTGGTATTCCTGAAGCAATTTTGAAAAAGACTAAAAAGAGCGGACTAAGCTTCAGCAAAGGAATCAATTCAGCATTTAGATTGAATGCCGTAAGAGAACGAAACATCCTTAAGTCTGCGCAGTTTATTATTGGTAGAACAGATTGGGACAAACGTATGACACGTTTGTTGGCACCAAATAGTCAGTATTTTGTAGGAAATGAGATTCTGCGTGAAGCATTCTACGACACTAAAAATATTTGGAAAAAAACAAGTTTTGAACAACCGTTAAAATTAATCACAACAACTGGAAATGTCGCTTACAAGGGATTTGAGCTGATTGTGAAAACAGCAACATTACTGCGTCAATATGATGTAGAGTTTGAATGGAGTGTTGTGGGCTTGAATGAAAACAATAGTATTCCAAAGGCTGTGGAGAATTGGCTGGAACCTAATTACAAAGAGATTGGAGTTCAATTCTTAGGAATTAAAAATGAAACAGAACTTGTAGCCCTCTTATTACAATCTGATATCTATTGCCAGGTAAGCCATATTGAAAACAGTCCGAATAGCTTATGTGAAGCCATGATGCTTGGGATGCCAATTGCAGCTACCAATGTTGGTGGAACCTCTTCAATGCTTGAAAACAACCATGAAGGTATTTTGGTACAAGAAGGAGAGCCTTATGATTTAGCAGGAGCCATTGTAGCGTTGCAAAATGATTTTGAAAAGGCTAAGGTTTATGGTGAAAATGCTCGAAAAACAGCATTGTTACGTCACGATCCTAAGAAGGTTGTTGATGAAATAACGAAAACCTATTATTCAATTCTAGAAAAATTATAAGATGCGATTTGTTCTAAGGAAAATACATAGTGTTCAAATAAAAGTCCGTCAGTTTTACGATAGCTTAGCAAATAAATTGATGCTTATTCGAGAAGGTGTCGCTATTCAGGAATATAAAATCAACGGAATTCTATTTGTAAAAAATAAAGGAAGCATCAATATCGGAAAAGGCTTTCGAGCAAATTCAGGAGTCGCTTACACGCCAATTGGAGGCGATTCGGTTATTAGATTAATAACTGACAACCATGCAGTTTTGGAAATCGGCAATAATGTAGGGATTTCAAATAGTACGATTTATTGTTCTAAATCCATCCGAATAGGGAATCACGTTCTCATAGGAAATAGCTGTAGAATTTGGGATACCAATTTCCATAGTATCGATCCAGAGGAACGATGCTTCAATGGTGATAATGATATTGTGAGTGCTCCTGTAGTTATTGAAGACAAGGTATTTATTGGAGGAGGAGCTACCATTCTTAAAGGGGTTACTATTGGTGAAAATTCTGTAATTGCAGCTGGAAGCGTGGTAACAAAATCAATTCCTTCAAATCAAATTTGGGGCGGAAATCCTGCCCAGTTCATCCGTAACTTATAAATTTATGACAGAGCCTCTAATATCAATCATTACCATTGTATTCAATAGAGAACGTACTATTGAAAAGGCCTTGCAAAGTGTGGTCAACCAAACCTATAAAAATGTTGAGTTCATTGTTATTGATGGTGCTTCAACAGATGGTTCGGTAGATATCATTAAAAAATACAGTGATCAAATCGATTTCTTTGAATCTAAAAAAGATAATGGCATGTATTACGCCTTAAATAGAGGTGTTGAAGTTGCTACAGGAGATTTGATAGGAATTTGTCATACTGATGATTGGTTGTATGACAACCATGTATTGGAAAAAGTAGCTCAAGCTTACACTGAACAAAAAGCCGATGTGTATTATGGAAGTATGTTCAAATTAGTAAATGATACCTTAACTTCTGAATTGGTCCCTATTATGGAATTGGAAGATAATCTCAAACAATTTTTTCATCCAGCAACCTTTATTACCAAGGAAGCTTACAATCGTTTAGGAGGTTATGATACGCAGTTTAGAAGTGCTTCAGATTATGAGTTGTTGCTCAGACTTAAAGTGAATGGTTGTAAGTTCCACCAATTACAATTTCCAGTTTGTGTCATGACGGTAGGAACCGATGATCGTGTGAGTCATAATTGCTACAGTCATAAGGAAGCTTACAATATCCATAAAATACATAAAACAGGAAATCATTTAAAATATGTTTATAGCTATTATAAATGTAGATTGATTAAGTTAGCTAAGAAAATCCTAAACCATGGCTAATCCTTTGTACAAATTGCGTGTGATTTTTAGAAATCGATTATTTAAATTTAAAGGAGCATTGTTGAAAATGTACTTGAAATTTAGTGGTTGTGAGGTGTCTGGTAGTATAAAGTGTAAGCAGTTTCCAAAGTTTAGAACACTTCCAAAGGGCAATATTAAGTTAGGAAAGAATGTCACCATTGGTTACCGAATTACCTTTGATGTTTCAAATTCTGGGAAGTTATCTATTGGTGATCAAACAACTTTAACCCAAGATATTATTATCAGTTCAAATGATAGTGTTGTCATAGGAAACAATGTGCTTGTCGCAGAACACGTAAGCATTCGTGATTCCGATCATGGAATTGATAAATCGAAACCTATCAACACACAAGAGTTGGTGTCCTTACCAGTTCAAATTAAGGATGATGTGTGGATTGGTGCTGGTGTTCGGATTTTAAAGGGGAGTTGCCTAAACAAAGGCTGTGTTATTGCAGCTAATAGTGTCGTGTTGTCAAAAAATATTACAACCGATTATGAGATTTATGGCGGCATTCCAATAAAAAAAATTGGAGAACGAAAAGTGACTTAACTTGAACAAAAAGCATCTACATATTTGTCATTCACTATCCTTTGGAGGCATTACGACCTTTGTGAAAGCCTTGGCAAACCTAAATACCAATTCGAATGCCAATCACCACATTTTAGTCTGGCAAAAGGAAGCCAAAGGTGAAAATGTTATTGATATCAGTAACGATAATGACCAACCAAAGAAGTTCAGGCAATTGGTTGATGGCTATGATCTTTTGTTTGTGCATTCGCTTAAATTATCTTTTTTACCAACATTGCTCAAACATAAATCCAGAGTGTTTTTATTTCAACACGGAATGACCTTCGGAAGTGGAATAAGGCGTATTTATAAGCAATGTGTTTATTTTTTTGTGATTAATGTTCTTGGGTTTAAAGTGGTTTGTTCTTCTAACTTTGCGAAACAAAAATTGAAAGCTCAAATAGGCGTGTTAAGGGATACGTCGGTAAAGATTATTCCTTTTGGTATTGATGGCGAACACCAGTCAGAAATCACACCAAGTCAAGAAACATTGCATCTCGGATTTGCTGGTCGTTTGGTAGCGCAAAAACGGATTCATCTGTTATTGGAAAGTTTGTCACAAATTAAATGTAAGTCTCTGGTTGTATTAAAGGTTGCAGGAACGGGTCAGTTACTGAATACACTTAAAAAGACAGTACAACAAATAAACAATAAAAATGTTGAGGTCAATTTTTTAGGAGAACTCAACTCCATGTCCGATTTTTATGCTAATATTGATGTTTTTGTTTTGCCATCTATAGGCGAATCTTATGGTTTGGTTGTTTTAGAGGCATTATTTCATAATGTTCCTGTTATTGTGTTTGAAGATACAGGTGCATGTGTTGATTTTGTAGTTCATGGTGAAAACGGCTATGTCGTGAAAAACGAAGCAGAGCTTAGTGAAACCTTATGTGAATTACAATCAGTTGAATTAAGGCAAAAACTGAAACGAAACATACAACAAATGGATTATTCTAAATATCATATTTCATCGACTAAATCTATTTTGGATGAATTATAATAGTACTATTAAGAGTGTACCTGCTTTCGGTGGAATTATTTCAAAAACTAAAAAACAATCTGACGATAATCCTTTGGTCAATCAGATTTATAATAATGAAAGTTTACAGCTTTTCACCTGTAATGCTCCAAAGGAAAATAACTACTATATACTTAATGAAGGCCATTTTCTGTGGTTTGGAGGAACAACAAAAACTTCAGAAATCCATTCTTTTGATATCTTCAAAAATGATGACAAATTCATACAACTGAAGTTCGATAAGGATAAGATCCAATTATTTACTGACCATTATTCTAAAATACCGCTTTTCTATATCCAAAATGATGATAGCTTTGTTTTTTCAAGTTCCCTTGAATTGCTACGTATTCTAAATCCAACAAAAACCTTAGAGTTTAGTGATGATGGACTATTATTTTACTACAATTTCGGATTTGCAGATTATAAAAACTTTTTGGTAAAAGGCGTGAATTCTGCTCCAGGCGGACAAGAATTAACCTACGCCATCCCAACAGGAAAATTAACCCAAATCACCTATCATAATATTTTTGATGTAAAGTCCTATGCCAATAATAGCAATACACTAAAGCAAAATGTAAAGCAAATTGATGAGGTGTTATTGAAAGCTACCAAGAAGACGCTTCAAGGTTTTAACTCGATAGGAATTGCTCTAAGTGGTGGTGTTGATTCTGGGTATTTAGCTCAAAAAATACATGAATGCAATCGAGATTTTAAGGCTTATACCTTAGGATTTAAAGACGACTACAACGAATTTGAACGGATTGATTATTTGTCAAATAAATTAGATTTTAAAGTTCAAAAAATACGTATTTCACCAGAAGATATCATTAACAACTATTTAGATGTTGTTGAGAGATCTAGCTTTCCTGTAGGATTCAATAATTCCATACTCAATATTATTTACAAAGAGGCAAATTCTGATGGAATTGAACTTATGTTTGATGGTGATGGTGCAGATCGTTTGTTTCTAGGAATGAACAAGTATGTGCAATTGCAAAAGATTCTACAGTTGTACAAGCGTTCAAAAAAGACAGGAATGCATAAGGTTATGGCTGCATTGCTGAATGGTATAGGTCATCCAACAACCAAGAAACTTAGTTTTTACTTTCAGAAATTCAACGAAGGCATCCCATTTTATGGTGAACGAAAATTAGCTAATAATCAGTCGTTCGTAAAAGCATACGAAGCTAAAATCAATGATATGGCTTTGCCAGAAGAATTGAAACTTATGAGTAACCGAATCGATGATTGGTTGTTCTTTTCACTTTTTAGTGTGTATTACACGCCAAGCTTTTTCTTTCATACGCCTTATGAATTACAATTGTGCCATAATATGGTTTCGAATCCTCAGTTTTGGTCTGATGATATGGTTGACTTAGCCTTGAGTATTCCGGTTGATCAAAAACTGCATAAGAAAACCACCAAAAAGGTATTAAGGGAAGCGGCAAAGTTAAAAATTGATGATGGTTATTGGAATTTGTCTAAAATTGGATTGCAAAACTCCTATCATTACATGAGAAATAGTCAAAAGGGAAGTACATTTATAAACGATCATATCTCGTCAATCAAGACCTCAGATATGTATGCTTGTCTGAAAGAACATGTTCCTCAAAAAGATATTGATGCTGAGCGTTTGCTCCCTTTCTACATTTGGAAGAAAACACTTTTTGATACCTGATGAAAAAACCAGAGAAATCAATCGTTATAAAAGTGCTTTGGCTGGCGCCAAATATGAATCATTATAAGCTGAGGTTTTTGAATCATCTTGCTTTAGAACCTGAGGTTGAGCTTACGGTACTATCGGGAACTGGACGTTCAAATATGGGCGACCAAGAGTTAAAAGACAGCACTAATTTTAAGCAAATCAATCTCGATGTACCTAAAAAGGATTTTGGGACTTCTAAATTGGTGAAAGGCAAACTGAAAGAACTGTTCAGTGATTTTGATTGGATCATGATTCCAGTTGAAAAAAAGAATGTGCCTTTGTTTCTTTTTGCCTTAAAACTAAAAAAGCAACACCAATCAGTACAATTGTTTTCGTATAACCATCCGATTCTTAAGTCTAAGCAAGGAAAAGTAACTCTAGTTGATAAATGGTTAACGCGATGGTTTTTTAAAAAGCTGGATCGTGTGGTCTTTTATACAAAACAAAGTCATGAATGGGCCGTTTCAGAACGTCTTATTGCTAAAGAGAAAGCATTTTGGGCCAACAATACTATTGATACTTCCGAAATTCAAAAACATCATACGTATCAATTGCCAAATGCAAATAAAATCAGCATTCTATTTATTGGTAGATTAATAGCGTCAAAACGAATTCCAGAACTGTTGGAGTATTATGCACGTTTGAAACAAGACATTCCGAATCTGGAACTGGATATTATTGGCGATGGACCAGAAAGTTACCTTGTAAAGGAGGCTTCTGAATTGGACACTAACATACATTGGCATGGTACCTTAATTGATGAAGAAAAGATTGCACCAATAATGCAAAGAGCTTCATTGGTATTTATACCAGGACATTCTGGACTTTCAGTTAATCATGCTTTTGCTTATGGAAGACCATATATTACTTTAGAAGGTCCAAGTCATGCTCCAGAAGTCGATTATATCGATCAAGCTGAAAATGGTTTTATGCTTCATGGTACTTTTGATGAAAATATCGAAGTCATAAAACATTTATTATTAGATAAAGATCAACTTAAACAATTTTGTGATTCTGCTAAAGAAAAAGGAAATTACCTCTCTGTAGAAAATTGGGTAAACCAAATGAAGTCAAGTCTATTAGATGAAGGATAAAGCACCAAAAATATTATTTATAGGTCCAACACCACCACCATATTCTGGCCCAGAATTAAGCATGCAGCAATTTTTGGAATCAGAGGTTTTAAATGCAGCTTTTGACATCAAATTCCTCAAAACCAATTTTAGGACAGATAACACCAAAAAGGGTAAATTTGACCTTTCGATGTTCAGCAATTTTTTTGTGTTTTTTTCGAAGCTTTTAAAACTATTGTTGACAAACAAAATACAATGTGTTTACTACCCAATCACACCTACTCAAATTGGATGGTTGGGACGAGATGTTTGGACAATCTTATGGAGTAAGCTGTTTGGTGCCAAAGTTATAATCCATTTAAGAGGCAGTCATTTTAAACTCAATTTTCAGCAATTTCACCCTTTAGCTAAACGCCTTGTTGGTTTTGCCTTAAAAAAAGTAGATACTGCGATTGTTCAAGCTAGATATCTTGATGACCAGTTTGAGCCTTATGTAAAAAAATCCAATATTGAAGTCTTGTATCAAGCCATGGATACTGAAGAGTTTTCAAATATTTATGATACAAGTGTTCAAGAAGGAAAGATTCTTGTCATGGGTCATATGACAAAAGCCAAGGGCTACACTGATATTTTAAAAATAATTCCTGACCTTTGCCAAGATTTTCCTAACGTAAAGTTTTATTTTGCAGGAAATATAAGAAAAGGAGAACGTGGTGTGTTTTTCAACCAATTCACTGGAGAAAAAATTGATTACGAAGATCCTTTTGAAGCTGAAGATGTTATTTTGAAATCAAAATACAATTCGAATTATAAAAACTTGGGAATCATCAGTGGAAAAGATAAAATGGAACAGATGCAGTCAACAGATATCTTTTTAACGGCCTCTTATTCTGAAGGGTTTTCAAGATCCTTGCTAGAAGCTATGGCCTTAGGAAAACCTGTGGTTTATACACCTGTTGGTGCACATCGAGAAGTTTTTGAAGATGGTGTTCACGGATTTTCTTTCATTCCTGGTCAGTTAGAAGATTTAAAAACCGCATTAAAAAAACTATTGTCAGATTCAGCAGTAAGAAAGAGAATTGGTGAAAACAATAGGAATAATGTGGTTGAAAATTTTTCGATTTCTAAAATTGCGAGTGATTTCAAACAGATAATAACCAATACCTTGGCATCATGAAAGTAATCATTAGAAAAATGGTGCATTACCTCGGGAATTTACTTCGGTTTTTCCAAATGTCTTTTTTAAGAGCTTCTGGTGCTAAAATTGGTAAGAATACTATGATTAGTTTAGGTGCTAAGATTGATGTTAGAAGAGGTAAGATTACTATTGGTGACCACTGTTTAATAACGCATGGATGTTATATTTTATCGCATGATGGTGCTGCTCATGTTATTGATCCTTCCGATAATGGAACGGGTTTTGTCACAATAGGAGATCATGTTTTTATTGGTGTTAATTCTGTCGTCATGCGTAATGTAACTATTGGGAATCATGCCATCATTGGTGCAGGTTCTGTAGTTAATAAAGACATCCCTGAAGGTGTTATTGCTGTAGGAAACCCAATCAAAATCATTAAGCAATTGGAGCCTCCTTACAGGCCATTACCAAAAAAACATACAAACGTCTCATGATTGTAATTCCTTTTATCATTTTCTTCGCAATGATCATTGCAAAGCTCCAAAAAGGAATGTTTGCCTGTTTGTTGGTTTTGGTAGCTACTAAATCGATTATCGATGCCTATTGGGAATTCAGAATTGGTCCATTGTCTTTTGTGTCTTTAGGAGGCATTGTAATCCCGTTATTGTTTTATCCCATAATTTACCAAAGAAAGATCATTCCAAAACGTTGGTCAAGAACTGCAAATATTCATACATTGGCGCTTTCTATGGGTATTATTTGGGCGGTTCTGGCAGAACCAATAAATTTTGTGGAATCCTTAATCTTGAATATCAATATTTATCTGGGATTCTTTATTATTCCTTTGTTGTTAACTGATCAGGAAAGATTGCGTCAGTTGTTAATGGCTATTATGATATGTGGTATTTTTCCAATAGCTGTCAGTATTTTTCAACTACAAACAGGTATTATTTTTAGGGAACGTGAAACGGTTGGTTTAATTCGTTATGTTGGATTTTATCACGATGCCTTTCCAGTACGGTTTTATGGTTTGATGACTTTATTGGCAATTTTGATGTACCAAACTATTTTTAAGACCAAAGATATTGTATTGAATGTTTTCATGTTGTTTTTAGCGGCTGGTGCTTTTGTATCAATCTATGCTGTTTTTAGTAAAGCTGCTGTTGCTATTTTTGGGTTGTGGGCTATGGTTTTATTGTTGTTTTCTAAATCAAAGACAAAACAAATTCTATCAATTGCAGTTGGGTTTGTAGGATTATTTTTGGTTTTTGGTGATGCATTGTCTAGTAATATCGAACAATTGTTCAGTAAAGAGGTGAGTTATCAATCGGGTGAGCTTAAGGATGCTAAAAACACATTAGGTGGTCGAGGCTATGTGTGGGAGCAATATTGGGAGTATTTTACATCCAAACAAAGCTTTTTCTTTCAATGGTTTGGCAATGGTTTGAATGTACCAATCCATAATGAATTTTTAAGGGTTTTGATGAAAAGTGGGATCATTGGATTCATATTCTTTATTGTATTTATGATTAAGAGTGTCGGGAACGTGTGGAGAGTTTACAAGAACATTAGAGTGTTTGCTATCATGCTTTTCGGAATGTATTTTATTGATTGTATCGGACTGGAACCTGGTAAGTATTATTATTACAATATCTTGGTTTGGGGTCTTTTCGGAACCCTATTGTTGAAGCCGCAATTATTTGTTGTCCAAAGTACACTTCCTAAATCTGTAATCGCTAAGCCTGCTGACTCAAAACAATAATTACTTCGAAAAAGACAAAATAAAAAGAATCCATAATCGGTTTTTCAAATATGAAAAAGAAGCGACTTTTAGATATTGATATTGCTATTGGACTCTCAATTATATTGGTTGTTTATGGCCATTTGCTATTTGATAGTTCATTTCCAGAATGGTATGTGAAATCTAGAGCGATTGTTTATAAGTTTCATATGCCTTTATTCATGTTTTTTTCAGGGTTTTTAATGGCATTGAGTTACAAACCGATTCATAACAAATCTGAATATTTCTCTTTTGTAAAGAAAAAGGCGGGCAAGTTTATTCCTGCTTATTTGCTCTTTTCAATCCTTTTTTTATTGTTAGAAACCTTGCATTCTGAGTTTTCCATGCAACAGCTCAAAGTCGATCTAAAAGATATATTATTGTCCCCTTCAAAAGCACCTGCTGGCTTTTTGTGGTACATATATATCTTATTGCAATACTATGTGGTTTTGCCTTTCATAATGTGGCTTTTAAATAAGCATTGGTCATTGATTTTAATTTTAGGAGTACTATTTTTCTTTATCGATTTTTCAAGTTTTCTAAATTTAGACTTGTTCTCGTACTACTTGATTTTCATTGTATTTGGTATTTTGGCTTATACCTATTTTGATCAATACTATAAGTTTATTGTCAAGTTTGGCTGGATATTCCTAATCGCATTTTTGGTTCAGATTTTCTTTAATGTAATAGAAGCCTCTAAAGCTATTCTAGGGATGCTATCAATTCCATCGGTTCATTTTGTGGCGATTCAATTAGAAAAAACCAAAATAGCGACGCAGTTAGGAAATATTGGGCGTTATACCTATTACATCTATTTGATGAATACCTTGGTTATGGGAATCATATATGTTGCCTTGAGTTCATTTTTTGAATTAAAGATTAACGTGTTGATAATAATAGTTCTATTTTTGTGCGGTATTTTTGTGCCGATTTACATATACAAATACATCATAAGGAAGGTTCCGATTTTAAATAAAATTATTCCATAAAAAAATACTTATAATGCAACAACTGACTCAAAAACTTGGTTCTGGTGACATGGTTATTCAAGAGGTGCCTTATCCTCAGTTGGGTAAAGGGATGGTGATAGTAAAAAATCATTATTCTATCATTAGTGCTGGTACTGAGGGCTCTACTGTCGTAGCGGCTAGAAAAAGTTTGATTGGTAAAGCAAAAGAACGACCACAACAAGTGAAACAGGTGATTGATACGCTTAAAAAGCAAGGACCTGTTCAGACATACAGAGCTGTAATGAAGAAGTTGGATGCGTATTCTCCTTTGGGATACAGTTGTGCTGGTGAGGTTATTGAGGTTGGTGAAGGTGTTACCGAATTTGAAGTTGGTGATAAAGTGGCTTGCGCTGGTGCTGGTTATGCAAATCACGCTGAAATAGTTGCTGTGCCCATTAACCTATGTGTTAAATTAAATGCAGATTCAAATCTGAAAGATGCTGCCTATAATACTTTAGGTGCTATTTCAATGCAAGGTGTTCGCCAAGCAGATTTACGTTTAGGTGAATCCTGTGTAGTAATTGGTCTAGGTTTGCTCGGACAATTAGCTGCATTGATTTTAAAGGCTTCAGGTGTAAACGTTATTGGCGTTGATGTATCTGATGCTGCTGTGAAACAAGCTATAGATAATCAAGTGGTCGATTTAGGGCTCACGAGATCTGCTGCTGGTATTGATGAGCAAATCTTAAATGCGACTGGTGGTCATGGTGCCGATGCTGTTATTATAGCCGCTGCAACTTCAAGTTTAGATCCAATTAATTTTGCTGGAAGTATCGCGCGTAAAAAAGGAAAAGTTGTCGTTCTTGGTGCTGTTCCTACAGGTTTTGATAGAGATCCGCATTGGTATCGAAAGGAATTGGAATTGAAAATGGCCTGTTCTTATGGTCCAGGACGATATGATTTGAATTATGAGGAAAAAGGAATCGATTATCCTTTACCTTATGTGCGTTGGACTGAAAAACGAAATATGGAAGCATTCCAACATTTGATTGCTTCCAATAAGATAGACATTGGTTATTTAACGACTCACGAATTTGATTTTGAAAATGCTAAGGATGCATTTGATTTGGTAGTTTCCAAATCTGAACCATTCACAGGCATTGCTTTAAAGTACAACTTAAACAATTCGATTACTAAGGAAAAAATTGTCACAGCTGAAGGTTCCAAACTGGGAAAAATAAATATCTCATTTATTGGTGCTGGTAGTTATGCTCAAGGGAATCTTTTGCCAAATATTCCTGAAACCTCAAATATCGGTAGAGTAGGTGTGCTAACCAATACAGGAACAACTTCAAAACGTGTGGCCGAAAAGTTTAAGTTTCAATTTTGCGCAACACAAGAAGAGGATGTTCTAAATGACAATACTAACACCTTATTTGTGGCAACACGTCATGATTCACATGGACCATACGTTTTAAAAGGTTTAGAGAATAATAAGCATGTGTTTGTTGAGAAACCTTTGTGTTTAAAGGAAGAAGAGCTTGACGCGATAATCAATGCCAGATCAGCTGCAAACACTCAGGTAATGGTTGGTTTCAATAGACGTTTTTCACCATTAACTACTAAATTGAAGAAAGCACTTGGTAATAATCCTATGACCATGATCTATAGAATCAATGCAGGAGCAATTCCTAAAGACAATTGGATTCAAGATATGGAAATTGGTGGAGGACGCGTGCTTGGAGAAGTTTGCCATTTTATTGATTACCTAACGTATCTAAATGGAAGTCTACCAACAAAAATCTCTGCATCAGCACTACCTGATGCCAACCAACTTAATGATACGCTTAACATATTGATTCAGTTTGAAAATGGATCATCTGGAGTTATTGGCTATTATGCTAATGGTTCAAAGGCATTAACCAAAGAATATGTTGAGGTCTTTTCCGCAGGAATGTCAGCAACGCTACATGACTTTAAAATGTTGAAAATCTTTGGTAAAGGAAAACCTAAAAAACATAAACTGCTAAATCAGAATAAAGGTCAAAAGGAAATGGTAAATGCTTTTTTAGACGGACTTCTTAAAGAGGGTCAGCTTGCTATACCATTTGAGGATATTGTAGCTGTTACCAAAGCATCCTTTAAAGTTTTAGAATCGATTAAAAGTGGAGGAGCGCAAATTGACATCTAAAATAAAAGATAGTTTTTTAAAGCTCAAAGCCTATTGTGAAGATCAAGACTTTAAGGGTTGGGATCCTTATGACGGATTGAACTCAAAGGTGTTTCAAGCCTTACCATTGAAACATTGGGACTTGGCCAGATTAGCTTGGATACAAGGATTTAAAAGAAGTCCGATAAACTTGAGAAAGGTATTGTTGGTACCGAAAGAACACAATCCCAAAGGAGTTGCTTTATTTCTTTTAGGATATTGTAGATTGTACCAATTGGCTGAACAAGGCAATGAGGATTTTGGCACTAAAGCTGAATTATTACAAAAGATAAAGGAAATTACCAATCTTCTTTTAAGTTTGAGAAGTAAAGGATATGCTGGTTCTGCTTGGGGTTATAATTTTGATTGGCAAGCCAGACGCTTGTTTTTGTTTCCGAAATTTACGCCAACTGTTGTTGCTACCTGTTTTTGTGTTGAAGCTTTAATTGAAAGCTATAACATCACTAAGGACAATGCTGTTCTTAATGAAATCTTATCAGCTGCAGACTTTGTACTAAACGATTTGTCAAGAACACCTCATGGCAATGGAATTATTTTTTCTTACAGTGTAAAAGATGGAAATAATACGGTTATCAACGCTTCACTGCTAGGTGCAAAAATCTTAAGCTATTCTTACAAATACACAAAAAATGAAGCGCATGCCGCATTGGCTAAAAAAGCAATTATTGCCGCTTGTGAATTGCAGGAAGAGGATGGTTCGTGGATTTACGGTTTATTACCTATTCAATCTTGGAAAGACAGTTTTCATACAGGTTTTAACTTAGATGCGATACAGACCTATCAAGATAATACCAATGATTCAAGTTTTCAAGATTGTATTGAAAAGGGCACTAATTATTACATTGATCATTTTTTTGAAGCCAATGGAATGCCGAAATATTACCACAATAAAACCTATCCAATAGATATCCATTGTCCTGCACAGGTAATAGTTACTTTGTCAAAACTCAATAAATTTCAGGAAAATAAAGAGTTGTTGTCTAAGGTTTTGGATTGGACGATAGATCATATGCAAGACAAAAAGGGATATTTTTATTATCAGTTAAAGAAAGGAATCAGTTCCAAAATATCTTATATGCGTTGGAGCAATGCCTTTATGTTTAATGCAATGGCTCATTTTCTGTTAGAGAACAAATCACAGTCTTATGGAAGCTAAGTCTTTAAATGGAGTTACTACCTTTGCTCCAACATCGAGAGAAGAATTGATGCAATATGCTTTTGATCATCAAAAGATATTAGTGGCTGTTAATGCAGAAAAAATCTTACATGCCACAGATGAAAGTCGCTCACTTATCAACAGAAATTTGGGATATCCTGATGGTATTGGAGCTGTTTGGGCACTTAAAAAAAAGGGAATTAAAAATGTGGTCAAGATACCTGGTTGTGAGCTGTGGTTAGATATTGTAGAACGTTACCATAAAACCAAATCATTTTATTTGGTTGGTGGTAAACAAGAAATTATCGAGGCCACTATTCAAAAGCTTAAAAAAGAATTTCAGGACATTCAGATTTGCAATTACAGAAATGGTTACATCAAATCTGAAGTAGAAGAATTAGAATTAATAGAGGATATAAAGGCCAAAAAACCTGATGTGGTCTTTATTGCGATGGGTTCACCTAAACAGGAATTGTTAATGGAGAAACTTCAAAAATCCCATCAAGCAGTTTATCAAGGTTTAGGAGGTAGTTTTGACGTGTATACAGGTAATGTCAAACGTGCTCCAAAATGGTGGGTGAAAAATAATCTAGAATGGGCTTACAGGTTAATCAACCAGCCATCAAGAATTAAACGTCAAATCCACTTAGTAGGTTTTTTTGTTAATTTGCACCTTAATCGTTATTAATTATCACTTAAGAATTTTATATGTATAACATCACAATAATTGCTGGAGCTAGACCAAATTTCATGAAGATAGCACCTATCATCCATGCTATTCAAAATGCTAAGGATGAAGGATTTTCTATTGATTTCCGATTGGTACATACAGGTCAGCACTATGATAAAAACATGTCTGGAAGTTTTTTCGAACAGTTGGAAATTCCTGAGCCACATGTTAACTTAGAGTGTAGTGGTGGCACACATGCCCAACAAACAGCAAATATTATGGTGGCATTTGAACAGGATTTGATGGATCATCCAGCAGATTTAGTGTTGGTCGTAGGAGATGTGACATCAACCATGGCTTGTGCATTGGTAGCTCAAAAATTACATACAAAAGTGGCTCATGTTGAAGGCGGAATTCGTTCTGATGATTGGACCATGCCAGAAGAAATCAACCGTTTGGTAACCGATAGTATCACAAATTACTTTTTTACCACATCTGAAACGGCCAATAAAAATTTAAAGCAAAGTGGCGTTCATGAAAATCAGATATTTTTTGTTGGAAATACTATGATTGATACTTTGCTTAAACAAAGACCAAACTTTATGCAACCTGCAATATGGTTTGAGATCGGACTTTCCAAAAGAAGTTATATCGTAATGACACTTCATAGACCTGCTAATGTAGATGAAGAAACACAATTGAAGGATATGATTGATGAAATCATTTCACATACTCAAGATTTGCCATTGGTATTTCCAGTGCATCCTAGAACAGCCAAAATTTTAGAGCGACTTAATATTTCGCATCCAAGACTTCATACTGTAGCTCCTTTAAGTTATTTAGAATTTAATTATTTGGTAGAACGTGCTAAAGCCGTTATAACAGATTCTGGAGGTATCACCGAAGAAGCCTCTGTTATGAGAGTGCCATGCCTAACCTTGCGAGATAATACCGAACGTCCTGAGACTATTGATTTAGGTACTAATGAATTGGTAGGTACAAACCCTAAAAATATCCAACCGTTTCTAGATAAATTATTTGCCAATCAATGGAAAAAAGGACAGGACATTCCATTGTGGGATGGAAAAACTGCGCTGCGTATTGTTGATAGTCTAAAAGGCGTGTTATCTAAAGGTTAATGGATCAACAATTATCTGTTACCATCTCTTATTTCCTTATTATTTACAATGCTTAATTATAAATTTGTATCTTGCAAAGCTATTAATCTTAATTACATATGATTTAATCATATCCTTATCTAATACTTATGATTAAAACATTACTTGAAAACTTTAATCCTGAAGTCAATCCCTTTATCTGGTTTGTCTGCGCTTTTACATTAGCTTTTCTAATTGCCTTTCAGACTTTTCCAACTATTTTATATGTTGCTAAGGAAAAACATCTTATGGATGAACCTGATAGTAGGAGCATGCACTCCAATAAGATTCCTACCTTAGGAGGTATAGGCATATTTGTGAGTTTGGTAGTTGTTATGACTTTGATTGGAGCTTGGTTGAATACCAAAGTCTTGTTGCTTGTCATGGGTGGACTTACAATTCTCTTTTTTCTCGGTTTAAAAGATGATTTAACAGTCTTATCTGCTCGAAAGAAATTTATTGGCCAGTTGTTGGCTGCGTTGTTATTGATTGTCTTTACAGATACGCGAATTATAGGATTTTCAAAAATATTTGGTATCGATGAATTGCCTTATTGGATATCAGTCGGTTTTACGTTATTTGTTTATATTTTAATCATTAATGCCTATAATCTAATCGACGGTATTGATGGTTTGGCCGGAAGTATTGCTCTTATGCTAGGAGCTGTTTTTACCATTTTGTTTTATCAGTCTGGAGCTTTGAGCTTAGCGACAATTTCTGTGGCTCTAATGGGTGCTTTAATTGCCTTCTTGAGATTGAATTTCTCTTCAAAAAACAAAATTTTTATGGGAGATACAGGTTCGATGATTGTAGGGTTTTTAATTGCATTTTTTACGGTAAGTTTCATTTCGCAATCTCAAACCAATGTTGATTCTCAGTTTTTCAGCGCATCTCCAGCATTGGCGTTTGCTATGTTGTTTTTTCCTTTGATGGATACCTTGAGAATCTTTTTTATTCGTGTGGTCATTTTGAAAAAGAGTCCGTTTAAAGCCGATAAAAACCATATTCACCATAGGTTTGTTCAGGCAGGATATTCGCATATACAAACTACATTTGCAATTGTTTTAATAAATGCAATTATTATCATAATAGCGTTTAATCTACTACACCTAAACTTAAATACCCAAATAGGATTGTTGCTGGTTTTTGGCTCATTGCTTTACTGTTTGCCGTTTGCTGTAAAAAAAGCATTTCGCAAAGTAGGAAAAAGTGTCAAGGTTTAATATTCTCATCATATACTTTCCTTTGTGATTTCCTTAAATAGATTATATTTGTCGATTCAAACCACACTTAAAATAATGAATTCAAAATACTTGTTACTTTTATTGGTTTTGGTGGTGTCTTCTTGTGCTACAAAAAAGGAAGTGCTATACCTACAAGATGCCAATGAAAACAATAGTGCTCAAATCAATTACCAGGAGACGACCATACAGCCTAATGATATTCTAAAAATTGATGTTGAAACCTTAGTGCCTGAAGCCTCTGCACCATATAATCAAGGTCCACAGAATAGTTCTCAATTAGCTAACCTGCAACTCTTACAGCTTAAAGGTTATTTGGTGTCAAATGAAGGAACAATCAGCTTTCCGGTTCTTGGAAAAATTGAAGTGGGTAGTCTAAAAATTGATGAAGCAGAAGACAAGATAAAAGAAGAACTGGTGTCAGGCGGACATCTGAATGATCCTAAGGTTCGTGTGCGTATTGTCAATGCTAAAGTTACTGTTTTGGGTGAAGTGACCAGTCCAGGAACTTTCACCTTTACAGAGCAAAATATAACTATATTACAAGCTTTGGGTTATGCAGGTGATTTAACCATTAATGGAAAACGTGATGACATTATTGTAACTAGAGATGTTGATGGAGTGCGACAAATTACTCATATTGATATTACTAATACAGAATTCATGAATTCTGAGTTTTATTATATCAAACCTAATGATGTTATTATTGTCAATCCAAACAATCCAAAAGTAACCAGCGCAGGTTATATTTCGAATATTCCTACTTTATTGGGTGTTGGTTCTATCGTATTAACTTCTATTATTCTTTTGACTAGATAATCATGAGCAATAACCTAAATACGTTTTCCAGTTTTGAAGACGAAAAAGCGGACTTAAAACAGGAATTTAGAAAATACCTAAGATATTGGCCATGGTTTGTGCTGACTTTAATTGTGGCGCTATTAAGTGCATATATCTATATTAGATATGCACCTCGAATCTATGCAACCTATGCCAAGATTAAAATTTTGGATGAGTCTGAAGGATTGGAACTGCCAACTTCTGCATTTATTTTTAAGCGTTCAAATATCAACTTAGAAAATGAGATTGAAATCTTAAAATCATATCGAATTCTAGAAGAAGTTGCAAGACAGCAAAAATTGAATACTTTATTCTTCGAAGAAGGAACCATACAAACAGCTCGAATAGCTGAATTGCCATTTTATTTTGAGCAATTGATTTCTCAAGATAGTATATCTAATCCGTTGGCATATTCGATTGATGTTGAAGATGATTATTTTGATGTTACAAACCTGAAGACCGAAACATCGGTTCGTATACCAAATCATGATAGTTTTTCAGTCGATCACGATTTTCCTTTTGAAATTAGATTAGATTCTACCTATAATTACAAAAAAAGTGTTGGAAAGCGGTTTTTGGTCAATTTCGATTTTCTGAGCAATGCCGCCTTAAGACTTAAATCAAAAATAACTGCTGAGGTTATTGGAGAGCAAAGTGATTTGTTGAACTTATCTATGAAAGGTGAAAGTAAACTTCTCTCAGAACGTATCTTAAACACGTTGATAGATGTTTTCAATAAGGATGGAATCAAAGACCGACAATTGGTATCACAAAGAACTTTAGAATTTATTGATGATAGGTTTATCTTTTTAGCTGAAGAATTGGATTCCATCGAGATTGACCGAAAGGAATTCAAGCAGCGAAATAATTTAGTGGATTTAACAGCTGATGCGCAGTTAGGTTTAGAATTGCGATCTCGTTCTGATGAAGATCTTTTTCAAGTTGAAAGTCAGATTGCTATTGTGGAAATGTTGAGTGAAGCCCTAGAATCGAATTCTAAAGGTGGATTATTACCAGCAAACATAGGTCTTGACAACAACAACATCAATGCGCTTATTAGTGAATATAACTTAGCGGTACTTGAAGTCGAAAAATTAACTAATAGTGGAGGTGTTAACAATCCGAACGTAAAATTAGCGCAATCAAATATCAATGATTTAAGAGTTAATATTCTACGTTCTTTGAATACTTTCAAACAGCAACTTACCGTTTCGCAACGTCAATTTAGAAGTAGAAACAATCGTTTTGTTGGAAGTGTGTCTCAAATTCCAGAAAAGGAAAAGCTATTAAGAGCAATTGAACGTCAACAAAAGATTAAGGAAAGCCTATATCTTTTACTGTTACAGAAACGTGAGGAAGCTGCAATTAATCTAGCAATTACAGAACCTTCTATAAAAGTTGTAGACTATGCGTTGTCAACTACTAGTCCGATATCACCAAAGAAAAGAGTCGCTTATGCTGTTGCAATTTTAGCAGCCTTGCTAATTCCCTTTGGAATACTTTACATCATTTTTATGTTGGATACAAAAATTCACGGAAAAGATGATATTCTTAAAATTAGCAACTCAATTCCAATTATTGCTGAGATTCCTGATATTGGGAAAAAAGAGAAAGCCTTCTTCGAAGATCCAAATGATAGAACCGTTCTAGCTGAATCTTTTAGAATATTAAGTTCTAACGTAAATTATCTTATGCCTATTACTGAAGATGAAGATAAAGGTAAGGTTATATATTGTACCTCTACTATTAAGGGAGAAGGAAAGACTTTTATCAGTATAAATTTATCATTGGCATTGTCAAGTATGAATAAAAAAGTGCTTTTGATTGGAGCCGATTTAAGGAATCCTCAAATTCATACACATACCAAATACGAAAAGAACACGACAGGTCTTTCAGATTATTTACACGATGGTACATATCATTGGAAGGATAACTTAATCACTGGTTTCAGTAAGCATGAATATCACCATATATTACTTTCAGGTAATATTCCTCCTAACCCAACAAGTCTATTGACAAATGGTCGCTTTGAGGACATGATCAATGAAGCTAAAGAGATTTATGATTATGTTATTGTTGATACCGCTCCAACAGTCTTAGTAACAGACACCATGCTGATTTCTAAGTTTGCTGATGTGACTGTATATATTGCTAGAGCTAATTTTACTGATAAAAAAGTAATGGAGTTCCCACAAGAACTACATCAAACAGGAAAACTTAAGAACATGGCTTATGTTATCAATGGTGTAGGAGCTAGCAAATCTTATGGCTACGGTTATAACTATGGCTATGGCTATGGCTATGGTTATACAGGAACCAATAAAAAGAGAACTTAAGAAAAGGTTTTTTTCTTATTGATTGGCTAAAGCCTTCAAACCTTTTATGGTTTCAAGTGGGTTTTCACTTTTGAACACATAGCTTCCAGCAACGAGAACATCTGCTCCAGCCTCTATAAGCTGTACAGCATTTTTATCGGTTACTCCACCATCGATTTCAATTTTGGTTTTAGCACCCTTTTTGGTTATGAGTGCTTTAAGTTGTTTGATTTTTGAATAGGTGTTTTCAATAAAACTTTGGCCTCCAAATCCGGGATTTACACTCATTAAGCAAATTAAATCAATGTCCTTTATAATGTCTTCCAGTAGATGAATAGGTGTGTGTGGGTTTAATGCTACTCCTGCATTCATCCCTTCGGCTTTTATGGCTTGAATCGTTCTATGAAGATGTGTACAGGCTTCGTAATGTACTGTGAGATTATTGCTGCCCAATTCAGCAAAAGTTTTAATATAACGATCAGGATCTACAATCATGAGATGCACATCTACAAGTTTTTTGGTGTGTTGTGTTATAGCCTTTAAAACAGTCATCCCATATGAAATGTTTGGAACAAACACACCATCCATAATATCAATATGAAACCAATCAGCTTCACTTTGGTTTACCATTTCTATATCGCGTTGGAGGTTTGCAAAGTCTGCAGCTAATAATGAAGGTGCAATGAGTTTTGTAGACATTGATTTGTTTTTTTGCAAAAATAGAATAAAAAAACAAACCCACGGTAATCAGCCGTGGGTTCTTTCATCAATCAAAAAACGAACAGTTATGAGATGCTCAATTGCTTGAGCGTAACTGTTTGTTACTGTTATTAGGTCGTAATTACAACAAATTACTAACCTAAATAAGTCTTTAATATTTTACTTCTAGACGTGTGTTTAAGACGTCTAATTGCTTTTTCCTTAATTTGACGTACACGTTCACGTGTTAAGTCGAACGTTTCTCCAATTTCCTCCAAGGTCATAGGGTGTTGATTTCCTAAACCAAAGTACAAACGAATGACATCTGCTTCACGAGGCGTTAAGGTCTCTAAAGCACGTTCAATCTCAGTTCTTAATGACTCGTGCAATAAATCTTTATCAGGATTTGGAGACTCACCACTTCGCAATACATCATAAAGATTTGAGTCTTCACCTTCAACTAATGGAGCATCCATCGATACATGACGTCCAGAATTCTTCATAGACTCTTTTACGTCATTGATCGTCATATCTAATTCCTTAGCAATTTCCTCAGCACTTGGTGGACGCTCATGACTTTGCTCTAAGAATGCAAAGGTTTTATTGATTTTGTTGATTGAACCAATTTTGTTCAAAGGTAAACGAACAATACGAGACTGTTCAGCCAAAGCTTGAAGAATCGATTGACGAATCCACCAAACGGCATAGGAAATAAATTTAAATCCACGTGTTTCATCAAAACGTTGAGCTGCTTTGATTAAACCTAAGTTTCCTTCGTTTATTAAATCTGGTAACGTTAAACCTTGATTCTGATATTGTTTAGCAACAGAAACAACAAAACGCAAGTTTGCTTTTGTTAGTTTTTCTAATGCAACTTGGTCACCTGCTTTAATTCGTTGAGCCAATTCAACTTCTTCATCGGCTGTGATCAAATCAACCTTGCCTATTTCCTGCAAGTATTTATCCAACGAAGCAGTTTCTCTATTGGTAACCTGCTTCGTAATTTTAAGTTGTCTCATTTAATTTGATGCTTTTTTATTTGGGTTATTCTTGTACAAAGGGTTATACGTAACCAATGCATAAAATGTTACAGGAAAATAAAATTATTTTAAATTTTAATAAGTTTTTTGTTGGTCAGATTAATATCGTCCAACATTTCGTTGGTGAATTTATAATGACCACGTGTAGTAATTAACTTAAAATGATGTGATTTCAGTGCACTTAGTGTATTGAGAAATAACCACTTAGACTTAAGTAATTTAGGCTTTTCACTTTTCAGACTAATGTCAAAATAGTGACGTGCACCATTCTTTTCAGCCACAATATCAGGTGTGATGGTTATTTTGCTTCCTTTTTTGATAAAGGATTTAGGTGTTTCATAACCTTCCGTATCGGCTTTAATGTTCTCAAATCCATGTTGCTCTAAGTATTCAACTGAATCTTTCAATACTTCTTTATATTTTTCTTTGTCCGCTTGTATCATAGCTAATAATATAACAAAATATATGGAAAATCCAAAACCCAGACGGTATTTAACGTTTGTTGTGATGAAATTCCATGGTTAATCATAGTTCTGGAATTACTTTTGGGTTAATCCTCTTGTAAGCCAACCTCTTTTATTTGCTGTTATGATAGCATAAGGTGTAATCCAAAATAAGGCAAACGTGTAAAGGATGCTATAGGTGTAAGCCCAAATGGATTCACTAATTTCATAACGGTATGAATAAAATACGACTGAAAATGATGAGATTACGAGAATACTTAATAAAGTAGACCCTAAAAATAAAAGCGGATGTGTAAGGACAAAAAACAGCATGAAGATTACGAATGGATAACTCATTAGTAATCTTAAAAACTGACTTATAAAAAGTAATCGGCTACCCAATTTACTTCCTTTCCTAAAATTTGTAAATACATATTTAGCCATGGCTATATTTTCTCTCACATTGCTTCTTCCCCAACGAATAAACATCTTGTAAAGGCCTGGATATTTTTCAGGGACATTAGTGTAGGCAACAGCATTTCTTTGGAATAAAACATGCTTTCCTTGCTTTAGTATCATATTGGTCATGGCTCTGTCTTCACCAATATCAGATGGTTGTCCCATAAATGTCTGATGGATCCACTCAGGTAAACATGCCTGTACAGCAGAACTTCTGTAAGCAGCCAAAGCACCTGGTGTACATAAAACAGAATTTAAATGACTTTCTGCCGAACGTACAAATTCAAAACTCATGACAAAACTAACATCTAGCATTTTTGGCAGTATTTCCTTGGTATTATTCAAGACTCTAATATTACCAGCAACAGCTCCACAGTTTTCATCTATTACAAATGGACTTACGAGATTTTTAATAGTGTTTTCTGTCACAATAGAATCACTGTCGATCGTAATAAATATATCACCAGTTCCAAGATGAAATCCTCGGTAAAGCGCATGTCTTTTGCCTTTGTTTTCTTCCTGTTGGAATATGTCAAGACGTTCACCAAGTTCAGATTTTGCCTTTTGCATCCATCTCCATGTATCGTCTAAGCTTCCATCATCAATGGCCAATAACTGTAATTTTTCTGTTGGATAATCGCTTTTGGCAATGCTGATTAAAGTGTCGTAAACCTGTTTACTTTCATTATAAGCAGGAACGATTACAGTACAGGTTGGAAGCTCGTCATTAGAAACAGCTTCTATGGGTTTGTATTTGTAATAGTGATAGGCTGTAAAAAGAAAGAAAAAGGCTTTGTAAATGAAAAGTCCTACAGCTGCATATAAAAATGTCAGTCCAATAAATGACGTCTTCCTATCGGCATTTATTTGTTCGAAATCCGAGTGAAAAACATAAAAAAAGTACAAACCTAAACCAATGATTAGAAAGGTGCTTAAAAGAATAATTCTATTGTGTGGACTTTCAGTTTTTCCTTTTCCGTGGATGATTCCATTTATGAAATTGGAGCTGTTTTTAATAGCTTTTTTTTGGATGGTGTTAATTTTTTTGATTGGCCTTAATTGTTTTGTCATGTGCTTACTTTATTAATTTCATGAGATATTTGTAAAAGAAGTACGTTACATGTGAGCCATTGGATTTTTTTTAATATTTATTTAGGATTAAGGTAACAGCATTTTAACACCTTATAGAGTTGATGTCAATGAAATAAAAAAGTCCAAGTAGTTTTTACCTATTGGACTTAAATACAATGACGTTAATCTCTATCTGATTTAGCAAGCTATAGAGGAGAGGGTTATCAATACAATATATTGTGTCTCATTTTCTTGATCATAAATTTGAACATATATGGTTTGCCCAGGATCAGTGTTTTCATAAATTTCTGCTCCATCCAATGCATTTAGACCAAGAATGGCATCTTCCGCAGTTAGGTGATAGGTTAATTCCAGAGTGCTTTCCAATTCCAAGGTATCAAAGATGCAAGCAGTGTAATCGTTTAAGATAAATTCAGATACGCCAGAGCCTATTTCGGTTTCACAGACTTCAAAAACAAAATCTGTACATACACTAAATTCTGGGTCACAACGCTGGTTTAAAACTAGCTCACGCTCTTCGCTTCTAAGCAGTAAGGAGTTTTCATCTACATATGTTACTTTCCAATCATAATTAAAGAAATCTAGAATTTCGGAATCATCATCGGTACCAGTGTCATCAATTAAATTGATATTTAAATGCAACTCGTTTTCTATCGTAAAAACCGTCCAAGAACCTTCAAAGTTCGATTCTTCAAAATGAAATGAAGTATTGCCATTTGTTCCATTAAAAAAGCCACCAAGAAATGAATTTTCATAATTGTAACTGTAACCTACTTTCCAAACACAGTTTTCTATGAGCTGATAACATTCCTCAATAAGTTCTTCGTTAAGACAAAGATCGATAGCATCTTTAAGTTCCTCTTTGTTTTCAATCGTGAATTCCTCTCCAGTAGCTAAGGTACTGGTAATAGGAAAACTCACACTAATTGAATACGACTCATCAAGACTTTCCAAAAGATTGCTGAATTCGGCATCATTAGGAATTGAATTGGTGGATACATAATCTAAATTATTGTTAAAGACAAATATGGTTAATGGGTAATAAAAATCGATACAAACAATGCTTTGATCTGGTCTCGTTTCGTCTGTGGTTATGTCTTTCAGATTTTTAAATAAGTCTGAATCTGCAGCAATTATTTCTGTAGCTTCTGGATTTGGATTATTGTTAAGGCTAAGATTATCATCCTTATCATAGGCACACGAAGTGATAAGCAAGAGCGATAAGGAAAAAGATAGAAAAGTGTAAAGATGTCTCATTAGGTCGATTGATTTTTTGATGTTAATAGCTTGCGAGCATAGTATCAAAAACAGTGCCATGGGATTGTAAATGATGATTAATTTGAAATATATAGAACAAATAAAAAAGCCCATCTAATTTAGATGGGCTTTTTGAAAACAATTTGATCTTAGTTATCGTTTTTTGGTTTGCGATCATCGCGTCTATTATCACGATTGCGATTATCTCTACCTTTATTATCACGTCCACGATTATTGTTGTTGTCGCGTTTAGGTCTGTCTTGCCAACCTTCTGGCTTAGGCAAAAGTGCCTTACGGGATACTTTATCCTTTTTGGTTCTAGCATCGATTCCGAAGTATTTCACATCAAAAACATCTCCCATATTAACTACGTCAGAAACATTTTCAGTGCGTTCCCAAGCCAATTCACTTACGTGTAATAAGACTTCATTTCCTGGAGCTTCAGTGTATTCAACTACAGCTCCAAAATCTAACATCTTAATAACCTTAACTTCATAAACACTTCCTACTTCAGGTTTGAACATTAAAGCATCTATTTTAGCTTCAACGGCAGCAATACCTTCAGGGCCAACACCTAAAATTTCAACAATACCTTCTTCAGTTACAGGATCTTCATTGATAACGATAGTGGTATTGGTTTCTTTCTGTAATTCCTGAATAACTTTTCCGCCAGGACCAATCAATGCTCCAATAAACTCATTAGGAATACGTCTAGTCACCATTTTAGGAGCATGATCTTTCACATCAGGATTAGGACTTGCAATAGTATCGGTTAGTTTCTCAAGAATGTGTAAACGTCCATCACGAGCTTGCTTCAAGGCTTTGACCAAAACCTCATATGATAGTCCCTTGATTTTGATATCCATTTGGCATGCGGTAATACCATCTTCAGTACCAGTTACTTTAAAGTCCATATCACCTAAGTGATCTTCATCACCTAAGATATCAGAAAGTACAGCATATTTTCCAGTATTTGCGTCAGAGATCAATCCCATAGCAATTCCCGAAACAGGCTTTTTCATTTGAACACCAGCATCCATTAATGCCATTGTTCCAGAACAAACTGTTGCCATAGAAGACGATCCGTTAGATTCTAAAACCTCCGAAACCACACGAACAGTATAAGGGCAATCCTCTGGAACCATGCCTTTTAAAGCACGTTGTGCTAGGTTACCATGTCCAACCTCACGTCTAGACGTTCCACGAATTGGTCTTGCTTCACCCGTTGAAAAAGGAGGGAAGTTGTAATGTAAGTAAAAACGCTCTTCACCTTCAAAAGATGGCATATCGATAACATTGGCTTCTCTAGAAGTTCCTAGTGTAACCGTAGCTAAGGCTTGCGTTTCACCACGTGTAAAGATTGCAGAACCATGTGTAGACGGTAAATAATTCACCTCACACCAAATCGGTCTGATCTCATCCGTTTTACGGCCATCTAATCGTAAACCTTCCTCAAGTGTTAGGTTTCTGATGGCTTCCTTTTGGGCTTTGGCTACATATTTATGAATAAGCTTTCCTAATGCATCTTGTTCTTCTTCAGAAAAAGATTCAAAGACCTCTTCCTTGATGTCGCTAAAGGCAGCACCTCTTTCTTGTTTTGAGGAACCTGCTTTGGCAATAGCGTATGTTTTATCATACACCATGTCGTGAATTTTTTTAGATAAATCCTCATCTTCAGTTTCAGGTTCGTACTCTCGGGTTTCTTTCTTTCCGAAAGCTTCAGCCAACTTCACTTGGGCATCACATTGTACTTTGATAGCTTCATGAGCAAACTTGATGGCTTCAGTCATTTCCTCTTCTGAAATTTCTTTCATCTCACCTTCAACCATCATTACAGAATCAGCTGAGGCACCAATCATCATGTCGATGTCAGATTCTAGTAATTGTGCTTGTGTTGGATTGATGATAAGTTCGCCATTGACACGTCCAACTCTTACTTCAGAGATTGGCGTTTCAAAAGGAATGTCAGATAGTTGAATTGCTGCTGAAGCGGCTAAACCTGCCATAGCATCTGGCATAACGTCGTCATCATGCGACATTAATTGGATCATCACCTGAGTTTCAGAATGATAATCTTTAGGGAATAACGGTCGCAATACACGATCGACCAATCGCATAGTCAATACTTCTCCATCACTAGGTCTGGCTTCTCTTTTGAAGAAACCTCCAGGATAACGACCTGCAGCGGCAAATTTTTCTCTATAATCTACCGTAAGTGGCAAAAAATCAACATCTGCAGCATGGTAATTTGAAACCACAGTACAGAGTAGCATACATTTTCCTGATTGAACAACAACACTTCCGTGTGCTTGTTTTGCTAATTTTCCAGTTTCAATAGAGATCTCTCTACCGTCACCAAGGTCAATGACCTCTTTAAATGTTTTTGGAATCATATAATTTGTATTCTGGCTTTTATTTCATACGAATAAGAGCCTTGTTAAACAATGGTCGTTGTGTTGTTGTAGTTGTTGTTGTGGGACGTGAAGTCCAGACCAATGAAAAACTAGTTATCCCAAATCCATAATGGGATGTTTATGCTATTTTTTTACAAAATTATACTCTTTTGCTTGAGTTGTATATAAAACAAAAAAGAGGCTAAGAAGCCTCTTTAATATTATTTTCTTAATCCTAATTCTTTAACAATAGCACGATATCTCATGATATCTTTCTTTGTTAGGTAATCAAGTAAAGCACGACGTTTACCAACCATTTTTACTAGGGAACGCTCTGAATTAAAATCTTTACGATTCTTTTTTAAATGCTCAGTAAGGTGGTTAATTCTGTGAGTGAACAAAGCAATTTGTCCTTCAGCAGAACCAGTGTCTTTTTCATTTTTGCCATATTTTTTAAAGATGGCTTCTTTTTCTTTTGAATCTAAATACATGCTAATATTATTGTAAATGATTGTTATGTATATTGAAAGTCGTTCTTTCAAGCGGCAAATATAGTAATTTTTAATGATTTACAAGTTTTAGGAAAAATGTTTTTACACAATTAAACCTTTTAAAACTCTTTTGGTCTTAACATCATATTAACTATTAAAGAAAAGGTAATCATGAAACAAAAAAAATTAAGTCGCTATTTATTTGTATTGGGTATAGTGGCATTTGCTTTTACAAGCTGTAGCAAAGAAGACAACAATGAAACTGACACACAAACTTCTGATGTGAATGAACTTAGACGTGCAGCAGAGGTTGATGCCGTTAGTGAGCAATTAAGTGATATCATTATTGATGCTTATGAGGTTGAAGAAAATACAAATTTGGACAGAACTACTAGTAGTGCATCGTCATTTCTGCCACCATGTGTTACAGTAACGGTAGTTGCACAACAAGGCTTTAGAGAAGTTACTTTAGATTTTGGTACTGATGGTTGTGTGGTTAATCAGCATCTTTTAAGAGGACAGATTGTGTTTTCTTATACAAGAGATATAAATGCTCAAGAGATTTTGATTTCCTACAATTTAGTTGATTTTTATTTTGATGCTAAGCAAGTTATAGGAAGTAGAACCATTCTTAGGGAATTATCTAACGATAATGGTAATCCACAATATACACATCAATTGGATTTAACCGTGATATGGCCAAACGGATTACAAGCGAGTAGAGAAGGACTTAAGATAAGAGAATGGGTTGAAGGTTTTGGCAGTGGTGTGTTTAGCGATAATGTGTTTGAGGTTACTGGAAACTGGACAACGACCTTTGTTAACGGTAATGAACATAGCTATGAGGTATTGACACCATTACGAAGAGAAGTAACTTGCAGTTATTTTGTAAGTGGAACGGTAGATGTGCAACGAACAAATTTTGGAGGAACATTTGATTATGGTTCAGGAGATTGCGATAGCAATGCAACGTTCACATTTAATAATGGAAATGTAATTGATATAGTCCTCAATTAGTTGTGTCTTTTAGTTTAGGGATAAAAAAAACCGAGCAATTTTACTCGGTTTTTTTTGATTAAGATGGTTATCTTTTGATAAATCTTTTGGATATCACAGCAGTATCAGTTTGAATCTTTATAGTGTATAATCCAGAATTTAATTGAGATACGTCTATGCTAGAACTCACATTTTTAGCATCCAATATTCTTCTTCCATTCATGTCATACACAGCAATTGCACTAATATTGTTATCGTTAGCTATTTTTATGTTTAGTTGAGATGATACTGGATTTGGAAAAAGTTTCAAATCTGATTCCAATGTAGTATTGGCCAAACTTAAGGTACTTCTATCCAATGCTTCATAAAGCGCTAAGGTCTCGTTGAAAACATTTCCTAAGAAGTCAATATCAAAAGCATTTGTTGAGGTTCTAAATACCAAATTTCCATCACTGTCATCATAGTAGTAATAAGCTGTTTGGGTAACGGTTCCGATATCAAAAATTCCAGCAACGGTCAATGAGATATCTAATACTGTTTTTAACCTAGTGACACTTCCGCTATAAGCTCCTAAACCAAAATCATTAAGGTTAAGTGTGCCATATCCATCAACTTCAGTATTGAAGCTTCCGGTAAACGTACCATTTACATTAGTACCATCAACAGAACCAGCAAACGTACCACTTACAGTATCGGAATTTGAAAAACTATAACTTAATGGGAACGTTCCTAATGTAGCATTGTTTGATAAATTCAAGGTTAAAGCCTCTTGAGTGGCACCAGTGATTGAAATCTCTCCAGCTTGATTTCTGATAAACAACCGACTTTCAGTTGGAGGCATCGCATTAGTAGTGACGACTAAAACTTCGGTTGTTCCAGGGTAATCTGATTGCTCTGCTGGTGTTGGTGCAACGTTTGTATCTGTATTAATTCCTACAGGAGATAATGACATGTAGTTCCATGTTACGGCTGCGCCAGAAGTACTTTCATCAAGTAGTGTTGATGAATCAATAATAGCATAATCCTTTTCAGAAGCATTTGCAAATTGAGCAATAGGAGCTTGAGCAAAAGACAAAGATGAGGCTAGTAAAAAAATGAATAGTAATTGTTGTTTCATGTTTCAAGGGTTTGATTTTTTGTTCTTTACGAATTTAGACAATTAATTTTACTTACAATAAAAAAGACCTCTATGAGGTCTTTTTTTAAGGTCTTAAAGGTTGATTCTTTATCAAATCAATGTAAAGATTGACTTTGTCTTTTAGATCTTTACGATGTGTGATGAAATCTAAAAATCCGTGTTCTAGTAAAAACTCTGAGGTTTGAAAACCTTCAGGTAATTCCTGTCCTGTGGTATCTCTTACGACACGTGGACCAGCAAATCCTATCAAGGCGCCTGGCTCGCTAATGTTGATATCTCCCAACATGGCAAAAGATGCAGTAGTTCCACCTGTAGTAGGATCTGTACACAAAGAAATATAAGGAATTTTAGCTTCAGCCAATTGTGCTAATTTTACAGAAGTTTTAGCCAATTGCATAAGTGACAAAGCAGCTTCCATCATACGTGCACCACCAGATTTGGAGATGATCATGAACGGAATTTTCTTTTTTAAAGCATGATCTGCGGCACGAGCGATTTTTTCTCCAACAACACTTCCCATAGAGCCACCAATAAAACTGAAGTCCATACAAGCAATCACCAAGTCTTCACCTTTAGATTTTCCAACAGCCGTTCTAACGGCATCCTTTAATTTGGTTTTTTCTTGAGCTGCTTTTAAACGATCTGGATATTTTTTGGTGTCTACAAACTTTAATGGATCTTTTGAAGTAAGTTCAGCATCTAATTCTTTGAACTTATTATCATCAAATAGAATTTCAAAGTATTCTTTACTTCCAATTCTTACATGATAACCATCTTCAGGGCTTACATAGTAGTTTTGTTCAAGTTCTTTGGTATCGACAATTTTTCCAGTTGGAGATTTATACCACAACCCTTTGGGCGTGTCTTTTTTCTCTTCGGTAGAAGTTTGGATACCTTTATCTTTTCTCTTAAACCAAGCCATTTAAATAAGATTTGTTAATTAGTTAGCGATGCAAATTTATAAAGTATTTACATTATTAAGGTCTTCAAATGCTTTTTTTAGACGCTCAACAAATGCATTTTCACCTTTACGAAGCCAAACACGTGGATCGTAATATTTTTTATTTGGAACGTCATCTCCCTCAGGATTACCTATTTGTGATTTTAGGTATGCTTCTTTTTCACCCATATAATCTCTTACGCCAGACATAAAAGCATATTGCATATCTGTATCAATATTCATTTTGATCACACCGTAACCAATAGCTTCTCTAATTTCTTCAACTGTGGAACCAGATCCGCCATGAAAAACAAAATCTATATGATTGTGCGGAAGGTTGTGTTTTTTTGAAAGAAACTCTTGAGAGTTTTTAAGAATTTTTGGAGTTAGCTTTACATTACCTGGTTTGTAAACACCGTGTACATTTCCAAAAGCAGCTGCAATCGTGAATTGATCACTTATTTTGCTCAGTTCTTCATAAGCATAAGCAACTTCTTCGGGTTGTGTGTAAAGTTTGGAATCGTCAACATCTGTATTGTCAACACCATCTTCTTCACCACCTGTAATACCTAATTCGATTTCAAGAGTCATGCCCATCTTCTTCATGCGCTCTAGATAGGTTTTACAGATTTCTATATTCTCTTCTAAAGGTTCTTCCGATAAATCAATCATGTGCGAACTGTAAAGAGGTTTTCCTGTTTTTTCGAAATGAGCTTCACTGGCATCTAAAAGTCCATCAATCCAAGGCAACAATTTTTTGGCACAGTGATCCGTATGAAGAATCACAGGAACATCGTAAGCTTCTGCCATAAGATGTACGTGTTGGGCACCTGCAATAGAGCCTGCTATAGCTGCTTTTTGGTCTTCATTACTCAACCCTTTTCCAGCGTTAAATTGAGCGCCACCATTAGAAAATTGAATGATAACAGGCGCATTAAGAGTTTTTGCTGTTTCCAATACACCATTTATGGAATTTGACCCAATCACATTAACTGCTGGTAAGGCAAACCCTTTTTCTTTAGCAAGTTTGAAAATTTCCTGTACTTCTTTTCCAGTAGCAACTCCGCCTTTGATATTATGACTCATTTTTTGTTTTTTTAGTTGAAAATTAAGTTATCAAAAATACATAATTTTTGAATAAATACGGAGTTAATTCTTCCTTATGTGACGCAATAAATTACGATAACGTTATTGTTGAAATGACTAGAAAGGATAATTTATTCCAATATTATAAACCGCATTACTGAAGTTGTAATCCTTAAACCATCTGTTTCCTAAAGAACGGGAAGGGTCGTAAGTTTTAAAGCCCAAATCCAGTCTTAGAACGAAGAAGCTAAAATCATAACGCAAGCCAAAGCCTGAACCAACAGCAATATTCTTAAGGGAATCAAATCCGCTAAAAACAGCCTGCTCATCCTCAACGTCATCTAAAACGTTCCAAATGTTTCCTGCATCTACAAAAATGGCACCATTGAATCTACCCACAAGATTGAAGCGTTGTTCGGCACTAAGAGTGATTTTCATATTAGCTTCATTGAATTCATTGGTTGAAATCGAACTTCCAGGTCCTAGATTATAGGCTGTCCATGCTCTAATATCGTTAGGTCCTCCACCAAAAAAACTTTCTGCAAAAGGGATGTTGTCAGAATTCCCATAAGGAATAGCGATTCCGAAATAGCTTCTTATGGCAAACACTTTTTTCTTTCCTAAATCCCAGTGCTTTACGTAATCAAATTCCGTTTTGATAAACTGTGAAAATGGCACATTGAAAACTTCATACTTTCCGTTACTATTTTTGTTTAGGTCGAAAACTTTTGAAAGATTGCTCAATAGATTTCCAGCAGTTTCAACTCGAAATCTTAAAATGGAAAAGTCATTGTCAAATAAGCTCTCTCTTCGATCTTTCACATAATTAAAACTGGAGGACAGGATAAGGTTGTTTTCTGTTAAACGATCCTTTCGCTGTGCGATATTGCTAACGTCTTGATAGCTTTCATTGGTAGGTGTCAAGGTTGTATTGTTGTTCAGAACATCTTGAATAAAAGTATCGGCTCCATCAGGAATGGAGAGATCATTATTGTTGTTCGTATAGTTTATGTCTTGGGCAATCTGATTGAGTCGATCATATGAATTTTGATAAACTCCAAAATAATTATCTGTATTTAAGTTCCTAACAAATTGAATGTTCAACAAATCAACATCGTTAGTCACTGTTTTAGAAGGATACCAATTGTAATTGATGGCTCCAGTAAGGGTTTGTTTGTCAAGACCAATGTTTCGCTGACTAGTAGCTCCAACGGTCAATCGAGTGCTTGGAGACATGTATTTAGGAATGATTTTCTCAGTATTGAATGGCAAAAACAGTCTTGGAATATTCAAACGCAAGTTTCCGCCAAACTCGGTAATGTCAAAAAATTGATCATTAGAATCAGAGGCATCTCTTGAAGCACCAATAGAACCTAGTCCAGAAATCTCAAGTGTTTCGGCACCTCTAAAAATGTTTCGAATAACCAGTCCTGTACTTATTGAAAAACCAACGGTTTGGATATTACTTTGGGTTACATCAAAATCAAAACCTAAATCGTATTTCTTTTTAGGTGAGAGGTAAATGTTTGCTATTAATGTCGAGTCTTCCTCATTTTCCTGATAAATAATGTTTGGGTAATTAAAAGCTTTTAATTCACTTAAATATCTATAGGTTCGAGTTCTGTCAATATCCCTAAATACTTTTCCTTTACTGATGAAAATAGCATCTGTTAAAGCTTTGGGTCTGTATTTTAGCTTATTGTAGCTGTAAAGGTTGTAATCGCCATATTTTACAGAGTCACTAATGGATAGATTTCTGTTTTCATATTTATTATCAGTAAAAATATTAACCTCTTTTATTTTATAAACTTTAAAGGGCTGCCTAATAATTGAATCTTCGGTACGAATGGCTCTATTTTTAATGACCAATTCTGCATTGACCTTGTTATTAGGTAAAATGGTGTCAATATCAAAACTTATGTAATCCTGTTGAAAATGAAAAAGGCCAGAGTTTCTGAGTTCTGTAGTAAGCCGATTACGTTCCCTTGTGAAATTTTCCGTGTCAAATTGTTGCCCTATTTTGATTAAAGAATTGTGCTTCAGCTTTGAATTGTACATTGAATCGATTAATGGAGTTGCTATCCTTGAAGCAATAGAGTCCAAAAAATATGGATCGCCTCGATTTACCTTGTAAGTTACAGTGGCTCTTTGGTTGCTATCTTTTTGGGTTTCATAGTCTGTTTCAACATCAAACCAACCCTTACTGAAAAAATACTTCTTTAAAGCGGTTGCTGTTTTTTCGGTTTTGGTCTCATTATAAATTACTGGAGCCTCACCAGTATTTCGCCACCAATTATTGATTTTCTTTTTCGACTTAATCAGCGCTTCATATTGTTTTAGGGACAACAGTTTTTTTAGTCCTGGTTTTGGGTTTTCAGGATTTCGGTATTTGGCATCTAAGATGGAGTCAATGTTAGGCCTGGCAATGTTGTATATGTGCAATCGTAAAGGAATCCCTAATAATTTGCCATTCTCTTTCTGGTAAATAAGGTTGTCGACTGTTTCTGAATTATCTTTCTTATCATCAACGATAACTTCGGTCTCTGTAAGTAAATGTTGATTATCGCCAACATTCTTCATGACGTTACAAGAGGTTGTAAATGCAATAATCGCACAAAAATATACTATGTATGTCAGGTTTTTTTTCAACAGAAATCTATAAGAAATACGAGCTCAAACAATTGTAATGGTTTAATGTGCATTAGCATAACAAAAAATAGACCAAAAAAGTATTACTTTGTAAACTGCAATGGCATTAACAAAAGTAACGACATTTTGGGTATAACAAAGAACGAGATAAAATTAATTAAAAGCTTGAGTCAAAAAAAGAACAGGCTTAAAGCTAAATTGTTTGTTGTAGAAGGCATCAAAGGCATTAATGAATTTTTAGATTCCCATTTTGAGTTGCAGCAATTGTTTACGACACAAGACATTTTTGAAGCTGAATGCGAGTTGATTTCAGATAAGGATTTATTACGTATCAGTAACTTGAAATCACCAAATACTGCCATCGCTTTATTCAAAATGCCTGATCCAAAACCTCTAGTAAATAAAGGGTTGATTTTAGTCCTGGATGATGTAAGAGATCCAGGAAATCTAGGAACAATCATTAGATTATGTGATTGGTTTGGCATTTCTCAATTGATTTGTAGCCAGGAAACGGTTGATTGCTATAACCCGAAAGTTGTTCAAGCTACCATGGGATCTTTGACTCGAGTTCAAATCAATTATCTTGATATTGAAGAATATATTGAAAATTCTACTTTACCAAGTTATGGGACCTTTATGGATGGTGCCTCTATTTACAAAACGAAATTACCTTCTGAAGGGCTCATCATTATGGGAAACGAGGCGAATGGAATTTCACCCTCAATTGAAGCACTTGTTGATGTAAGGATTGGTATTCCAAGATTTGGAAATCTCAAAGCTACTGAAAGTTTGAATGTAGCAACTGCAACCGCAATTGTTTTAAGTGCCTTTAAAGGGCGTTAGCGAACTCTTGCTTTGTTCAATTCAAAAAGGTATGGATTTTGATTATCTTTACATCAAAATCATATCTAATGCAAATAAGAGCCCTAACCATTATACTTGTTTTTTGTTTTCCGATACTTTTGTTTTCACAGGTTGAAGAACTCAATCCGCCAAATTATATCAAAACCATAACTTTTAAGAGCGCCAATACACAACAAGGTGAACTCCCAATATTGCAACTGAATGAGCCTTTTTTGTTGGAATTTGATGCCTTGGTAACTACAGAACCCGATTTTTATTACACCATTGAGCATTATAATTACGATTGGACCAAATCCAATCTCGTTAAAATGGAATATATGATTGGGTTTGATGATTATAGAATAGTTGATTACTCAAACTCGTATAATGCTTACCAGTTGTATTCGCATTACAGATTACAGATTCCAAATCAGCAAACAAGAGCACTTACTAAAAGTGGAAATTATCTGATTTCTATTTACAATGATGATAGGGAATTGGTCTTTACGCGAAAATTTATGATTTACGAACAAAAGCTAGGCGTTGGAGTAGAAATTAAAAGATCACGAGATGTAAGGTACATTGCAGGAAAACAAAATGTTGATATCAGAATTAATACTGGAGGCGTCAATGTGAACAATCCTCTTCAAACTATCAATACCCTTATTATTCAGAACAACAACTTGCGGACAGCTATTAAAGAAGTCAAACCTCAGTATACTTTAGGGCAACAATTAGTCTATAGATATACTGATGAAACTGCGTTTTGGGCTGGGAATGAGTTCAGGTTTTTTGAGAATAAGGACGTAAGGGCAGCAAATGTTGGTGTTCAGTTTATTGATTTGAAAGATATTTATCATAACTATTTATTTGTAAATTTTGAAAGAGCAAGTCAGCCATATACGTATAATCCGGATATCAATGGTAATTTTTTGGTTACAGCTCTTAATGTTGAAGACGTCAATATTGAAGCCGATTACACCATGACACATTTTGCTTTGGCTTATCCTGAGCTAACCGATGGCAGTAAAATTTACATTTATGGTAATTTTAATAACTATGCTCTAGAAGATATGAATCGTATGGTTTACAACAGGATTAAAAAGCGATATGAGGCTGCTTTTAAATTAAAGCAAGGATTTTATAACTATAAATATGTGGTTCTAAATCCTGATGGTAAATTAGATGAAGGCAGAATAAGTGGGAATTATTGGCAAACTGAAAACAACTATAAAGTGTTGGTGTATTATCGCGATCTTGGAGCAAGATATGATGAACTTATTGGTTTTGGTGAAGCAACATCAGTAAATATCTCAAATTAATCCACGCTAGTCATCAGTAAATCTTCCTGAACGGTATCGTATTGGAGTTTTTTCCTTACAAATTCATTGGAATGTTCGTCATAAAAGGAACAGTTTTCAATCGGTTTTGCATACAAATGTAGGCTAATGGTCTTGCCATTGTTGGTGTTAGCTAACCGATGAAACCCAATTTGGTCATTCATAAAAGTTTTCTCACCAGGTGTTATCGTCTGGGAATTAGTTTCAAATACATTTCCTTGGTCATCCATGGCGTAGAACATTTCTTGCATTTTCCCTTCAAGAAGGAATACCCAACAATCTTCTCCATCATGTCCGTGAATTGAGGTTTGCTGTCCTTCTTGCCAGCAAAGAAGAAGCAATTCAAACCGTTCATCTCTATAAATACAATTTCTTGTATATTTTTTATCAGACCAACTTTCAAAAGGTTTGAAATTTATCGAATTGAAATCAAACGAATTGAGAATGTAATCATAGTTTGATTTTTCCGACTCAGACAAGGTTTGAATTAATTCTCGAATAAATTTTATAGACTTCAATGTTTTGGAATTATAAAGGTATATTTTAGTAGTCGAGAAAATAGGGATAATTTTACTGAACACCAAAAATTTAAATATCAGCATTGTATGAAAAACGATCTTGAATTGTTTAATGAGCTTACTGAGTTATTGTTATTGGAAGAGTCTGAACATCCTGTCGCAACTCCTATAGAAGCCCATGCGCTATTTGAAAGCATCAATATTGAATTAGGAGAAGAGCCTACTGTAGATGATGAATTTAAATCTATTTTAAAAGATATCGTAAAGCGTACGCCTAAGACAGCTTCCAAGTCATTTTTTAATCAATTGTTTGGAGGTCGAATTTCTAGAGCAGCATTAGGTGATTTATTGGCGGTTTTACTAAATAATAGTATGTATACCTATAAGGTGGCAGGTGTTCAAGTTGGAATTGAAAAGGCAATATTGAATAATGTATGTGGGTTTATTGGTTATCCTAAAGAGAGTGATGGAACGATTGCGCCTGGAGGTTCTATGTGTAATTATATGGCGATGTTAATGGCTAGAGATGCTTTTGATGCCTCAATTAGAAATACAGGCATGAACAAAAAGCTCATTGCATATACGTCAGATACCTCACATTATTCCATTGCCAAAAATGCCTCTTTTGTTGGTATTGGAAGAGATCAGGTGCGATCTATTGAAACCAATGCTAAAGGGGAAATGGAAGTAGAGGTCTTGGCTAGTCAAATCCAGAAAGATTTAAATGAAGGATATCATCCCTTTTTTGTCAATGCCACAGCAGGAACAACGGTTTTAGGTGCTTTTGATAATGTTAGCGATATCAGTAAAGTGTGTAAGGCACACAATTTATGGTTGCATCTGGATGGTGCTTATTGTGGTTCGGTGATATTCAGTAAACGGTATAAGCATCTTGTCAATGGAATTAAAAACACAGACTCCTTTAGTTTCAATGCCCATAAGATGTTGGGAACGCCTTTAGGTTGTTCAATTATTGTTGTAAAGGATAAAAGGTATTTGTACCAATCCCTTTCCAATGATGCAGATTATTTGTATCAAACCGATGATGATGCTTACAACTTAGGAAAAACCTCTCTACAGTGTGGTAGACGAAATGATGCCTTAAAATTATGGACCCTATGGAAGTCGGTCGGAAGCAAAGGGCTAGAACAAATTGTAGATCATCAATTTTATTTAGCTGATGTTGCTCGCGATTACATTAAAAATAATAAGGACTATCAGTTGTACAGTTTTGATGATTCGATTTCCGTTTGTTTCAATTACAAAGGGATTTCTGCAAAAAAACTATGTACCAAACTTTATGAGCATTCTGAATTAATGGTAGGTTATGGGACTTTTAGAGCGGATACGTTCATTCGATTGGTAACCGTAAATTCACAATTGAAAAAAGACGATATCTTGACCTTTTTTAAAACCTTGGAAGCATTTGTTGCTGAAGAAAGTTTTTAACAGAATGGTATTTTATCGGTTTTCTTGTTAAAAATTTGCTTAATTTTAGAAAATAGCTGAATTTAAGCTGAAATTAGCTATTTTTACAAACTTAATTTTTACTGAAAATGGTACAACAGGTTACATGTGGGATTAAAATTTCTGTAGAAACGACTTTCGAAGGCACATTTTACAAAAATTACAAAGTGCATTTTGCATTTGGGTACAAGGTAACTATTGAAAACCAGAGTAAAGATTCTGTTCAGCTTAATTCAAGATATTGGAAAATTTTAGATGCCTTAAACAATGTTGATATTGTTGAAGGCGAAGGTGTTATTGGGAAAAAACCCGTGATTAAGCCTGGAGAATCCCATACCTATAATTCAGGTTGTTTGTTGACCTCTCCTTTCGGTGCTATGCAAGGTCATTATAACATGGTGAATTTTACCAATACCAATAAATTTAAAGTAGCGATTCCTTCCTTTAAGTTAAGTGCGCCATTTGCTCTTAATTAATCATTAAAATTTTTGATATAATCAAAACGATAGGTCATTTCTCCTTGCCGTATTTGAAAAAATCGGCAATTAGAGTAATGAATAAAGTTATGGTCGCTGTTCAAGTCGAATCCTTCCATGTTGATTTGATAGATGCCATCGCAATTGATGTCTCCATAAGGGGAAATCCGTCTAAACCTATACTGAATCGTGCTGCCAATATCATGGATTTCAAACCAAGCGCCAGCGGCAATACCTCCAAGCCATTGAGCATGGTCGCTCTTTTCTGAATTGTGTTTAGGTTCCAATTTACCTGACCAATCAGATTCGTGATGCTTGAGTCGATCTAAGAAATATTTTCTGTTTTCTCTTTTTATATTCGACTTAAATTCTGAAATGTTTCCGTTTTCCGAAACCACATAAACATCATTTTCAGTATCAGCTAAGATCACATTTCCAATTGTACTAGGTGTAAACCACTTTGATTTTTTGAGTTGGGATAAAATCATTTCATCGGTTACAGAAGCAATGAGAGTATCTGCTACAAATCGTGCACAGTTACTAGCATCTTTAATAAATGCGGCATATCTAATCAAGCCTTTATGCTGCATAGCATCAATAAACGATCTGGCCTTTTGGTAATCAATAGCGTTACATACCGAAGCATACAATTTGCCATCGCCATGGGTTAATTCTGGTATGGATGCAAAATATTTCAGAATGTCTTTTGTATTGGTAATTTTATTATTCTGGATGGTTGCCTTTATTGGAAAATTGAGTTCAAAATCGGTTTCCTTTCCTCTCACGCGACCATAAGGTGATGCGGTAATGTAGCGTCCAAAATCATGATATTCCAAAACGCCTGTGGCTTTGTCAATTAAGATAAGTGCAGCATGACCAGCTCGAACGTAATTTTTGTTTCCAATCGAGACATACTTCAATAATGGAGAGTACCATTCCTCAGCATGGGAGACAATGGTTTCTGGATAAGCAAGGGTTAGAATAATACCGTCGTTCATATTCATTTTTGATGTAGCAACTTACAAAAAATAAGCAATATTTTTAACGTCCATTTAATACTTCAACAAAAACATTAGTCGTTAAAAAACCGTAACTTTGCAACTTCAAAACAATACACACTATTTAAATCAAATTTAAGATGGGAAAAGGATTTTTCAATGTACCAATAGCAGTTAATGAACCTGTAAAATCGTATGCTCCAGGCAGTCCTGAGAGAGCGGCTGTTTTAGAGGCTTACAATGAGATGTGGAACAGTAAAATTGAGGTTCCATTATACATAAATGGAAAAGATGTTAAGACAGGAAATACAAAAACCATGTCTGCACCTCATGATCATCAACATATAGTGGGCACATATCATCTTGCAGAAAAATCAAATGTTCAAGAAGCTATCGATACGGCTTTAAAGGCTCGTGAAAAATGGGCTAACCTTACTTGGGAGCAACGTGCTGGTATATTCTTGAAAGCGGCTGAACTCATTGCAGGTCCTTACCGTGCAAAGATCAATGCTGCAACTATGATAGCTCAATCTAAAACCGTTCATCAAGCTGAGATTGATTCTGCATGTGAACTGATAGATTTCTTGAGGTTCAATGTTCAATACATGACCGATATTTATCATGACCAGCCAGAAAGCACAAGTGGTGCATGGAACCGAATTGAATATCGTCCTTTGGAAGGATTTACTTATGCTGTAACGCCTTTTAATTTTACAGCTATTGCTGGAAACTTACCTTCTTGTATGGCGATGATGGGAAATGTTGTTGTTTGGAAACCTAGCGATAGCCAAATTTACTCTGCGAAAGTGATTATGGACGTCTTTAAGGAAGCAGGTGTTCCTGACGGTGTGATCAATGTCGTATTTGGAGATCCAGTGATGATTACCGATACAGTTATGGCCAGCCCAGATTTTTCAGGATTACATTTTACAGGATCGACTTTTGTATTTAAGGAACTTTGGAAAAAAATTGGTAACAATATCCATGACTACAAAACCTATCCTAGAATCGTTGGTGAAACAGGAGGAAAGGATTTTATAATTGCACACAAAACCGCAGTTCCAAAACAAGTGGCAACGGCTATTTCAAGAGGTGCATTTGAATTTCAAGGACAGAAGTGTAGTGCTGCTTCAAGAGCCTATGTGCCTTCCAACTTATGGGATGAGGTAAAGAATCTTGTTATTGAAGATGTTAAATCATTTAAAATGGGATCTCCAGCAGATTTGGAAAACTTTATTACTGCTGTAATTCATGAAGGCTCATTCGATAAGTTAGCCAAATATATTGATCAAGCAAAAGCAGATAATGATGCCGAAATCATTGTAGGAGGAAACTACGATAAAAGCAAAGGCTATTTTATTGAGCCTACTGTTATTGTCACTTCAAATCCGAAATATACAACTATGTGTACAGAGCTTTTTGGACCTGTCATTACCATTTATGTTTATGATGAGGACCAATATTCTGAAACCTTAAAGTTGGTTGATGGAACCAGTGAATATGCTTTAACAGGAGCTGTTTTGGCTACCGACCGTTATGCGATTGACGAAGCTACTAAAGCACTTCAAAATTGCGCTGGAAACTTTTATATCAATGATAAACCAACAGGTGCTGTTGTAGGTCAACAACCATTTGGAGGTGCAAGAGCTTCTGGTACCAATGACAAAGCAGGAAGTGCCTTGAATTTATTACGTTGGGTATCGCCAAGAATGATTAAGGAAACTTTTGTGACACCAACAGATTACCGTTATCCATTCTTAGGATAAAAAATAAAAAAGCCAGATTTAAAATCTGGCTTTTTTATTGAAACTATATTAAAATTTAGAATCCAATATTTTGTCCAACATTAACCTTATTAACATTCAGTACTTGATTGTTAGAATTGACAATCATTGCAACTATTTCTAATGCATTGGCATTAAGATTTGTTGGGATAACATAGTCAAAATATTGTCTGTAAGTATTATTGGCTTGAGTTTCGTTTCCTGGAATAGCATTTCCAAGAACATTTGTGAACGAATGACGCAGTACATGATTGTGCTCAAAATTTACAATAGGATCAGCACCACCATAATATTCTGGGTAATAATTTGTTTGATCTCTTCTCAGACCGTTTTCTAAAAGTAAGACAACCAACTTTGCACCGTTTTGGTTTTGACCAAAACCAGCACTAACCATAAATGATAGATTGTTGTCTTTAGAGGCTGAAATAATAGCTAAACCATTATTGGTTGTTCCTGTTGCTAAATTAGTAACTTGGCTAACGTTACTAGGCTCAGGAAAATTCCATTCATCGGCTCTGTTAATATAAGCTGTTGGTAATCCAGTGACATTGAAGGCATTTGCCAATTGTACGCCAAAACTATTTTGGTAAGGATCACCATTGTATAGATGTGCAGCAACAACAACAACTTTATCTAAAGGATCATTGTCTTTAACTAAATCTATCGCATGGGAAACACGGGTGCAATATCCACACCAATCTCCTGTATAGTCTTCAATTAATGCTTTTCTTGTGTAGGTCATTGGTGTTGAAGCGTTATCTTCAACTGTTACGGTTTTAGTGTTACTTGTAAATTCTTCAAAAGTAGCATAGGCATCAAAGCTACCCGTAGTATTAGTGATAATTCTAGCTCCTGTAAGAGATTCAGCTCCATTCACAAACACCTTAGAACCAGAAGTTATATTTATTGTGTTCCCATTATTATCGGAAGCAATCACTTGGAAATCTATGCGCTCACCTATATTATAGGTGTCTTCAGATTGTATGTCAATGGATACAATAACAGGTAAAACAGTGACGCTTACACCGCTACTAGTTAAGTTACGATATTCAGCAGTAATGGTGTATTCACCGGTTGCTGATGCAGTAAATGAGTTTCCTTCAATACTTTGATTGTTAACCAAAATAGTCGCTTCAGAAGTAACATCTGTATTCTGATTTGTTTTAACAGTAAAACTAACTGTATTTCCAAAATCGACATATTCTGCACTAGGAGTAACTGTTATTGAAGTTGGTCCTCCGTTGTTCCCACCATTATCCTCATCACTAGAGGAACTACATGAAAACACAGCTGCTGACAAGATAAAAAGGAAAATCTTGGAGAGATTTTTGACTTTCATAAGACTTTTGAGTTTTAGTTAAAAAATAGAGATAGCGAATATATGATATTTTTATTTGTTTTTTTACATCTTTGGTTTGTCTATTGAAATAATTGATATAAAAATTGTAAGGATCCTGTTAAAATTATGGTGTTACTAAAAAAAAATTAACTTTGCTTCGTTAAAAATTAAATCTCTATCATGAAGACCCTATCTATTACCTTACTGGTTTTGTTTTGCTCAATATTTTCTTTCGCGCAAGATGTACTTCCCAATATGCAGCTGGAAACATTGGATGGAAAACATATCAATCTTGAAGATATTTCTAAGGACGATCAACTTGTTGTAATTTCACTTTGGGCTACTTGGTGTGTGCCTTGTAAAAAGGAATTAGATGCCATTAACGATGTCTATAGCGATTGGGTTGATGAAACCAATGTGAAGCTTTATGCTATTTCCGTTGACGATGCCAGAACCGTTAAGAGAGTGAAACCATTAGTGAGTGGTAAGCAATGGGAGTATGAGATTTTGTTAGATACAAATAGCGAGCTTAAACGTCGATTAAATGCGCCCACAATTCCATTGACTTTGATTGTCAAAAACAATAAAATACTATATAGACATTCTGGTTATACACCTGGAAGCGAAGATGAACTTTATGAGAAGTTATTGGAGTTTTCAGAATAATTTTTATCCAACTAATAACCTTCAACCCTAACTCAATGAATCGTTTTATCACAATAGTAGTTCTACTATTTATTCCTATCATTACTATAGCCCAAGAAGAAGACAAAAAAGATTACGGTACACTTAGTGGAGGTATTGAATCCAATTCCCAATATTATGTTGATGACCCAAAAACTGGAGACTTTCTTGAGGAAGATAACTTCAGATCAAATAATTACTTGAGGTTAAACTATGATTATAAAAATTTCTTTGCCCATGTGCAAGTGGAATCTTATGAACCCAATGCCATTCTAAATTTTTATCCAAAATATATGGGCACAGATATAGGAACTTTTGCAGTTGGTTATAGAAGTCAAAAATTTGAGGCGACTTTAGGTCATTTTTATGAACAATTTGGTAGCGGACTTATTTTAAGGTCTTGGGAAGATCGGCAATTGGGTATTAATAATTCCCTTAGAGGTGCAAATGTTAAATATAGGCCAATTGATGCATTGGAGTTTTCTGCGTTGTATGGAAGACAACGTGACGGATTTGAAGTTTCCGATGGATCTATTTATGGATTCAATGCTGAAATAGATTTGTCTTCATTGTTCAAATTTGAGTCTACCGGATTAGATCTAGGGCTAAGTTATGTTGGTCGCGATGAGGATTTGGATATCGACAATCCTGATTTCGAATCTCTTACCAACTCTTATTCTTTTCGTTTAGGTTTTTCTGAAGGGAGTGTATATTCTTCATTAGAATATATTATTAAGGGTGAAGATGTGTATGTGGAAATGGATGATCCTATTGAAGATAAATACTTTGATGGTAGTGCTGTACTATTTAATATCGGATTTGCAAAATCAGGTTTGGGTGTTGATGCAACATTTAGGCGTATGGAAAATATGGCGTTTTTCTCTCAACGTGACCAATCGGCTAATATTTTTAACCAAAACTTTATCAATTTTATTCCTGGATTGACCAAACAACATGATTATGGTGTTACAAATATCTATGTATATCAAGCACAACCAAGACTAACTTTTAATCCTCTGTTTAAATCTGGTGAAATTGGAGGTCAAATCGATATATTCTACAACATTAAAAAAGGGTCTGCTTTAGGTGGTAAATATGGAACAAAATTGGCGTTTAATTTTGCTTCTTGGTCTGGACTAAAAGGCGATTTTGACATCGCTGAAAGAACTTATGAGGATACTGATTTCTTTGCTTTTGGTGAGAAATATTTTGAAGAGGTAAGTTTGGATATTAAGAAAAAATGGTCTCCTAAATGGTCATCAATAGTTTCTATTGTCAACACTTTCTATAATGCACGTTTTGTTGAAGATAGAAGAGGAGAAATTAATGCAACAGCTTTGGTAGGTGAGGTCACGCGAAAGTTTGGTAAAGGAAGATCGGCAAGATTAGAACTTTCCCATTTGTTTTCTGATGATGAGCTTTCTGAAAGAGCCAAAAACTGGGCTGGCGGAACCTTGGAATATAATTTTAATAGTAGGTTGAGTGTCTTTGCCAATGATTTGTGGAATTATGGCAATCCAGATGAAGATAAACAAGTACATTACTATACAGTTGGTGGTAGCTTTACCAAAGGTGCTACACGAGTAATGGCAAGTTATGGTAGACAACGTGGCGGATTGGTTTGTGTTGGCGGTGTTTGCCGCTTTGTTCCTGAAAACACAGGGTTTTCTTTAAGTTTATCTACATCATTTTAATTTCTAATTACAAGTAAAACTATAGAAAGAGCCCAAAACTTTAAGTTTTGGGTTTTTCATTTTATGATTTTTGTATATTTATGAAAATCAACAATCCTAATATGAAGATCATGTATTTCATATTGGCATGCCTACTGTCAATTTCAGTATTTCCCCAAAAACAAAAAAACCCATTTCAAAATTTCGATACCTCTAAAATGGAAACGACTGTTTTAGTGCAAAAGTCTCCAGTTGTAGATATACAATCCTATAATGACAAGGTTAATAATAAATATGCTTTTTATCAAGCCTACAAGGCGATTGCGCAAGGTGATTTTCAAAAGCATTTATTGCCTTTAGAACATATTAAGGAATTAAGTAGACAGAGCCATAAAACACAAGTGGTTCCTTTGGTGATTTTACATTCAAATTACGAAATAATTACAGATCAATCATTTCAAAACAATTCGGTTTTTGTTAATTCGGAAGGTTACGTGATTAATGATGGTTCAGCAGAATTTGAATTGGAAAAACTAACGATTGCTTCAGCATTAAGAACTCGGCATAAAGGATTGGAAACCACCTTCAATTTATCCGAAGCTCATATTTTTAATACGACAGATCAATCTGTTGTTTCCATTGAAATTGATTTTGATGATGGTAATGGTTTTAGAAACATTGTTCTTGACCAAAACATTGCCATTAGCTATTCTGAAGAAGGAGAAAAAAACCTTGTATATAAAATTAAATGGGATTCTGGAGAGGTTGTTTCAAGACAGTCGACCTTAGATATCGAATATTCTAATGCCGATTTATTAGCGAGATCTACAAATGCCATAACGACATTTACTTCAAGTATAACGCCAGATTTATCTGTTTATGGAGAAGCTACTTCTTATCCTGGAACAGGTGAATATGAACTCTTTTTAAGTGCCGATAACATTCTTGATAAGCCTATCATATTGGTAGATGGTTTTGATCCTGATGATGGACGCTCAATTTCAGGAATCTACGATTTATTGAACTTTAATGATGGAAATTCAACTTCTAATCTTGGCGATATTGTAAGAGCAGAAGGATTTGATATTGTGATTTTAAATTTTCCAACCTACTTAAGAGCACAGGACAATATTTTGGTTGATGGTGGAGCCGATTATATTGAACGTAATGCGATGTTATTGGTCGATCTTATTGCTATGATCAATGCTAATAAAGAGGGAATTGAGCAAAATGTAGTTATTGGTCCAAGTATGGGCGGACTTATTTCTCGATATGCATTGAATTATATGGAAAACCAAAATTTAAATCACGACACCAGATTATGGATTTCCTTTGATTCACCTCATCAAGGAGCTAATGTGCCGATAGGTTTTCAGCATCAATTTAATTTTTTGGCTTTTGGCTTGGATGATTTTTGGATTTTAGGCGATCAAAATGTAGAGGAATTACAGCCCATCATAAACGGAATGCTCAAATCTCCTGCAGCAAGGCAAATGCTAACCGATCAATTTGAATCGCATATCACTAATAGTGATGGGGTAACATTCAATGGTAGTTTGTCATTGCCTCAACCACATTTTTTTAAAGGTATTTTTGATAATAGGCTTAATAATTTAACGGCATCAGGTTTTCCAGAAATCACGAGAAATGTCTCAATTATAAACGGAAGTGGTGTAAATAACCGTTTTCAGAGCAATACTAATCCGCCTAGTGATTTATGGCCAGGAAGCCAGATTTTAGATGCAGATATCAATATCATGACTGGTGCAGATTTGTTGGTAGAAACCTATTTTACGCCTTATGCTGGAACAGAAATCCAAACCAGTAAGGTGCATTTGGATTTTGCATGGTGGTTTCCTTTAGCCAATGATAGAATTAATAATGCTAGTTCAGCAGCACCAAGTTTTTCAAACGGTGTTGATTCTGGCTCAGGAGGTCTATTTGATATTTTAAGTTTGACTGCCGATTTAGATACTGGTGGATTGGTTGGTGAGTTTTTGGGTGCCTTGAGTACAGATTATTTCAATTTTATTCCGAGTGTAAGCGCTATGGCTTATGAACCTGTAAATAATAATATTAACTGGTTTCAATCTCTTGCAGGAATTACGTCGAATGACACACCTTTTGTGAATTGGTACATGCCTAACGCTAACGAGCCTCATGTGACGCTCACACAAGCTAATGTCACTTTTGCCTTAAATGAAATCATTCAGGAAACTTTATCTAGTTCAGTTGTTGAAAGTTCTTTTCAACTTAAAGTAGAACGAAATCCGATTGATCAAAACTTGGTGATCTTAAGTAATTCTTCAATTGAAGATGTTAACCTCACCTTAATGGATATCACTGGCAAAATTGTGTTTTCCGAACATGTTGGTTTATTAGGACAAAGAGCAGAATTTTCTCTAAATTTAGGTTCAGGGTTATACATTCTTGATATTGAAACAGGCCAAGGCTTAAAGTACAGGGAAAAAATTATCAAAAGATAAAATTTGAATATCAGCCTTTGTATTTTAAAGGAAGGTGAACCACTTTCTTGGTTTCAAAAAAATCTTCTTTAAAATAATCACTGAGATTATAAATTTTTGCTGTTTGGTAGACTTGTAATTCTTCAGTAAGATCACCACCCTTTAAATAAAGGATGCCATTTTTTAAGTCATGGTTTTGGGTTTTGGCTACTTTGTTTTTTATCCACTTTACAAATACAGGCATTTGTGTAACGGCTCGGCTAACAATAAAATCAAAAGTATCGTCAATATTTTCAACTCTATCATGAGATGTTTTTACATTGGTCAACCCTAAAGCTTTTGAAACTTCATCAACCACCTTTATTTTCTTGGCAATACTATCAACTAAGTGAAATTGGGTTTCAGGGAATAAAATAGCTAGAGGTATTCCGGGAAAACCACCTCCTGTACCGACATCCATGACTTTGGTGTTGGGTTCAAAGTTGATCACTTTTGCAATGCCTAGGGAATGTAAAACATGACGAAGATATAGTTCGTCTATATCTTTTCTGGATACCACATTGATTTTTTGATTCCACTCCTTATAAAGTGGTCCAAGCTGTTCGAATTGTTGCTGTTGGGTCTCGTTTAGCTCAGGAAAATAAGTTGTAATCAACTGCATATTTGGAGTTTTTAACAAAAATATGCAAATTTATGTGCACATTTTAATAATTATAAGTAGAACGTGGCGTTGTTTATTTTATATATTTGCCTCTATTACTTAGATGCGATTTTATATTGTACCTAAATCCCTAAGATATGACAAAGCAAACACTTTCTTTTTCAAGAACAGACTCTGCAAAGTTTTTTAGAACACTCAACAAACGAGTTAACAACTATTTCAAGGAAAATAACATCAAGCGTACCGGAAATTGGAAAATCTGGGTAAAAACCGTTGTGATGTTTACCTTATTTTTATTGCCTTACTTTTTAATCTTAACATTGGATATTCCTGGCTGGCTCCAATTATTGATGACCATAATTATGGGAGTTGGTATGGCAGGAGTCGGGATGAATGTGATGCACGATGGAAATCATGGTTCTTATTCTAATAAAGAATGGATCAATCGTTTGATGGGTAGTAGTATCTATATCTTGGCTGGAAATGTCTATAACTGGAAAGTGCAGCACAATGTGTTACACCATACATATACCAATATCCATGGCCATGATGAGGATTTGGAAGCGGGTCGCATCCTCCGATTTTCAAAGCATGCCAAATGGCGTAAGTATCATAAATTCCAACATTATTATTCTATCTTACTTTATGGTCTATTGACGATCAATTGGGCCATCACTACAGATTGGCAGCAAATGAAGCGCTACATGAAGCGTCAATTGTCTTATGGAAAAATGCCTAATCCAGTGGTGAATTGGAGTAAGTTGGTGATTTCTAAAATCATATATGTGGCAATTTGGATTGTGGTTCCAATGTTGGTTTTAGATATTGCTTGGTGGAAAATCTTATTAGGATTTTTTATCATGCATTATGTGGCTGGACTTATTTTAAGTGTGATTTTCCAGTTGGCTCACGTTATGGATGAAGCTGAAATGCCGCTTCCTGAAGAAAATGGTACCATGAAAAATTCTTGGGCAATCCATCAATTAAAAACAACTGTAAATTTTGGAGCTAAAAGTAAATTGATCAATTGGTATACTGGTGGATTAAATCATCAAGTTGAACACCATATTTTTCCACATATAAGTCATGTTCACTACGGAAAGATCTCTAAGATTGTTAGGGAAACGGCTAAAGAGTTTAATTTACCTTATAAAGAATACGAAACTACAAGAAAAGCAATCATTGCTCATTTCAGATTTTTAAGGGATATGGGTAAAAATCCAGCACTTCAAGCCTAATAGGTTAATACATATGAGTTTACTTTCAAATCGCGTTTTGAATATGTCAACTTCTGCAACTTTAGCAATGGCAGCTAAAGCCAGAGAGTTGAGAGCTGAAGGAAAAGATATCATTGGTTTAAGTTTAGGGGAACCTGACTTCAATACTCCAGATTTTATTAAGGAAGCAGCAAAACAAGCTATTGACGATAATTATAATTCCTATACACCAGTTGATGGTTATGTAGAATTAAAGGAAGCTATTATCACTAAATTTAAACGCGATAATAATTTAGATTATGGCTTACAACAAATTGTGGTTTCCACAGGTGCTAAGCAATCATTAGCCAATGTAGCTGCTGTTATGTTGGATAAAGGTGATGAGGTTATTTTACCGTGTCCATATTGGGTAAGTTATAGTGATATTGTAAAAGTATATGAAGGTATTCCAGTTGAGGTGAAAACATCCATAGAAAACGATTTCAAATTAACACCTGAACAGTTGGAAGCGGCGATTACGCCTAAAACTAAAATGATTTGGTATAGTTCGCCTTGTAATCCTAGTGGTTCGGTTTACAGTAAAGAAGAATTGAGAGCCTTGGCTGACGTCTTGCAAAATTACCCTAACATCGTAGTGGTTTCCGATGAAATATATGAGCATATTAATTTTGTTGGAGAGCATGCAAGTATGGCACAATTTGAAGATATGTATGATCGTACTGTAACAGTCAATGGTGTGTCAAAAGCCTTTGCTATGACAGGTTGGAGAATCGGTTATATTGGTGCGCCAACCGACATTGCTCGAGCTTGTAATAAAATGCAAGGCCAGATGACCAGTGGTGCAAATTGCATAGCCCAACGAGCTGTAATCACAGCTTTAAATGAACCGCCTTCTCGAGTGCAATACATGATTGACGAGTTTAAGGTGAGACGCGAACTAATATTAGATTTATTAAATACGATTCCTGGTTTTGTAACCAATGAGCCAGAAGGAGCTTTCTATGTCTTTCCAAATATCTCAGAATATTTTGGAAAAAGCATCAAAGGCGTTAAGATAGAAAACGCTTCAGATTTTTCTATGTTTCTGCTTGAGCATGCTAATGTTGCTACTGTTACAGGTGAAGCGTTTGGAAATCCAGATTGTATTCGAATTTCCTATGCCGCTTCACAAGAACAAATTATTGAGGCTGTAAAAAGAATTAAAGAAGTTCTAGCCTAGTAAGAGATTTATAAACCAAAATCATTACTATTACTAGTAGGGTAACTAGAGCAATAAGTATTTTTTTAATCAATAGCTTTTTGTTCTCTTTTCTTACGCGTCTTCTGATGCGTCTCAAAACATGAGGTTGTACTTTAGGTAAAACATAAGGTTTGTAACCCACAATATTTTTTCCACCACCATTCATTTTACTGAATGGTTTGTGCTTATTCTTTCTTAAGAGTTTTCTATTGTTCTTTAAAGTTACGTTCATTGAAGACATCGATCCCATAATACTATCTTTTGTTTCTGAGTATATTCAGAAGTTCTTGTTTTAAAATTATTGTATATAGCGATTTCGATGTAGCGGTTTACATCGAAATATGCTATTTAATTTCGTAAAAGATAGTTTTGAGATGATTCTCAATCGTACCAGTTAAAGGTGCAGAAGATACGTTTTAGAGTATAAACGCCAGAGCAATAACAAAAACTGAAACTTTAAGAAGTGTGTCTATACTAGACGTATAGTTGTATTGTTTGCTTTTTAAACGTTGTTTGATGCCAAAAATTGAATTTGATTTTGAATGTTTAAGATTGCATTTCGCAATACTTTTATAGTTTGAATTCAATAGGCCTTCAGGGCGTACAAAATTGTGCTCTAAGTTGCGTATGGGCAACGGTTCTAAATCTCTTGTAATTGATAATTCCATGATGGTTGATTTTTTAGTTGATTACACCAATATGACGTATAACATGAAAAAATGTTACAAGAATATAATTTGTAAACCTCTAAAAATGAGGGTCTATATTTCTGAAATATCAGTAAATACAAATATTTTCAGAAAATGGAATAATTGAAAAAAAATTCTAAACTATCGGTTTCTCCAGAAGAAAGGTGTGAGTAAAATCAACACTGTGAAGAGTTCCAATCGACCTATCAACATTAAAAAAGCAGACCACCATTTTCCTAATGCTGGCAAAGCGGCATAATTGTTTACTGGTCCGAAATTTCCCAAAGCGGGTCCAACGTTTCCTAAACTTGAAGCTGAGAGTCCGACAGAAGATTCAAAATCGATTTGAAACATTGAAAATACTAAGGCTCCAACAATAAAGGATAGCATATACAAGATAAAGAATCCTAGGATGTTAAATACAATATCACCTGTTACGGCTTTTTTATTGTATCGAACTGGTAGAACAGCATTTGGATGTAAAGCTCTTTTAAATTCTAAGAACCCATTTTTTATCATGATCATATGTCGTACTACTTTGACACCTCCAGAAGTACTTCCAGCTGATCCACCCAAAAACATAAGTCCGAAGAAAAATACAACTAAGAAAGGCGTCCATAAGGTAAAATCTGCCGTTACAAAACCAGTTGTGGTTACGATAGCAATAACCTGAAATAAGGCGTGGCGTATTGAGGCTTCAGCTTTTCCATAAACCATGGGGTGCTCAACTGAAGATATTGAGAAATCTGCTCTGAAATAGATAATCAGTGCTGCAATGATCGTAAAGAACATCAAGAACTTAAAATACAATCGAAACTCTTCATCCTTAATGGCTTTTTGAACGCGACCTTTGAATGCGAAATAACTCAATACGAAATTTGTTCCGGCAAGGAACATAAAAAGAATAATGATGTATTGAATCATTGGCTGTCCATTCCAATAAGCAATACTGGCATTTTTGGTAGAAAAACCACCTGTAGATAAGGTACAAAGAGAATGGTTTATAGCATCAAAAAAGGTCATTCCAGCGACCTGCAATAAAATGGTTTCCGCAGCAGTGTAACCAAAATATATGAGCCACAATCGTTTAGCTGTATCTGTAATTCTTGGATGTAATTTATCGGCATTAGGACCTGGCGCTTCAGCAGCAAATAACTGCATACCACCAATTCCCAATAAAGGTAGAATAGCAATAGCAAGAACAATAATACCCATACCGCCAATCCAATGCGTTAGACTTCTCCAAAATAAAACACCTTTAGGAACCGCTTCAATATCACTTAAAATGGTCGCGCCTGTTGTTGTATAACCAGACATGGTTTCAAAAAAAGCATTTGTAAAGGATGGAATCGCTCCGGTAAAAATATAAGGTAAAGTTCCTGATAAGGCCATGACGATCCAACCAAAAGCAACTACGAGATACCCTTCACGCTTATTGAGTTCCTTTTTATGGTTTTTGGTAACAACCATCAAAATGCCACCAACCAAAACGACTAGTATTCCAGAGAGAAAAATCTGTTGGGTAACACCATCTTTGTATAAAAGGCTCATTAAAGATGCCAAAAACATGAAACCTCCATTGAATAAAAAAAGTAATCCGAAAAAATGAAAGATGATTTTATAATTGAGTTTCATAAGCTTTCTTTAAAAGCATTAACATCTGTTTAGAAGAAAAAGGATTCTACTTTGGTAATCGATCGAGGCAAACAACAAACCACAACCTTATCGCCTTCTTGAATTTGAAAATCCCCTAAAGGAATAATGCCTTTTTCATTTCTAACTACACCACCTATGATGGCAGATCTTGGAAAATCTAAATCCTTGATTGGTTTTTGAGTGATTTTTGAATCTGACGATTTTACCTTAAACTCCAACAACTCAGCATTCATATTGTTGAGCTTGGTCATAGCCAAAACCTCTCCCTTTCTAATGTATCTAAAAATATTGTTGGCAGCCAAAAGCTTTTTGTTGATAAGGGTATCAATACCAATAGATTGTGATAATTGATAATAATCCATATTCTCAACTAACGCAATGGTTTTTCTAACACCTCTTGATTTAGCAACCAAACAGGACATGATATTGGTTTCAGAATTGCCCGTCACAGAAATAAAAGCATCCATTTCACCAATATTCTCTTCCTCCAGCAATTCTACATTGCGACCATCACCATTAATGACTAATGCATTTGGAAGTTCATCGGCAAGTTCGAAAGCGATGTTTTTATCTTTTTCTATGATTTTAACATTGAATTTATTGGCACAAAGGTCTTGGGTAGATTTTTTTCCGATATTACTTCCGCCAAGAATCATGACATTTTTGACTTCAGTACGAACGCGTCCCGAAAGTTCAAAAAGCTCATCGTCACCACCTTTAGAGGAAATAAAAACGACTTTGTCGCCCTCCTTGAATTGCGTGTCACCTCTTGGGATGATCGTGTATTGAGTGCCAAATCGTTGAACAGCAATCGGCATAAAGTGTAACTCTGAAAATGCCTGAGCAGCTTCTTTGATGGTTTTATCTACAAACGAGGCGGTTCTTGATAAACGCAGACTTAACATGGTTAAAGCGCCATCTTCAAATTCATAAGTGTCGTTAAATCCGTATTGGTTCAATAACAGTTCAATTTCAGCGGCCGCTAAGCTTTCTGGCGAAATCAATTCATCGATACCAAATTTGGTGAAACCTACATCATCTTTATTGTCGATAAATTCTGAATTGGATATTCTCGCTATGGTGCGCTTAGCTCCTAGTTGTTTCGCTAAAACACAAGCTGTAATATTTGTGGTTTCTGAAGATGTAACGGCAATAAATAATTCTGACGTATTGACTCGAGCTTCCTTTAAAATTGAAATGGAGGTAGAATCGCCTTTTATGACTCTAATGTCAAGATGATCCTTCGCATAAGACAAACTGTCTTTATTGATATCTATTAGTGTTATCTCTTGGGATTCATACGACAATAATTTTGCCAAGTGAAATCCAACCTCTCCAGCACCAGCAATTATGATTTTCATCTATTGATTTATATTGAAAAAACATACAAATATACTACAATATTATCTCAATTAAAGTATTTATTTAGGGATTACAATTCCTTTGTAAATTCTTATTTCCTAATTGATAGTTATATATATTTGCAAAAAAATAGCGTGTGTCAAAAGTAAAACCCTATAAAGATAGTGGCTTAGGAAAAAAGCAGCAAGTCACCAAGATGTTTGATAACATATCGAAGGAATACGATGGATTAAACCGAGTAATATCGTTCGGAATTGATGTTAAATGGCGTAAGAGAGTGGTTGCTATCGTTGCAAAATCAAATCCTGAAATGGTTCTTGATATTGCAACAGGCACAGGTGATTTGGCCATTAACCTAGCGAATACCAACGCCAAAAAAATTGTAGGATTGGATATTAGTGATGGTATGTTGGAGGTTGGTAGACAGAAAATCAACGCCAAAAATTTAGATGATAAAATCACTATGGTTTTAGGCGATTCTGAAAACCTACCATTTGAAGACAATACCTTTGATGCCATTACGGTTGCTTTTGGTGTTCGAAATTTCGAGACTCTCGAAAAAGGCTTGGCAGAGATTTTTAGAGTATTGAAACCAGGTGGTGTTTTTGTGATTTTGGAAACCTCTGTACCAACGAAGACACCTTTTAAACAAGGCTATCGTTTTTATACTAAATTTATTTTGCCTACTATTGGTAAATTGTTTTCAAAAGATCGATCAGCTTATTCCTATTTAAGTGAATCGGCTTCGGTTTTTCCATTTGGTGAGGCACTAAACAATATTTTGCGAAAAATCGGGTTTATTAACGTGATAGATCAACCTCAAACCTATGGTGTAGCTACTATTTATTCGGCTACAAAAGCTTAACAACAGCATGATGTTGATGTCATAATGTAACTTATGAAGAAACTATTTGTACTCTTAGTTGTATTGATCTTCTCGCAAGCTGCGAGTGCCCAACTATTCAGTAAGGAGAAAATTAAGAATAACGAAAATTTCGATAAAGACCTTTTGTCCTGGGGTTTTTACTTAGGGTTAAACAATTATGATTACCAGTTTAACTATGAAACGGACATGAAGGATATTTTGGTGCAAACCAATGTTGGATTTAGTGTTGGACTCATTTCCAATTTGCGTATCACTGATTATTTTGATTTAAGGTTTGAACCAGGATTGTTTATCACACAAAGAAATCTTATTTACGACCCAAGTTATTTTGATGGGATGGAATTTACCGATTCCGATTTGATGCGAGAGGTAAAATCCACCTACGTGCACTTTCCGTTATTGCTCAAGGTATCCACAAAACGAATCAATAATTTTAAACCGTTTATTATTGGAGGTTTGTCTGTAGCACTCAATCTTTCAAGTAATGAAGAAAATCCCGATGATAATAGTGTAGGGCAATTTCGTACCAAGAAGAATGTCATGTTTTATGAATTGGGCTTTGGGATAGATTTCTATAACAAATGGTTTAAGTTTTCGCCTTCCATACGTGGTGTTTTTGCTATGAATGACGAGCTGGTAAGGGATGTTGATCCTAATAGTCCATGGACCAGTAATGTTACAACTATGAAAACACGAGGTATTTTCCTCAACTTTACGTTCCAGTAATTTAAATTTTAAGTTATTTTCTACTGTTTTTTGCTATTTATTTAGAATGGTTAAAAATAACAAACTTCGTTAATTAGTTCTTTTTTTACTCAATAAATTCGTATTTTTGCACGGATTTTTAGACAACTAATTTCAATATATAGCGTATGTCAAAAGACATTAAGATTAAAAAAGGTCTAGATATAAAACTTGTTGGCGAAGCTGAAAAAACAGTAGAACAAGCCATCATTAGTAATTTCTGCACGATTAGACCTGAAGATTTTCACGGCGTTACTCCAAAATTGATTTCTAAAGAAAATGCAGTCCTTAAGGCTGGAGACGTTATTTTTTATGATAAGAATAACGAAGAGATCAAATTTGTATCCCCTGTTTCAGGAACAGTCGTAGAAGTGCAAAGAGGACCAAAGCGACGTATTGATGCCATTAAGATTCAGGCAGATAAAGAGCAGTCTTATAAGGATTTTGGAAAGTTTGATTTAAATGCTGATGCTGAAGCTGTCAAAGCACATTTGATGGCATCTGGATGTTGGACTTTTATCAAACAGAGACCTTATGATGTGATAGCAAAGCCGAATAGAACTCCGAAAGCGATTTTTATTTCAGGTTATAGCACGGCACCTTTGGCTGCGGATTTGGATTTTGTACTAAAAGGTAAAGAAGCCGAGCTACAAGCTGCCGTTTCTGCCTTAGCAAAATTAACCGAAGGGCAAGTGCATATTGGAGTTGGTTCTAACAATTCGCCTTTAGCAGGTTTGAACAATGCCGTAATTCACAATGTGTCTGGTCCGCATCCTGCAGGAAATGTTGGAACGCTTATCAATAAGATTGATCCTGTTAACAAAGGAGAAACAGTTTGGACTGTTAATGCACAAGACTTAGTTGTCATTGGAGAGTTGTTGTTAACTGGTAAATTCAATGCAGAACGTGTTGTCGCCTTAGTAGGATCATCAGTGAAAAAGCCAAGATATTTCAAAACTAAGATTGGAAGCGAAGTTGCTACAATGATTTATGATAATGGTGTTGAAAAAGATGGAAACGACCGTATCATTTCTGGAAATGTCTTAACAGGTAAGCAAATCAAACCAGATGGAGCCTTGGGATACTATGATAATTCGATTACGGTTATTCCTGAAGGTGACGACTATGAATTCTTCGGATGGAACAAGCCTATTTTTAATAAAATTTCAACCTCTAGAGCCTTGACATTCTCTTGGTTGAGTCCAAATAAAAAATACGATTTAAATACCAATACCAATGGTGAGCATAGAGCTTTTGTAACAACGGGAACATACGAAAAAGTGTTTCCTTTGGATATTTATCCATTACAAATTTTAAAAGCTTGTATGTATGAGGATTTAGATGAAATGGAAGCTTTGGGAATGTACGAGGTTGCGCCTGAAGATTTCGCGCTTACGGAATTTGTTTGCGTTTCCAAACAACCACACCAGAGTATTATTAGAAAAGGCTTAGACTTAATGCTTAAAGAGATAGGATAATGAGCTTAAAAAACACATTACACAATTTAAAAGAGAAGTATAAAGGCAAGAAAATGGCGCCTGCTTTCAACGCGCTACACACCTTTTTATACTTACCTAATGAAACGACTCATAACGGAACGCACATCAAAGCTGCAGACGACTTGAAACGAACTATGAACACGGTCATTATGGCCTTGATTCCATGTTTGATCTTTGGTATGTTCAATGCTGGTTACCAACATCACGTCGCTTTAGGAGAGATAGAAAGAACCCAAGGATTTTTAGCATCTACGTTCTGGACATGGGATAACTTAGTGGTCGGTTTATGGCAAGTATTACCACTAGTAATCGTTTCTTACGGTGTTGGTTTAGCTGTTGAATTTTTATTTGCAGTATTAAAAGGTCACGAAGTTGAGGAAGGCTATCTGGTTACAGGTATGTTAGTACCTTTAATTGTTCCAGTTGATATTCCATTATGGATGTTAGCCGTTGCTGTCGTTTTTGGTGTTGTCATCGGAAAAGAAGTATTTGGTGGCACGGGAATGAATATTCTTAACCCTGCACTTACCATAAGAGCATTTTTATTCTTTGCATATCCAACTTGGATGTCAGGAGATAAGGTTTGGGTACATGGCGCTGTTGAGCGTGACCAAATGATTGCTGCAGGGCAAAATCTGGATGCTATTTCTGGAGAAACTATATTAGGAGCTTATGCGCAAAACAATTCAGTGGTTTATGATTATTGGGATATGTTTTGGGGATTGATTCCTGGCTCTGTTGGTGAAACTTCTAAATTCTTAATCATTATTGGTGCTTTATTCTTAATCTTCACTAAAGTTGGAAGTTGGAGAATCATATTATCAACACTCATTGGTGCTCTGGTTATGGGCTTGATATTCAATGGTGTTGTTGATGCAGGATGGATTGGCGAAACAAGTAAATTCTACGGATTGATGAGTGTACCGTTCTGGCAACACTTAATTATAGGAAGTATCTTATTTGGTGCTGTTTATATGGCAACCGATCCTGTTACAGCGTCTCAAACCAATAAAGGTAAATGGATCTACGGATTTTTGATCGGATTTATTTCTATTATGATTCGTGTGTTTAATCCAGCGTATCCAGAAGGTGTATTCTTAGCAATCTTATTAATGAATGTATTCGCTCCAACAATTGACCATTATGTGGTTCAAGCTAATGTGAAGCGTCGAATGAAACGTTTAAAAGTTAAAACGGCTTAATAATGGAAAAGAGAACAGATAAAAATATCTATACCGTCATTTTTGCCATTGTAATGGTGGTTATTGTTGGATCTATATTGGCGTATTTAGCATCGTCTTTAAAACCGACAATCAGTGAAAACCAAAGGTTGGAAAAACAACAAAACATTTTGTATGCTATGGGAATCAATGATAATGAAGGTTCCAGCGCTGTATTTATTTCAACTGATAAAGCACCGCAAGCATTCACTGAAAATGTTAAGGATCAAATTGTGATTACAATTGGTGCCGATGGAAAGATTATCAAAACCCAAACGCGTGACGAGTATGTGAATGAGACCAACCAAGAACCTTACCTAATTGATGTTAAGAAACAAAAAGACTTGGCTAAAAAAGGTGAGCCTAGAAAATTACCACTGTTTGTTGGTGAAAATAAGGATGGGACAACAGTTTATGTTGCGCCTATCTATGGGAAAGGTCTTTGGGATGCCATTTGGGGTTATGTCGCTATGGATGAAGATATGGTTGTTAGAGGTGTATATTTTGACCACAAAGGTGAAACACCTGGACTAGGAGCCAACATCAAGCAACGTTATTTTATGGACGATTTCTATGGAGAACATTTATTGTCTGAAAATGGACGTTTCAAAGGAATTGAGGTTGCCAAAGGAAATGCCGATCCTAAAAATGAAGACAAAACAGATAATGAAGTTGATGCCATTGCTGGTGCTACCATTACAGGTAATGGTGTTTCAGCGATGATTAAAAACGACTTGAAGCTTTATAAGCCTTATTTTGATAATTTAAAAACTAAGTAAGACAATATGGGACTACTTTCAAAAAAAGACGCAAAATTAATAACCGATCCATTAGCGGATAACAACCCAATTACCATTCAGGTACTTGGTATTTGTTCGGCTTTGGCAATTACAGCTGAATTGGAAGCTTCTATCGTGATGTCCATCTCAGTATTGTTTGTACTTGGTGTAGGAAATGTGGTGATTTCTTTAATGCGAAACATTATTCCTTCCAAAATTAGAATTATCGTGCAACTTATTGTGGTTGCTGCGCTAGTTATTATTGTTGACTTGGTACTTAAGGCGTTTGCTTATGAGTTGAGTAAAACCTTGTCGGTTTTCGTAGGGTTAATCATCACCAACTGTATTATCATGGGACGTTTTGAAGCTTTTGCTTTAGGAAATGGTCCATGGCGATCATTTTTAGATGGTATTGGAAATGCCTTAGGTTATGCAGTCATTCTTATTATTGTTGGATTTTTTAGAGAATTATTGGGATCAGGTACCTTATTGGGAATTCCAGTATTAGGAGATCCAATTGAGAAAACAGGATTGTACGCTATTGGTTATGAAAATAACGGATTTATGCTATTGTCACCAATGGCATTGATTGTTGTTGGTATCATCATTTGGGTACAACGAACAAGAAATAAAGACTTAGTAGAAGATTAAAAGAATAAGTGGGTTTGTGAATTTCAATTCAGAAGCTCAAAACTGAAGACATATGGAACATATAGAATTATTTTTTAAATCAATTTTTATAGATAACATGGTATTTGCCACATTCTTAGGAATGTGTTCATACCTTGCTGTATCTAAAAAAGTATCAACAGCTGTTGGTCTTGGTGCAGCAGTCATCTTTGTATTGGCTATCACAGTACCTTTAAACTGGTTGTTAGATCAGTACATTCTCCAACCAGGAGCATTGACGTGGTTAGGACCTGAGTATGCAGATTATGATCTAAGTTTCCTTTCCTTTATTATGTTTATTGCAACTATTGCAACCATGGTACAGCTGGTGGAGATTGTCGTTGAAAAGTTTTCACCTTCCTTGTACAATTCCTTAGGGATTTTCTTACCGCTTATTGCTGTAAACTGTGCTATTTTGGGTGGTTCCTTATTTATGCAATCTAGAGAAATTGCTTCTCTTGGCTTGGCATTTAACTATGGTGTTGGTTCAGGTATCGGATGGTTCTTGGCAATTTTAGCCATTGCAGCAATACGAGAAAAAATCAGATATTCAAATGTACCACCTGCATTAAGAGGTCTTGGTATTACATTTATCATTACAGGATTAATGGCTATCGGATTCATGAGTTTTGGAGGTATGTTGACAGGAGGTGATGATGAAGCCAAAGAGGAAACAACAGTTCAGCTTGAAACCGACAAGCAAATTAACGATACAGATTTAGCTAACAACACTAAAATAGAAGAGTAGTATGATTCTAGAAGCAGGTACAACAGGAACAGTTATTGCCACAGTAGCCGCCTTTTTATTGGTGATTTTATTATTGGTTGCTTTACTTTTGTTTGTTAAGCAAAAATTATCGCCGTCTGGTCCTGTAACAATTAAGATCAATGGTGAAAAAGAAATTCAAGTGGCTTCTGGTGGAACGTTATTATCTACCTTAGGAAGTGAAAAGATCTTCTTACCATCCGCTTGTGGTGGTGGTGGAACTTGTATTCAATGTGAATGTCATGTCCTTTCCGGTGGAGGTGAAGCACTTCCTACAGAAACACCACATTTTAGTAGAAAAGAATTACAAGCTGGTGCACGTTTATCTTGCCAGGTAAAAGTAAAGCAGGATATGGAAATTACCATTCCTGAGGAAGTCTTTGGAATCAAGAAATGGGAAGCTGTTGTAGTTCGTAACTACAATGTAGCTTCGTTCATTAAGGAGTTTGTTGTTGAAATTCCTGAAGACATGAATTATAAAGCAGGTGGTTATATTCAAATTGAAATTCCGCCATGCGAAATCAAGTATTCTGATATCGATATTACAGCGCATCCAGAAGAGCATGAAACTCCAGATAAGTTTCAAGCAGAATGGGATAAATTCAACCTATGGCCATTGGTCATGAAAAATGATGAAACGGTTGAGAGAGCTTATTCTATGGCTTCTTATCCTGCCGAAGGTCGTGAGATCATGTTAAATGTTCGTATTGCAACACCACCATGGGATCGTGCTAAAAACGGTTGGATGGATGTAAATCCAGGTGTGGCATCATCGTACATCTTTGCTCAAAAGCCAGGTGACAAGGTTATCATTTCTGGTCCTTATGGTGAATTCTTTATCAATGAGTCTGAAGCCGAAATGTTATATGTTGGTGGTGGAGCAGGAATGGCACCTATGCGTTCGCATTTGTACCACTTATTCAAAACCTTAAAGACAGGAAGAAAAGTGACCTATTGGTATGGTGGACGTTCAAAACGTGAGTTGTTCTACATTGAGCACTTTAGAGCTTTAGAAAGAGATTTTCCAAACTTTAAATTCTATATGGCGCTTTCTGAACCATTGGAAGAAGATAACTGGAAAGTTAAAAAAGATATCAATGATGAAGCTGGAGATGGTTTTGTCGGATTTATCCATAACTGTGTTATAGATAACTATTTGAACCATCACGATGCGCCTGAAGACATTGAATTGTATTTCTGTGGTCCACCATTAATGAACCAAGCCGTTCAAAAAATGGGTGAAGACTTCGGAATTCCTGATGAGAACATCAGATTCGATGATTTCGGAGGTTAACATTCAAACTTATATTTAATATCATTCTGAACCTATTTCAGAATTTTATACCAATAAAAAAAACCAACTCATCTGGAGTTGGTTTTTTATTTTATGTATTCATATTTAGGCTGATCGTTTTCTACTTCAAATAATTTGGTATAATCCATAACATTTGGAATGCCATCCAACTCGCATAAGAATCCAACCACTTCACAAAGGCCATCAAACAAAATCGACTTATCTTTTGGGTCTTCTGGCTTAAAGTGACCATGACGTAATGGAAGTTGATAATTACATGCCCTTAAAAACCTAGATTCTATTTGTAATAATTCATAAGGTGTATAGCCATTGAATCTTCTTCCCAAGCGTTGATGAACCTGACCAACATAATTCAGTTTTGTTGAGCCATGATCGTCCGATAAATGTTTCCAAGCATCTGAATGGTCAAGGATATTTCCAACAGCACATTGTTTGCAACATTCAGGATGCAATTCATCATTGTGAAAGGCACGATATAATTTTTTTATGGCAGACTCAAAGCGTTGACTCGTTTTCATGGCATTAATTTTTTAAAAAGATACAAATTCTAAGCCTTCATACGAAATGGTATTTCTTTAACGTTGACTTTAGTATGAGGAAACGTCTTATATTTATTCTTGTTTTAGCTGTTATTACTGTTGTGGTTTATCAGTTTAAACCTGTTAAACGAGCTGCCAATACAGTTTTGGCTTCAGTAAAAACCCCAAGTTTAATTTACAAGGATAGTGTTACGATTGCCTCTCGAGTGAAAGTACCAGACGGTTATAAACGTGTCACTTATCCGAAAGGTTCTTTTCAAGAGTATCTCAGAAATTATAAACTCAAACCTTATGGAAGCAAAATCATAAACTATGATGATTCCCATTATTTCTGGCAAGGTGGTCATATAGGAATCTTGGATGTTCCTGTTCCGAATAACGGACTCCAGCAATGTGCCGACGCTTTGATTCGTATACGAAGTGAATATCTTTGGAACCAAAATAGAAAGGATGAGATTGGTTTTAATTTTACTTCAGGTCACTACTGCTCTTGGAAATCTTACGCTGAAGGCTACAGGCCCAAAATTAATGGTAATAAGGTATCTTTTCAGAAGACAGCAAAAGTAGATCACTCAAAAGCTAATTTTTATAAGTATCTGAATCTTATTTTTACCTATTCTGGCACATTATCCCTTTATAATGAATTGCCGTCCATAAACAATGCGAAACGTCTTCAAATAGGAGATATGTTGATTAAAGGTGGAACACCAGGACATATCGTGATGATATGTGATGAGGTGGTTGATGCTAACGGGAATAAGCTCTTTTTGTTGTTTCAAGGCAATACACCAGCCCAAAGTGTGCATTTGGTAAAGAATCTTCAAGATTTGAATAGATCACCTTGGTACCAACTGGAAAAAGATCAAGAGATATCAGTGTCAAATTATACCTTCGATAGTTCAAAATTTGTAAGGTTTAAATAGCAAGTTTGTATCTTTGCACTATGAGTAAAGCACTTACCAAACAAGAACTTCACAATTTGGCAATGAATCATGTTGGAAAAGATTTAGAACAACGTGGTTTCGAATTTATTGCTGTCAATAGTCAATTGAAAAAGCATCCACAGTTTGTATGTATCGATAAAAACAAGCAATACTTTTTTGTTATTGTTCGAGCTGTCATGCTTCCTGAAAACCCAAATAATTATGATGTGGTTTGGATGGAATCATTTAAAAAGCACGCTTCGGAAAAGGATGCTAAAGTACTCTATGCTGGCGTCGGATTGGGAAATCCTCAAGGTGAACATTTGCCAGTATATCTCAATGAAGATTACTTAATGGAATACAATGGTATTCAAGTGGTAGAAACCAATCTGAATTAGATTAAGATGCTATATACTCTCAAACAATCAAACTCACTACAAATGGTTAAAACCATTTTAAAGAAAAGATATGTTGTTCTAGTCTGTCTTTTGTCACTCTTGTTTTTTTCCTGTGGGAAAGAAACTAAAAACATCAAAATCACAGGTCGCGTTTTTGGTACTTCATTTTCGATTATTTATGAAGGAGAAGTCGATTATGCAAAACAAATTGATAGTCTTTTCAATGTGGTCAATCAATCGATGTCAACCTATCTACCAGATTCAGATATTTCTAAACTGAATAGAAATGAACCTGTTGAAATAGACCAACATTTCAAAAATGTCTTTTCAGTATCAAAAGAAATTTATAAAGCGACAAATGGTGTGTTTGACCCAACTATTGGCGATGTCGTCAATGCATGGAGCTTTGGAGCTGATAAGAACAAGTTTTTAACCGATAGCACTACTATAGATAGCTTGATGCGTTTTGTAGGTTTTGATAAAGTTAAATTGGAAGGCAATTCGATTGTAAAACAATCGGGAACTTATATTGAGTTTAATGCTATTGCCAAAGGTTATGGTGTGGATGTGATTGCCGATTTTCTTGAAGCTCAAAATTGTAACAACTATTTGGTTGAAATAGGAGGAGAGATTAGAGCTAAAGGTATTAACAAAGAAAAAAATAGCCCTTGGCGTGTCGGATTGGACGAACCGCGTTTTGATGGTGAACAATCTGTTTTGAAAGGAATTACTATTGGTAATGTTGGCATGGCAACCTCAGGAACTTACAGGAAGTTTAAGACTGATGCCAATGGAAATCGCTATGCCCATATTATCAATACTAAAACAGGATATCCTAGCAAGACGAATATTTTGAGTGTTTCTGTAATTGCCAAAGATTGTATGACTGCTGATGCCTATGCCACTGCATTTCAAGCGATGGGAATGGAAAAGGTTAAGGAATTTCTTCAAGAGCATCCAGAGCTTAAAGTCTTTTTGATTTTTGAAAATGATACTAAAGAATTGGAAACACTAAGTTTAAATGGCTTTCCTTCAGAATAGAAGACATTAATTTACTATATTTAGAGTAAATATCTAAGTATGAATAAATTACTACTCCTATCATTATTATTTCCTATATTTTGTTTTAGCCAGTGTCCGCCAACAGGAGGCACGTTTACTTCCCAAGCTCAAATAGATGCTTTGGCAACCAATTATCCAGATTGCACAGAAGTGAATGCGTTTGTGATTTCTGGTGATGATATTTCTGATCTTAGCGGACTTTATCAAATAAACTCATGTACGAGTTTTTCAATTAGTAATAACCTTATACTTGAAAATACCATAGGATTGAATCCTAATATCATCATTCGATATGTTGAAGGAACAGGGACTTCTTTTGCAATTAGCAACAATGCATCTTTATTAACTGTTGATGGATTAGATAATTTTACAAGTCAATCAGGTTTTGAAAGCTCTTTCGTGATTTCAAACAATCCTATGTTGTTGAGTGTCGAAGGTGTACCAAATTATTTTCAACCATTGACATATTTTGGTATTCTAAACAATGCATCATTGATTAATTTAAATGGATTGGAAAATTATGGTGCTTGGGAATCTACCTCAATTTCCAACAATGATAGTCTTGTTGATTTAACAGGTCTGGATGAAATTTACGGTGAGATAGTTACTATTTCTAATAATGACAATCTACAGTCACTTAATGGTCTTATTTATAGTGGTTTTGAAGACTACTTATACATTGAAAATAATCAAAATTTAACAGATATTAGTGCCATTTACGCTGGAAATTGGTTGGTTTTAGATTTAGTTGTTAGAAACAATCCTAGCTTATCGATGTGTAGTTCAGAAAACGTTTGCAATTTTTTTGATAGTAATATTGAGGAACAAGAAATGTTGCGAGGTACGTTCGAAAACAATGCGGCTGGATGCGATAGTGTTTTTGAAGCTGAATATGGTTGTGGTGTGAATTCTAATGATGAACCTGGCTATACGCCAAATCTTTTGGTTTTTGGAGAAACGATAACTGCCAATAATGAATTTGCTACAACATCTCCTCAAACTCCAAGTTGTAATGATTTTATTGGAAGAAAAGACGTTTGGTTTGGTTTTGATTCTGAAGATAGCACTACTATTGATGTATTCATAAATGCAGGTTTTTATATGCAACTTTGGGAAGGCTACTATTTTGATGGGCTAACATTAGTTGATAATGCTTGTGGCACTGAACTTGTTGATATTCCTGTAATGCCAGACACGCCATATTATATTCAAGTTTGGAATGATGATGTTTTAAATAGAGGAGGTTCGACATGGTTTGATTTAACGGTTGAAGATAGCACACTATCGACTTCGGAGTTTGCACAAGAACAGATCAAAATTTTTCCTAACCCAGTAAAAAATATTTTATCGATTGAATCAAATAGAGTAATCGATAGTATTGAGGTTTATAACTTACTTGGGCAAAACGTAATGACACCTGTTACAAATTCAAGTTTGAATTCAATAGATGTTTCTAGTTTGAGTAGAGGTATGTATTTGGTTCAAATCACTTCTGAAGGGAATCAATCTACGTATAAAATCCTAAAAGAGTAATTACTTGTAAACCACAGGAATGATTTCACCTTTGGCCAATCGGAATGTGTCAATTTCTTCTTCGGAAAGCTGAGAGGTATAGTCTACTTCGTCAACTTTAAAGCCAATAGAACGTAGCTTGTCAAAATAATCACGACCATATACACGAACATGGTCATACTGCCCAAAGATTTCAGCTCGTGCTTTTCGGTCGGTAATGGAATTATCTTCAAACGTCTGTTCTCTTGTCAGATCTTGTGGTATTTGAAAAATCCCAAAACCTCCAGGTTTCAAGACACGATATAACTCTTGCATGGCTTTGGTATCGTCAGGGATGTGTTCCAAAACATGGTTGCAAAAAATCACATCATAACTATTATCACTAAAAGGAAGATTGCAAATGTCTGCTTTTACATCAGCAATAGGCGAATTCAAATCGGTTGTGGTATAATCAATATGATCTAAGGCCTTAAATCGTTTTAAAAAACACTGTTCAGGTGCAAAGTGCAGTACTTTTCTACACTGCTTTGTGTTTGTAAAAAAATCCGTCTCCCGTTTTAAATATAACCACAACAGTCGATGACGTTCCAAAGATAAGGTAGAAGGTGAAAGTACATTAGGTCTTTGCTGACCGTATCCATAAGACAAAAAGCTTTTGAATTGTTTACCATCAATAGGATCGGTGTACTTTTTTCCTTTCAAGAAAAACACCAAAACAGGTTTTGCAATATAGCTTAGCCTTATCAGTAGAGGTCTTGGAATGGTGTTTAATATCAGTTTGAATAGCTGCTTCATTTTAGAGCACTAGGGCTTCTTTTCTAAAGGCGTCTTCTTCATCGCTTTGTATTCCTAGAGCTTCGTGAACATATGCAAAAGTTGAAAGTATTTCAGGTTTGCCATCAACTAAAGCAACATCATGCTCGAAGTGTACACTAGGTTGTCCATCTTTAGTCACAATAGTCCAACCATCCTTAAGTTGTTTAACACGATGGGTACCACCATTAATCATAGGCTCAATGGCAACAACCATACCTTCAATGAATTTTTTTCCTCTACCACGTCTTCCATAGTTCGGCATTTCTGGGTCTTCATGCATTTTACGACCGATACCATGACCAACCAACTCCCTAACTACACCATAGCCATAAGACTCGCAATAGTTTTGAATGGCATATCCAACATCACCAACACGATTTCCAATTTTAAATTCCTTGATACCTAAGTAAAGCGATTCCTTGGTAACTTGTATTAATTTTTTAGTTTCTGGAGCTACCTCACCGATTTCAAAGGTATACGCATGATCGCCATAGAAACCATTCATCAAGGCACCACAATCAATAGAAACGATATCGCCATTTTCTAAAGGTCTATCCGTAGGTAAACCATGTACTACTGCATCATTGACACTGCATAACAAAGTTGACGGACAATCATAAAGGCCTAAAAAACCTGGTACGGCACCTTGCGCTCTAATGTAGTCTTCAGCTAATTTATCCAATTGATTCGTGGTAACACCAGCTTTAACTTCTTTAGCCAGCATACCCAAGGTTTTTGAAACCACTAAAGCGCTTTGACGCATTAGTTCAATTTCTTCTTTGGTCTTAACTATTATCATGGTTTTAAAATATGTGCAAAGATACTTAAATTTAAATCTTTTAACCTAAATATGATATTTGACAGTTTTTAAATTTAAGCTGTCCCTTACCTTTGTAGTATCAAATAAATAAGACCGTAACTATGTATAAAGCCGTAAGTGCTGAAGAGGCATTAAAAGTTGTAAAGTCAAACGATAAAATATATTTACATGCAGCTGCTGCTGCACCAACCGTTCTTATAAAAGCGTTGTCTGAACGTCACGAGGAATTGCGAAATGTTGAAATTTGTCAGCTCCATACCGAAGGAGAAGCGCCTTATGCCAATCCGGAATATGCTGAAAGCTTTCATGTCAATTCCTTTTTCATAGGACGAAATGTACGACATACTTTAGCTGCAGGAAATGGATCGTATACTCCAGTGTTCTTGAGTGAAGTGCCTAATCTATTCAAAAGAAATATTGTCGATATACAAGTTGCCTTAATTCACGTTTCAGTGCCTGATCAACATGGTTATTGTTCTTTGGGCGTTTCGGTAGAAGCAACTTTGGCTGCAATCGATAATGCCGATTATGTCATTGCACAAGTGAACAAGCAAATGCCTCGAACTTTTGGAGATGGTATTATTCATTATTCTGAAATTGATGCTTTTGTTGAGGTTGACGAGCCATTACCTTCTCATCCAGCAACAGAACCAACTGAAATTGAAGCCAGGATAGGCGATTATGTTGCAGAGCTTATTGAAGATAGAAGTACGCTTCAAATGGGTATAGGAAATATCCCAAATGCCGTACTGTCGCGACTGCATAATCATAAAGACTTAGGATTGCATACTGAAATGTTCTCAGATGGTGTTATTGATTTAATTCTGAAAGATGTAATTAATGGCAATTACAAAGGCATTAATCCAGGTCGTGCAATGGCAACTTTTTTAATGGGTTCCAAACGTTTGTATGATTATGTGGATAACAATCCGTTTGTTGAAATGCGATCTTCAGATTTCGTGAATGATGTTTCCATTATCAAACAAAATCCTCGAATGGTAGCGATCAATTCAGCTATTGAAGTGGATGTTACAGGACAAGTTTGTGCAGATTCCATAGGCACAAAAATGTATTCAGGTGTTGGTGGTCAAATGGATTTTATAAGAGGTGCCTCCTTAAGTGAAGGTGGAAAAGCGATTATCGCATTACCTTCAGTGACCAAAAAAGGATTGAGTCGCATTGTGCCAACCTTAAAAGCTGGAGCAGGTGTTGTAACAACAAGAGCACACATCCACTATGTAGTGACAGAATTTGGTGTTGCCAATCTCTATGGAAAAACCATACAACAACGCGTTAAGGCCTTGGTAGATGTAGCACATCCAGATCACAGGGAAGCTTTAGATAAAGCCTATTTTGAAATGCTTTAATTACTTTTTGAATAAGCCTAAAAAACCTGATTTTCGTTTTTGAGGTTTGATGTCTGGTTTTTCGTTGGTAATAATTTGGTAGACTTCACCCCAACCAAGAATACCACCAATGTTTCGGTCATCAATATAGATGTCTGCATAAATTTTTCTACTAACGGAATCATCATATTGCTCTTCAGGAAAGCTCTGGTTTACAGCATAAAAAGTAATGCCGTGATCTTTACAAAACTGAACTGCTTCCGCAAGTTTACTACCACTTCTGTAGGTCCATAATATTAAGCGATGTCCATCTTTTTGAAGTCGCTTCAATGTTTCAAAGGCAAAGATACGAGGCTTTCCAATTTTAGGATAGGCATCTTCAACAATTGTTCCATCGAAATCAATTGCGATCACTAATTTGTCTAAAAAATTTATAGAATGGCTCATGGCGCAAAATTACAATAATTATCGATTCCTACTAAAGTGTTACTAAGGACTTTTGTGTCATGGCTTCTGGTTGTTCGATACCCATAAGATTTAAAATCGTTGGCGCGATATCTCCCAAAATACCATCCTTAACCGTTGTTTTGTCATTATTGATAAGAATGATAGGAACGGGATTCGTAGTATGAGCCGTATGAGGCGTGCCGTCAGGATTAATCATCGTTTCACAGTTGCCGTGGTCTGCTATCAGAATTGTAGTATAATCCTTTTCCAAAGCTGCTGTTACAACATCTTTAACACAAACGTCAACGGCTTCACATGCTTTAATGGCTGCGTCCATAACACCAGTGTGACCAACCATATCTCCATTTGCAAAATTGAGGCATACAAAATCGACCTCTCCTTTTTGGATTTCAGGAACCAAAGCATCGCGAAGTTCATAAGCACTCATTTCTGGTTTTAAATCATAAGTGGCGACTTTTGGAGAATTTTTTAAAATACGAGTTTCACCCTTAAATTCTTTTTCATTTCCACCAGAAAAGAAAAAGGTAACATGAGGGTATTTTTCAGTTTCTGCAATCCTGATTTGCGTTTTATGGTGTTTCTCAAGAACTTCACCTAAGGTATCCTTGAGGTTGTCCTTGCTGAAAATGACATGAACGTTTTCAAACGTTTCATCATAATTGGTCATGGTTACGTAATGCAAGTTCAGTTTGTGCATATTCTGCTCATGAAAATCCCGTTGCGATAAGGCTTCCGTCAGTTGTCGACCTCTATCGGTTCTAAAATTGAAAAATACAACCACATCTCCATCTTTAATGGTTCCAATAGGTTGATTATCTTTATCAACCATAACTATTGGTTTAATAAATTCATCAGTCACATTGTGGTCGTAACTATTTTGAATCGATTCGGTAGCATTTTTTGAGTGCTCACCTTTACCATGAACAAGGGCATCGTAAGCAATTTTAACACGTTCCCAACGTTTATCCCTGTCCATAGCATAATAACGACCAGTAACAGAAGCCAATTGCGAGTTAGTGTCTTTGATATGACTTTCCAATGACATGATAAATCCAAAACCTGATTTAGGGTCTACATCACGACCATCTGTAAAAGCATGGATAAAGGATTGCTCTATTCCATAAGATTGTGCAGCATCAACCAAACCAAAAAGGTGTTTGATATGAGAGTGCACACCACCATCACTTACTAATCCTAAAAAATGTATAGGTTTATGATTGTTTTTAGCATATTCAAAAGCTTCTACAAGAGCCTTTTCATCTTTTAAGGTGTTATTTTCAACAGCTAGATTGATTTTAACAAGATCTTGATATACGATACGACCTGCACCAAGATTCATGTGACCAACTTCACTATTTCCCATTTGTCCTTCTGGAAGACCAACATGCAATCCGTCAGTCCTTAAAGAAGCGTTTGAGTATTTTTTATAAAGCGAATCTATAAATGGTGTGTAGGCATTATCTATAGCAGAGACCTTAGGGTCTGGAGATTTACCCCAACCATCGAGTATCATTAGAATTACTTTCTTATTCATCTCAGATTTATTTACTTCAAAGATAAAAGTTTAAATACCTAAATGATAAAAATTACTCTACAAAATATGACATTTTAAACTTTGATTAATTAATGATTGGAATAGAGTTACTTAGGGTTTTAAAATTGTGATGCTCTTAACAGATTTGTTTCCAAAGAGTTAAAAAAATGTTATTTGTGTTTTTATAGTGTAACACTTTGGAAATAATATCGTCTTTTTAGTATAATCAAAAAACAAATCAATTAATTTAAATCTTTCATCATGAAAAAATCAGTAGTTATCGTTGCAATCGCAATGGCATTTTCAGTAAGTACTTTAAATGCGAAAAATGTAATTAGTAATTCGTCTTCAACTGTAGAAGTCGTATCTAAGAAATCAACTGTTAGTCCGTTTTGCATGTCTATCGTTAAAGGGGATGTTGAAACAGTAAAAAAATTAATCGATTTAGGAGTTAGTGTAAACAAAACTTCTAATGGTCTTACACCTGCTATGTATGCAGCAAAATACAACCGTTTGGAAATTCTTAAAATCTTAGTCGAAAATGGAGCTAAGCTTGATGTTAAAACGGATAAAGGAGAAACAGCCGAGAATTTTGCTAAAGCGTCTAACGCTGTAGATACTTTAGCTTATATCAGAGGTCTGGACTCTTAAAAAAAATGTCATTAAAAAAATGACAATTATTTGAGTTAGTTAGTTAGTAAAAAGACGCTTTTTAAAGCGTCTTTTTGTATTTAGAAATAGATTCTCGAATTTTCTCTATCCGGTTTTCAGGATCGGGATGGGTGCTTTGAAATTCAGGTACACGATTTGGACCTGCAGCTGCTTTTAAAATCTCCATAACACCAATCATTTCTTCTGGATTATAGCCAGCTCTCATCATAAATTTAACCCCTAAATCATCACTTTCCAGCTCATCATCCCTTCCGTTGGTTAATAATGTTTGTTGTCCAATACCACTAACCAATCCTCCTATATCACCTCCAACAGATCCAGCAGTTGCCAAACCTTGCCAATATTCACTTTCAGCAATGCGTTCGGCACTATGACGACCAAGTACATGACCAATTTCATGACCTAAGACACCAGCAAGTTGATCTTCGTTTTCAAGTTTTGAGAACAAGGCATAGGTAATAAATATTTGTCCACCAGGTAAGGCAAATGCATTGATGGTATTCGGGTCAGAAAGCAAATGGAACTCATATTGGTATGGTGTTTTATTTGCAATACTACTGCTTACTAATTTATTTCCAACGTCATCTACTAATGCTTGATACTGTGTGTTTGGATGTAAACCACCATGTTGTTGTGCCATACCAGGAGCACTTGCCAATCCGATTTGGATTTCACGATCTGGTGTCATTGATATGGTTTGAACGCGACCAGTATATGGGTTTTCCTCTCTTTGAGCGCAACGCTTTACTACAAAAAACAACGCAATGGCTAAACCGATAAGTAATCTGATTTTAAAATTTTTACCTCTCATGATAAAGTGATTTATGAATACCTAAATTTACAAAAGTTCAGGATTTATATCTAAAATGTTTTGATTTAAATATTTTGAAATGAATTGTTTAGAAAAATACTGGTGACCCAAAAGCTTTTCTTCCGATATAATGGTTTCAATATCTAATTTTAGATACTGTTTCAAATAGTTTTGGGAGATGGGCTTGAAACTATAATGCCAAGGTTCATACTTAAATCCCTTGCGATCTGGGTTGTTTGTGTAAACAAGATGAAATCCAAAGTTTTTTGAGTTGTCATCCATCCATGATTTTAACTTATGAAAACAACCGCCTTTTTCAAAGTGTCTAGGCTGAAGTACAGAATTTGGTTGTTCAACATTGGTGTCAATAATATCAATATCGGTTCCCCAATGATGTCTTGAGGTTCCTGGAATTGTAGAATATTCAATAATTTTTTCAATACTTTGAATTGGTGAGAGACCATTGTTGGTAAATCGCTTGAATTTTCGTTCCCAAATTCTGTTTTGATGAGCGTAATTCCGGTAGCTAGATACGACTTGTATGTGAATACCTTCTTTTAGGGCAGCTGATTTTAGCTCTGAAAAACTATCATATGCATCTTTCTGTAATTTATAGCCATCACCAAAAAGGATAGGATTGCCTTTACCAATCAAATGGTCATAGGATATAGATGATGTTTGTTCCTGAAAAGCAAAATGAGGAATTACTGATAAGGCTATACCTGAAGCTAAAGTTGTTTTTATGAATTGTCGTCGTTTCAAATTACAATTCGTTTTGAAATAAAGTTTGTTTTAACATTTATAACAACAAACGGACCAAAATAAGATCTTGATACATTTTACTTTAGATGACTTAGGTCAGTATTAGAATCAACTTCGTATGGTTGTTTTTGATATTGAAATATCCGAGCTTGTAATGAACCTTTAAGAATTATTTTATCTCCTTGTACTTCTAACCAACTTCCTTCTCTTAGCCCTACAACAGGTTGCGTATTGAATGCATGGAATTCCTTAATTCGGGTTTCTCGTGTTTCACCTTTATGAGTGCTTTTCGGATCAGGATCTAAGTAATGCGGATTGATATTAAAAGGCACGAAACCAAATGTTTTAAAACTTGGTGGATACACAATTGGCATATCATTGGTCGTGTTTACTGTAAGTCCGCAAATATTACTTCCCGCACTGGTTCCCAAATAAGGTGTTCCTGAATAAACAGCCTCTTTAATAGTTTCAATTAAATCGTTCTTGTATAACTGATTCACCAATACAAATGTATTTCCACCACCTGTAAATAGTGCCTTAGCTTCAGAAATGGCTTTTTTAGGATCGTCAAACTCATGAATTCCTATGGCATTTTTTCCTATTTGAGAAAAAGCTTTATTGACGTTTGCCGTGTATTCATCATGTGTAATACCTCCTGGCCTAGCATACGGGATGAACAAGATTTCAGAAGTATGTTCAAAAAATTTGGAAAGCTCCTCTAAAATGTATTCCAATGGACCGCTGCCATGTATGGTTGATGTACTGGCAATAATAAGTTTTTTCATAAGTTGAAAGTTAAAGGTCTATAGCAATTCCTTTATTTGTTGTAAATTTAAGTAAACCCTTAATTTAACAAAAGTTTAGAAGCACTTATGTTGAAATAATATGAAATAGAGGTTATTTTTAAAAAAATATCACACCATGAAAAAACTATTATCTATTATTCTTATTTGTATGTCATTTTCAAGTTTTTCCCAAGACATTACACGTGTAGTGGTTGAGGGTAAAATTATTGTTGAAGGAAACGATATTGAAGGTATTACCATTTTCAATGCTTCATCAAATAAGGGTGTTGTAACTGATGAAAATGGAGAGTTCAGTATTGCTGTAGCACTAAACGATCTTATAGAAATTAGGGCATTACAATATCAAAATATTGATTTTAGAGTTCATGAAGGTATTTTGGAGTCAAGACGAATGAGTATTATGTTGTTTGAGGAGATTTATAAACTTGATGAAATATTAATCATGACCAAAGGATTAACGGGCGATTTAAATACTGACGTAGAAAATGTTAAAACTTATAATCCGAGATTAGATGCTTTGTATTTTGGAATCAAACGCAGTGATGAATATGAGTTTTCTGATGATAACAGAAGTGAAATCAATAACATTGCCATGCATTCACAATCTCAAACCATGGTTAATGGTTTGAATGTGATTAGTGTTGTAGATCAATTGTTATTGCCTTTGTTTCGTTCGAAAGTAAAAAATAAAAAAGCTGCTGGTATCAATGAAGTTCCAGTTACAGTAGTCAAACATTATTTTGCGTCTACTTTTTTAGTAGATAATTTTGATATCCCTGAACATCGAGTTGACGAATTTATTCGATTTGTTGAAGACGATGAAACTTTTGATTATACCTTACTCAATATGGGACGGGAACTGGAGTTCTTGGAGGTCTTAAATCAGAAAAGTAAGGTGTTTCTAAAAATCCCAGATGAAGAGGATTAAAGCAAATCTGGTTGTGATCTTTTGTTTATTTCAGGTTTTTTATGGTGCGTCACAAACCATTGAAATTTCTGGTCGTGTCATAGCACCTTCTGATATGGATAGGATCCATATTATCAACAAAACCAAAAATCGATTTACCATCACAAATGATGAAGGCGAATTTAGAATTCCAGCTCAAGTAAACGATACAATTTTGTTTTCTGCCATTCAATATGAACCCAAAGAGGTTGTTGTAACGCCTGAAATTATTCAGACCAAATTTATAACCGTAAATATGTCTGATAAAATTAACGAGCTAGATGAAGTTGTTGTTGGTAGGATCTTGACAGGAGACCTTATGTCTGATATTGAAAACAGCCAAGTCAAACGACAAATCAATTTTTATGATCTTGGTATTCCCGGTTATACAGGAAAGCCTATTGCACAATCTCAGCGTCGCCTCCACGAAGCCACTACTGGAGGTGGTATTGTACCACTAAATCCGATATTGAATTGGATCTCTGGACGTACAAAAGAATTAAAAGGACAAATTGAAAGAGAAAAAAAGGATATGGCTATGAATAAAGTCATTTCAGAATTCTCCGATTTATTGTTTGAAATTGAAGATCTTGAAGCCTCTAAGCGCACACAATATTTCTATTTTGTAACTGACGATCCTGAATTTTTGCCTTTGAGCCATCTTCAAAATGACCTCAGGATGTTTGAGTTTTTGAAACAAAAACTAGCGCAATTCAAAGAACGAATTGAAGAAGATTAATAACATACTATGGATTGCTATCTTATTGTATGCTTTTGATGTACAATCGCAAATAATAACTCTTAGAGGTGAAGTAGAAGCAAGTTCTGAGATTGAGGGTATCCATGTTTTGAATTTGTCTGCTGAAGTCTATACAGTTACAGATTCCAAAGGGAAATTCACTATCAAAGTTTCCGAAAATGATTCCGTTTTAATATCTAGTGTTCAGTATGTACCAAAAACCATCATCATCTCAAAGACTCATATAGAAACAAAAACCATAACGATTGCACTTGAAGATAGAGTGAATGAATTGGATGAGGTCGTCGTTGGAAAAGTACTCACAGGAGATTTAAATGCCGATATCAAGAATAGTGATGCCAAGCGGGATATTAATTTTTATGATGTTGGTATTCCAGGCTATACTGGGAAACCTAAAACATTAAAGGAAAAACGTCTTCTGGAAGCAGATGGAGGAAAGTTTGTGTATTACTATGGCTTGATTGCTACGATTAATATCCATAAAATTCTGAACAGAATCTCAGGACGTACGAAAAAATTGCAACAATTGGTTCGACTTGAACAACAAGATGAGTGCATGAAAAAAGCAATGTCAGATCTATCTGATGAGTTGTTTGGGCATATCGAGCTTGATGAAGCTTTGAAAGTAGACTTCTTTTATTATGCTTCTGAAGATTCTATGTTTTTAGAAGTTTGCCAGCAGAATAGTGAATTGAAAATGTATGAATTTTTAGTCCAAAAATTGTTAAGCTATAGCGACGATATTGAAGCTGAAGAGGATTAGGAGCAATTTATGAAATAATTCATAGTTCTATTTACATTCAAAACAAACAACTTAGTATATTTGCAACGTGATACAGTTAGCTACATTTTTATTTATTGGGACCACAGAGGTCATGTTCATCCTATTCATTGTAGTGATGGTTTTTGGTGCCGATAAAATTCCTGAAATCGCAAGAGGTTTGGGTAAAGGTATGCGTAGTCTAAGAGATGCCTCTAACGATATCAAATCTGAAATTAAAAAGTCTTCGGAACAACCTCCAATTGATACCAATGCTGCAAAAGATATCTCTAATGAAATCAATAAGGTTAAGGATGATATCGAAAATTTTTCTGGTTCAGTAAGCAGAGGAAAAAAATAAGATTTATAAAATCAGTTTTCTTTTAAGGATGTTTCCTGCTAATGGTTAAGCCATCACGAATGGGCAGCACAACGGTTTCAACCCGAGCGTCGTTTTTAAGTAGTGTATTGAACTCTAAAACAGCTTTTGTGCTTTTGTCCTTTTCATTGAGTGGTTCAACAACCTTTCCGTGCCATAGAACATTGTCGGCTAAAATAATTCCTTCAGGATTGACCTTATCGATAATCAATTCAAAATAATTGGAGTAGTTGGGTTTGTCGGCATCAATAAAAATCAAATCATAAGTAGCATCAAGCTTCGGAATGATATCTAAGGCATTTCCCAAGTGTTGGTGTATTTGCGATTTGTATTCAGATTTGTCAAAATACATTCTCTGGAAATCATACAGTTCCTCATTGCAATCTATGGTGTCAATCTTTCCGTTGGGAGCTAAACCTTCAGCAAGGCATAAAGTCGCATAACCTGTAAAAGTTCCTATTTCCAGAATGGTTTTTGGACGTTTCAATTTTGAAATCATACTCAAGACTCTTCCTTGATAAGGTCCGCTTAACATAATTGGTTGCAAAACTTTTTGATAAGTCTCCCGTGTCAATTCTTGAAGCAGCTTAGGTTCTTGTACCGAATGTTCAACAACGTATTGATCTAGTTTTTCAGGTAAAAAGTGCATAAGGTTTTGTATCTGATGCAAAGTAAAGGATTTTTCTGTTAGAATATGTCGCCTCTAAGTTTTGTAAGCAAGAGTTTAATTTATTTAGTATCTTGATGAGGTTCAACTTAGTTTGTATGCCATATTGGTTATCCATAGTGCTTGTTGTTTTTGTGATTTATGTAGCCATAAGTGTGGCATTGTATTATCTTCAAGATTACATGCTTTTTAAACCAGAAAAGCTGCCTGCCGATTTTCAATTTGATTATGAAAACCAGATTACGATGGAATATAATTTAGAAACTAGAGATGGCGCAGTTATCAATGGCTTGCGTTTTTTTCCGAAAGGGGAAAGTAAAGGTGTTGTGATTTACCTTAAAGGAAACTCAAAAAGTATTAAGGGATGGGGAAAATTTGCAGTCGATTTTACGAGACATGATTACAATGTGCTTATGGTTGATTACAGGGGTTTTGGAAAAAGTACTGGAAGACGCTCGCAAAAAGCCATCCAAAGAGATCTCCAAGAGGTTTATAATAAGGTTAAGGAAATGACCACTGAAAATCGAATCATTCTTTACGGAAGATCTTTAGGTTCTGGTTTTGCAGCAAAATTGGCGTCTATCAATGATCCGAAACTATTGATATTGGATGCACCTTATTACAGCTTAACTAAAGTCACAGCTCGCTATGCGCCTTTTATGCCACTCTCACTTTTGATGAAATATCCTTTGCCAACCTATAAATGGTTGCGTTATGTGAGATGCCCAATTCATATTATTCATGGCACTCATGATAAACTCATTCCATATAAAACCAGTATTAAGTTGTCTCAGGTCAATCCAAAACAGACTACTCTTCATACTGTTATTGGAGGTGGTCATAAAAATCTAAACAATTTTGAATCATATCATCTCATGCTCGATGATATTTTGAATAGTGAACCCAAAACAATTGACTTACAAAACACCAGTATTAATGTCATCCATTCCTCAAAACCGACTAAGAAGGCGACTTAAACGCATTTTAAAAATACTTCTCATTCTATATGTTATGATTACGGCGTCTTTGTATTTCCTACAGGAAAAATTATTGTTTTTACCAACTTCATTAGATCAAGAGTATGAATATTCCTTTAAGTATCCTTTTGAAGAAGTGTTTTTAAAACCTTCTGATAAGGTCTCACTAAATGCCATTCATTTTAAATCTGAAAGCCCTAAAGGTGTCATTCTTTATTTTCATGGAAACGCTGGTGATTTGAGTCGTTGGGGAATTGTAGCCGAATATTTTGTCGCCAAGGAATACGATGTGTTCATTATGGATTATAGAACGTATGGAAAAAGTAAAGGTAAATTGAGTGAACAAGGGTTTTACGATGATGCGCAGTATTGTTACGATTATTTGTTAAAACAATATGATGAAAAAGATATGATTGTGTTCGGACGATCTTTAGGAACAGGACTTGCCTCTTATGTCGCTTCAGAAAACCATCCAAAACAACTCATTTTGGAAACGCCTTTTTATAGCCTTTTAGATGTGGCCAAGCGACGATTTCCTATTTTTCCTGTGTCATCCTTATTGCGATATAAATTCCCATCGCATAAGTTTATTTCTTCAGTTGAATGTCCTATAACCATAGTGCATGGAACGGAAGATTATGTTGTGCCTTACGATTCGGCACAACGCCTGTTTGAAGTAGCTCCAAAAACGAATATAACATTTGTAACGATAGAAGGTGGAGGTCATAATAACCTCATTAGTTTTAATCGTTATCGTGATACGATGGATGCGCTTTTGCAATAGACTGCCTTTTTTGAAAGTGTATTTCACGAACTGCCAAACTCGATACACTCATTCCTGCTTTTTTCTGTTTGAAATTCCATCTAGTTTTATTTTAATTAAAAATAGTACAGATGAAAACAAAAGCAAAAATTTTATTCGTAATAGCAGTAATGACTCTAGTGACTGTGAGTGTGTTCCGATGGAACAATCGTATTGATGAAGATCAGCAAATTGCTGAAGTAAGAGAAAAAGGGTGTGTATTTATGACAACGTTTGGAGAAGAATCTTCAGAGGGTTATGCCAAACACAAAATCAATAAAAAAGTGCAACCTATTATAGAAGATGGTTTGTCATGGTTGGCACAAGCACAACTTAAAAATGGTGGTTATGGTGCTGGAAGTCACAGTAGGCAAGGAGAGATGAATCCTCATGCGGTTAATGCCGATCCTGCTACCACGTCTATGGTAGCTATGGCTATTTTGAGAAGTGGTAGCAATTTAAAGGGAGGAATGTATAAACAGCAGTTGAATAAAGCTTTGAAGTATTTATTGGAAACTGTTGAGGCGGTTTCAAAAGATGATACTTATATTACTTCTGAGAAAGGTACGCAAATTCAAACCAAATTAGGGAATAATATTGATGCGGTTTTGACAGCTCAATTTTTTTCAAATCTTTTGAAGGGTGACTTAGATGCAGCTACTAAAAAACGTGTTGAACGTTGTTTAGATATTTGTGTGGATAAAATTCAGAGAGCTACAGGACAAGACGGAAAAGTAAAAGGTGCTGGCTGGGCAGGCGTTCTCCAGTCTGGGTTAGCAGCTAGCGCATTAGAATCTGCAGGTTCGGTAGGAGCAACTCTTGATGAGGTGGTTGTTACCAGTCAGAAAACATATTTAAAAGAAAATTACGATGAGAAATCGGCGTCTGTTAAAACTGCTGATGGGGCAGGAATCATTTTGTATTCAGTTAGTAATTCTGCAAGAGGTGCTGCAAAAGATGCACGAAAGGCTAGAGAATTGATCGATAAAGCCAAAAAGGAAGGGAAGTTAAAACAAGATGATAAAGTAACGGTTGCTAACCTACAAGATATAGGTGTTTCAGAAGAAGAAGCCATTAGTTATGCATCATCATATAATATTTACAATGCTTCAAAGCAAAAGGCACAGCAAAATGATGTGATGTCTGGTTTTGGTAACAATGGAGGAGAGGAGTTCTTGAGTTTTCTACAAACCGGAGAATCCATGGTTGTAAATGATGATGCAGAATGGACTACTTGGTATGATAATATTTCGGGACGATTGATGAAAATTCAAAATGAAGATGGTAGCTGGAATGGACACCATTGCATCACAAGTCCTGTTTTTTGTACGGCAACGAGCCTGTTGATTTTATCTATTGAAAATGATATTGATAACTTAAAGTTGACTGGTGAAGGATGAATTAAACTTTAAGATCAATATGAAAAAAAGCTCCAGAACAGTCTGGAGCTTTTTAATTATATTCTTCTATCAGAAACTATTATCCATTCGGGTTTAAAATAGCGTCTATACGTTCTAAGGCATCACGTAAGTGAATGTTAGTCATATTGTCACCAGTTCGGTTCAATCCAGCTCTGATAGAACGTTGTAAGGCTACTAATTCAGCTCTAACTACTGCTCTAATGTCTGACTGACTTGTATTCACGGCAGTAGCTTTAAAATAACGGCTGTTTGTTCTTCCACTTTGGTTTTCAGCAGTCATTAAATAAGCCAAACGATCAATGTGTGCACGTTGGAGGTTACGTCTGTAAGTATCAATTCTTTGACCTCTTCTCACCTCACTCCAAATACCTTGGCGTAAGTCTTTCATCATATCAGCAAGTGCATAAGCGTTTCTACCATTATAGGTTTCAGCCTCAGTAAGACGCTGCATTTTACCTAGACTTAGGATGTTGTTGAGTGTACGCACTTGTATGGCTCTGATACGATCAACAGAACCAGAATACTCAATACGATCGAAGATGTTTTTGTCTATTAACCAATCAGGTGTGTCAAAAAGATTTTTCTGAAGAAATGCCATAGCACGTTCTTGATGGTCTTTTGCAACAGGTGTGTAAACTACTCCTGGATCATCGGCTACTTTATAGTGCTCATAAACTCCACCAATATTGTTGGAAACATGACCCATATATCGGTTAAACTGCGATACAACGTGGCCATACATTTCGCCTAAATCATCATAATCTTCTCCAGCTTCGGTAGTCCAATCAATTAATTTAGGAACGATACGCTTTAAATTTTTAATACCGTATTCACTAGCAAGCATTGCATCATCACCTAAATCTTCAGTTTGAGAACTCGGATCGTGAACATCACCAACTTGTTGATGACCAAATCTGTACATTGGATCGCCAGCATGTGCTTTTATCCATTGATTAAGGATTGGTTTTTCTTCTTCAGCAGTCTTATCTAAGATTGGTCTGTAACCCCATTCAATAGCGTATTTGTCATACACACCAATATTTGGCATTAAAGCAACGCCTTCATCTCCAGGTTGTGCTACGTAGTTGAAACGTGCATAATCCATAATTGAAGGTGCAGTACCATATTGTTGTGTAAATGCAGCATCACGTAATTTTTCAACAGGATAAGCAACACTGCTTCCCATGTTATGAGGTAGTCCTAATGTATGACCAACTTCATGAGCAGACACAAAACGAATAAGTCTTCCCATAACTTCATCCTTGAATTGAGGACCTTGAGCATCCGGATTAATTGCCGCAGTTTGAACAAAGAACCAGCCACGCAATAAGGACATTACGTTGTGATACCAATTGATATCGCTTTCAAGAATTTCACCAGTTCTTGGATCACTAACGTGAGGTCCATTGGCATTTGGTATTGGTGACGCTAAATAACGTACCACAGAATAGCGAACATCCTCAGGAGTCCATTCTGGATCTTCCTCTACCGATGGTGGATCTTTAGCAATAATAGCCTCTTTGAAACCTGCAGCTTCGAACGCTACTTGCCAATCTTCAATACCTTGTTTGATGTATTTTCTCCATTTTTCTGGTGTTGCTCTATCAATGTAGTACACAATTTGTTTTTTAGGTACCACGAGTTCACCACGCTTGAATTTTTCAATATCTTCATCTCTTACTTCAAGTCTCCAGCGGTCTAAATATTCAATGGTTTTGCTCTTCTGCTCTTCTGATCCATAATCGGTTTGGGTACTTGTAAACCAACCAACACGTTCGTCAAAATAACGACGTTTCATAGGGTTGTCGGGTAACAAAATCATGGAGTTATTGATTTCTATTGAAATAGAACCTGTACTGGAATTTGAAGGAGGAGATCCTGCTGCGTAAGTTTTTACGTGTCGAGCTTCAATGTTTCTTGGGTAACTTTTTATGCTTTCAATAAAAGATTTATCGCCTTCCATTCTAGTGACTTTGTATGGTCTTCTTCTAAAAATAGGTAGCCCTAGAGTTTTTACGTCTTTTTCAAATAGAGGTGTCGCTTCAATGACAGTACTTGTGGTGTCTTTACCAAAAGCTTTGATTGGGAAAGTGAATAATACAGGTTCGAAGTTTGAATTTTCTACAGCTTCGCTAACAGGAAGGGAATCTTCTGCCACTACGTTGTATGATACAACACGTAAGATGACTTTTTTATCTTTCTTTTCCCAACGTAATACTTGTTCGTTTTGCTTTCCGCCACCAAAACCTAATCCACTTGCGGTCTTAGATATTCTAGTGACCATGAGCATTTCACGATCAAATAACGAATCTGGAATTTCATAAAAATATTTGTCGTCAAGAGTATGGACTGTAAATAAACCAGCATCACTTTTAGCGTCTTTAGTTATAACTTTACTAAAAGGTTGAATGTCATTTTTGCCTGGTTTTTTGGCTGGTGCTTTGGCAGCTGTTGTAGCGCCTTTTTTTGATTTGCTGGCTTCTTTGGTTGAGGAACAAGAAACCAAAAAGAAAACGGTTGCTACGAAAAGTAGCTTATAGGAAAGATGTTTCAAAATGATTGGAATTTAAAAATTAGTACGTGAAAATAAGAAATACTCAAAGAGTAAGCCTTTCAAATATAACTTTTTTAATACTTTTTTAACGAAAAAAAGCCGCAAAAAGCGGCTCTTAGATATTCGTTTTTTTTCTTATTCTAAAGAATTAATGTAATCAATCATCAATTGAACGCCTTCATCGTGTAGTATTGTTGTACCAATGTAAGGCATTCCGTATTCAGGAATGGTATTTTGAATTCTAGCTAAAATACTATTACTGCTTTCAGTTATGTTGGATTCACCAAAAGGAGTTTCATACGAGAGTCTAAGATTAGATTGGTTTTCACAAAACCCTCCAGGGATATGACAATGTGCACAATTGATATCCATATATGCTCTCGCACGTCTATCAAGTGGTAAAGAGGTGTCTTCCCAATCAGGTAAAGCATCTACTGATGATGGATCTGATAGGCCTGCTAAAAGCCCATGATCTATCATAGTTTGTAGTTGGTTTTCGCCATTAACATTGAAGTTGAGCGTTCTCAATTTAGGTCCTATCGGTGTTTTTTCGGAGTTGTTATTATGGCAAATAAAGCACTGATTGCTGTTAGGGATTTCATAATCGATACTTTGGGATTCCCCTTGTCCATTAACCCATGTTACAGGAACAATACCACCATCTGTATCAATAACAGCATCCGTTTGAGCTTCATTCCATTTATAGTTTCCTAATTCCCAAGAGCCATCAATTTTTATAAGAACTCTAGTTTCTATGATGTTTTTTCCTTGAGATAAATCGGTTTCATCATTATTGTAATAAAATGTTTTTGAAATCACAGTGTTATCTGGGAATAATGGAAACCCGTCACCATTGTATGTCATCGAAGTGCCTTCAGGTAATGCGATAAGTCGTTGTTTGTGGGCATAATCAGTAAATAATGGTGTGACTAAATCGTATTCAAAAGCTAAACTACTTGGTGATAAGTTGCCTAAGTTTCCTAAGTATAAATTCAATTCTGAAAGTGTTGGTCTGAATTCAGGAACAATAGGACTGTCAGATGTCGTAAAACTAACGACATTGGAATTAGAGCTTTCATTACCTGGAGCACAAATTACCTTAATGTAAACATCATAATCGGTACTTGATTCTAAACCAGTAATCTCAACTGAGGTGTTGGTTTCTGTAATTGTAGTACCAGATCCGATACTAAAGCCAGAAGCTCCATATTCAATACTATAAGTTGCAGATTGGTTCGCAGTATCTTCCCAAGAGATCATCACAGAGGTGTCCGAAATCATACTCATTGACACATTGGTAACAGGTTCACAAGGTGTGATTGAGGTTGTGAAATTAAAAATATCAGAGTACATGCTTTTATTCTCAGCACCACAAACAACACGAATGTAAACATCATACGTAGTTTCAGAACTAAGATTTAGTAAGTCTACGTTTGTTTCGGTTAGATTTAAAGTGGTACCACTTCCTAAAGCAAAACCCGAAATACCATATTCAACAACATAAGAGCCAGCATTGTTCGGGTCATTCCAATTTAAAGTTGCAGAATTATCAGTGACGTTAGATACTTGTATATCTTTTGCTTTTCTACATACATCTACCGTGTCATCATCATTATTACATGCAAAAACCGTAAAAACAAGGATGAATAAAAGGTTTAATTTTCTCATAGTTTGGGCCAAAATTTCTGATTTATAGCGGATTGCTAATGTAACAAAAATCTTTTTTTAAGAAAACAATAATTCGTTGTGAAGTTTATTTATAGGGACAAAATATCTAAATATGAAATGAGTCTAAATAAAAAAGCATACTTATAAGGTATTTATACTTTTAAGTGGTTTAGGTATCCGTTGCATTTCAATTTCAAAAAGTAATCTAATCACTTGGTAAAAGTGTTTTTCTTTTTTCATTGATAATTTGAAAACTTTGATAGTAATCCCAATCATCTTCGGAAGAAGAAATCGTAACTTGAATACGGTCATTGTAGTACACTATATTCACCTGACCTAATTCTAGGTATTTAGGGTTTTTCTTAGATATTTTCTCGTATTTTTTGAGGACTGTTCTGTTAAAGCCTGTATTTACTTTGTACATTTTTTTATCTCTATTGTCGATGTCAAATTTTATAAACAATCTTGGGACATTGTCAATGGCAAATTTAAAGTCAGCTACTTGATGTATTGGGATTTTTACAAAACCGCTTCCATCAGAAATAACTTCTTTGGTGTCTTTATTTACAAGTTCAAGTATGTCATTCGAAAATTTCAGATAACCAGCATCTTCAAAAGCAATTTTAAGATTATAGCTCAATTCTTCATTAATAAACGGAATGAATTGTTCATTGGTAAAGCTTCCGTAAAAATTATTCAAAGCTTCTTCAGTTTCGCTAGGATTATCTTTTTGTATAAAAGTGAGATAAATAAGTAATAATATCTGTCGTTCGTTGTATTGGTCTTGAAGTGCCTTAATTAAATTATTGAATTCATTATTCTTGTCATCGCTAGGAATTTTAATTTCCTCCAAATCTTTGTGTTTATTTATTTCTTTAATAAACAAATTAACAGCTGATTCGTCTTTTTTATAATCATAGTCAACACAGGTATTAATAGTATGCGCAATGATTTGTCTGATATTAAGTTTTAGTCTGTAGGCTCCAATTTCAAAATAGGACTTGTATTTGAAATCAAATGAGTTAATGTAATTTTCATTACAATAGCTGAGGATAGAAAGTTCACACTCTGTTTTTATACTGTATCTGTTTCTATTGGCTCTTTTGGAGCTTGGCGTTGGAGAAAATACAATTTTATCATCATAAATAGGAATGTGAATACCCTTACGATCATCATAAACACCTAAGGACATAAATCCAGATTCATTTCTTGAAGAAATACTATAGGGTCCAAAACCAAAAAATAAAGAATCAAGGGTTGTGTTTACCCATTCGGTAATATTGGAAAAATCTTCTACATTCTCATTTTGTAAAACATCTACCGAACAGAAATCATGAAGAATATCTTTGGCATATTTATAACTCTGTTGGGCATAAGTATTTGAGCTGAAAATGAAAATTAACAACACAAAGGTTTTAAAGGGTTTAGATTGTTTCATGATCATTAATTTCTTCTATATTTTTTCACACCATCAACCACATCAAAAGTTCTTCGAATATTACCCTTGTCATCGTATTCATGATATATACCATTGCCATCTTTAAGCGTGCCTTTATCTAAAGGATTTCCATTAATATCATTAAGTTCAATAACGTTTAGTAATTTACCTAATCCGTATTTGGAATCTGAGTCTCCATATTCAAGAACATACTTAACTATACCATTCTTATAGTAATGTTTACATAAGCCCTTAAGTATGCCTTTATTATAGTTTAATTCTTCCTTCTTGGTTTTACCATCAGGATAGTATTCAATATTCAAACCATCTTGTTTGCCTTCCTTGTAATTGTGAATTTTCCAAGGATTACCATCTTTGTTTAAAAAGATTGATTTACCGTGTTTTTTATTGTCTTTGTAGTGCTCTTCTCTTGAGATATTCCCAGTATTAGAATAGAAATAAGTTAGCTTTCCCTCTTTTTTATAGCCTACAAATTTTTCAATGCTTCTTTTTGTGCCACTTGTATTGAATGTGGTTTCAGTTCTACGGGTTCCTTTTTTTGAATACTTAATTATTTTGTTGATTTTTCCATTTCTGTAATAAACGGTTACTGTACCAACCTTATAATTATCTTTGTATTGTTCTTTGTAATGCAGTTGCTTATTGTCAAAAAAATAAGAGGCTTCATTAACTTGATTACCGTTTTCATCAAAATATTCTATGCTCTTCGGATTTCCATTCTCATGGAATAATTCCAGTTTATCTTGACTGAATAGGGAAGGGGAAACTAAAAAAAGACCTATAAAGAGCAGTGATTTCAATGTCATGATGTTTTCTTATAAATTCGATAAAAAAAGGGTCACTTTAAGCAACCCTTAAATATTTTTTTATACTGAAAGTCTTGTAGTTCCAGTCTAGTTCAATTTAAAGCGTTTCAACAAACAAGCCATCATCATTTTTGGTGACTTTAGCTACTTTCTTTCCAGTTAAGCCTTTAATAGTTTTGTCCCACTTTTTGTTGCTCAATCCAGACTGCGATTTCAATGCATTCAAATCAATTGGAGAATTAGATTTCAGTATTTCGAAAACTGCTTTTTCCTCTTCAGTCATTTCAACTTGCTTTTTTTCTGGTCGCATTTGCGGGAAGAACAACACTTCTTGGATCGATTGGTTGTTGGTTAAGAACATAATTAATCGATCCATGCCAATTCCCATTCCGGAAGTAGGAGGCATGCCGTATTCTAGAGCTCTTAAAAAGTCGAAATCAATAAATTCAGTCGCTTCATCGTCACCTTTAGCTGCAAGCTTCAATTGATGCTCAAAGCGCTCACGTTGATCGATAGGATCGTTCAATTCTGAATACGCATTGGCAATTTCTTTTCCGCAGACCATCAATTCAAAACGCTCGGTCAGTTCTGGGTTTTCACGATGTTCTTTACACAACGGACTCATTTCTTTTGGATAGTCTGTAATGAAGGTTGGTTGAATGTAGTTGCCTTCACATTTTTCGCCAAAAATTTCATCTATCAGTTTACCTTTACCCATGGTCTCATCAACATCAACACCCATGTCTTTTGCGGCTTGACGAATTTCAGATTCGGTTTTTCCAGTAATATCAAAGCCTGTAAATTCCTTGATAGCATCTGTCATAGTGACTCTCGGGTAAGGCGCTTTAAAATCAATTTTGTGTTCTCCAAAAGTTGCTTCAGAGGTTCCATTAACAGCAATGGCACAGAATTCCAACAAACGCTCACAGAAATCCATCATCCAATTGTAATCCTTGTAAGCCACATAAATTTCCATAGCAGTAAACTCAGGATTATGGGTTCTGTCCATACCTTCATTTCTAAAGTTCTTAGAAAACTCATAGACACCATCAAAGCCACCAACAATCAAACGCTTTAAGTATAATTCGTTGGCAATTCGCATATACAGTGGAATGTCTAAACTATTGTGATGCGTTACAAAAGGTCTGGCCGCAGCTCCACCTGGAATAGGCTGAAGGATCGGAGTTTCAACCTCAAAATAGCCAGCATCATTGAAAAACTCACGCATAGCATTAAACAGTTTGGTGCGTTTTACAAAGACGTCCTTGACCTTTGGGTTCACTACCAAATCAGCATAACGCTGTCTGTAACGTTGTTCAGGATCGGTAAAGGCATCATGAACTTTTCCTTCACTATCTACACGTGGTTGAGGTAAGGGTTTTAAGGCTTTGCTTAATAAGGTAAAGTCCTTAACCATGACGGTTTTTTCACCAACCTTGGTTGTAAAAAGTTCACCTTCAATGCCGATAAAATCACCAATATCTAATAACTTTTTGTAAACCGTATTGTATTTACTCTTATCCTCTCCAGTACAAATCTCATCTCTATTGAAGTAGACTTGAATTCTTCCTGAACTGTCTTGAAGTTCGGCAAAACTTGCATTACCTTGAATACGACGCGACATTAAACGACCAGCAATAGTAACCGATTTTCCCTCTTTGAAGGTTTCTTTGATTTGTTTGGAAGTATGGTCAACAGGAAAAAGATCTGCTGGATACGGATTGATATCTAGTTCTCTTAATTTTGCGAGTTTGTCTCGTCTTACCAATTCTTGTTCTGAAAGCTGCATTCTTATGTGATTTGAGGTGCAAAATTACATTATTTGCAAGAATTAATGCAAAAAACCATCAAGATTTAATGTCTTGATGGTCTGTATTGTAATCATTGTGTTTCCCGAGTTTTTATGGCATTGAGATTTTCTACTAGATCCTTATTATCGGGAAAACGTTGTATTGCTTTTTCCATGACTTCAATCGCTTGGTCTTTGTATTCGTTAACACCAAGAGTATTGGCCAAACTCATGTAGGTTCTGGGCTCATTTGGAAACAATGAGTTGTTAAGTTTGAAAACTTCAATAGACTCATCATTTCTATTGGTTGAGTAAAGGATCTTTCCATAAGTATTGAGTTCGTACATACTTGACACTTTACTGTCAAATTGCTTTACCAGTTTTTTATGTGCTCTTTTTAAGCCATTCAATCCGTCATTTTTGAGAATATTATCAATTTGTGACACAATTTGATAATTGGATTGATAGCTATTCTCTGTGACGATGTTCAACAAATCCTTTTCTAAGGATACAACGGGTTCTTCTACAATTCTGTTGATCTCCCTTCTACCTTTGTGTATTATAAAGGTTGGCACGCGATGTATATTGAGTCCAGCTTCATAATGGTTCGGACTCTGTTTGTACATATATGGCATTTTACTCAACGCAATAACCGTTAGTTGATCTTCAGGAAACCCACAGGCATCAAGAATTTTGTAAAATCGAGGAACTTCACGCTTGCTATCACCACACCATGTTCCCATGAACAAGGTAATTTGAAAATTTTTCAGATTTCTTTTCAATTTCTCAATGGTGTTTTCATCCAAATCGTAGGCTTCATAATTTTTGGAGAACCAATCATTATAGGGTTCAGCAGTCAATCCATTTTTGTCAATTCTACCTAAAAGAAAAGGTGTTTCGCTTTCGGTTGTAATTTCTTTATTGAGTTCTTGTGCATTTGTAATAACCGACAAAATAAACACCATCAAAAGTAAAGTATAGGTTTTCATAGCTTATAGTCTATTAGGTTTATTGATAACAGTTCCTTTGATGCGAAGTTTTTTCTGAGGTTCATCTGCGTTTGAAAATACAGTTATAGTCTTGGAAAAAGCACCGATTCGGTTTGTTGCGTACTTGATATCAATAGAGGCGGTTTCTCCAGGTAAAATAGCTTGTTTTGGATAGGTCGGAACAGTACAACCACAAGAGGTTTTAACTTTTGATATCACGATTGGTGCACGACCTCTGTTTGTGAATGTAAAAGTTCTAACGCCATCGTCGTTTTGGGCGATGGTTCCATAATCAATAACTTCTTCTTCAAAATGGAAGACACCAAGATCTTTGTCTTGACTGAAACTGCAACTACTTATCAAGAGTAAAATCACTAATGATAATCCCGTTTTAAATGTGACATTTTTAAATTTTTCAATCGAAAATTCATAAGTTTTCATAAGGTTTGATTTTTTGATTCATACCTTACAAACTTCAAGGATTGATTTAAAAATGTAGGACTATTAAGGGTTGGAAAAAAGGACTAGTACTAGGGTTGAATTTTGTAACTAACTGTTAAACAGCGATTTTAGCTCGTCTCTAGAATTGACATTCAGTTTTTTGTATACATTGTTAACATGCGTTTTAACTGTACTAACACTTACAAAAAGGCTTTCAGCAATGGCTTTATTGCTTTTGTTCTGAAGTAAAAGTTCCAAAACATTTTGCTCTTGTTTGGTTAGCTGTTCCTTGGCTTCAGAATATTGCCTATGTTGTTTTTGTTTCGATTTCCATACCAACCAAATATTAAGTGCTATGGAAACTAATAATAGTCCTAAAACGAGGTAAATCCAATTAAAACTTGATTTTTCAGTCGTCTTTGTAATGATAAATCGATCAGAGGTAATTTCAGATTTGTATTGGTTTGAGTAATTCGAATTAGGATAGTTATCCTCTAATCTTTTGAGTAATTTATCATAATAGGAATTGTCCTTCAAATCTTCTAAATAATAATCATGAAACGGATTGCCACGATCTGATAGAAAAGCAAAAATGTACAATTCTGCCAAAGGTTCATCTAATTGCTCACCAAACTGTTGAAGGGTTTTGAACCATTTTTTGTTATTGAGTTTCCGATTGGCCTTACTTCTAAATTCAGCATAGGAAAGCTTCATTTGTTCCTTAATGGAATCTATTCGAATAAAAGCTGAGGTTTTAGGATTGTTGGACTCAATATCACAAAACATTTGTGCTTCGAATGACAAAGGAAAACTTATGGTATCCTTGTTTTTTGCAATGAACAAAATGGCTCTACTATCTTCACAATGACCATCAAAGTGATTACTGCTCTGGTTATACGAATTACAGTTGTCTACGTGAAGTTTGTAAATTTTTTGCTGACTTTCCAATTGATCACCTTCAAATCTGAAATATCCAGAACTATCAGCAGAAACTTTAGTTATGATTTGCTCATCGTTGATACCATCAATGGTTCTGTAGTCTTCAATAATTGAAAGATACACATCATTATGCCATCGGTCATTGTCAATAAATCCGTCAAAAACGTGTTGCGCAAAAGACAATTGCCCAAAGAGGAATAGGATAATGAAGAATTTATAAATTCGCATGCCACTAAACTACTATAATTTCTTTGAATTGAAAACATTGGTAGAACAAGACGCTTTACTGTAACAATGTCTTTGAGTTGGCGTCATACATGTAGTATTTCATCATCAAAAAATATCATATGAGTTTTTGGAGAGTTGTTCTCGCAATCATTTGTCCGCCACTTTCTGTTATAGGAAAGGGATGTGGCTCTATTTTAATCGTTTTTTTATTGTGGCTTTGCGGATGGGTTCCAGGTGTTATTGCCGCATTGATCATTCTTAATAATCCTGAAAGATAAATCGTATCTTTGCGTTTTAATTTTAAATCTTTTTAAATGAAACGCTTAATTTTTGGATTGTTCTCACTTCTTATTTTGTCAAGTTGCAATTTTACTGAAGAAATTACTTTTAATGAAGATGGTTCTGGTGAATTCGTTATGAGTTATGATATGGGTGAGGTTATGAAAGCTGTTGAAGGTATGACAGAGCAAGAATCTAAGGAAAAAAAGGAAAAAGTAAAGCTTGACAGTGTGGTTTACTTTAAGGATCTCCTTGTTGAAAAAGCCGATAGTATTGCCCAACTCCCAGTTGAAGAACAAGAACAATTGAAAGCTTTAGAAGATATTGTCATGAAGATGAATATGGATGAAGCTAATGGTGTTATGAAGTTTGGTTTTGGAGCTTCATTTACGAGTTTAGCTGATTTGCCAAATGCTTTAGACAAAATTGATCAAGCCAAAAAAATGAATTCAAGGGAAAATCCGCAATACTCTCAAATGGATAACAGTGCCGTAACCAAAGCCTCTGAAAATATGTTGGAGTATGTTGATTATAATTATGATGGCAAAACCTTTTCGAGATTTCTAAAAAAAGATTTTAAGCAGTCTGAAGAAGATCTTGAAGCTCTGAATAACGAAATAGCCGAAATGGGTGAAGCTGAAGCCATGTTTGAGGCGATGTCTTACACCTTGCTATATCATTTTCCAAAACCGATTAAATCTGTGAGCAATAAGAATGCTCAAATTAGTGACGATGGAAAATCGGTTTCCGTTACCATCAAATTTTTGGATATGGTTAGACATCCTGAAAATACGATTTTAGATGTGACCTTAGAAGATTAATACCTTGAATAAATCCGTCATTTTAGAAGATTTAGGTAACAAGGATTATAAAGCCACTTGGGATTACCAGGAAACCTTGTTCAAGTCTATTTTAGATACCAAAATCAAAAACCGCAGAGAAAACCTGAGCTTACCGACATCAAATCATTTTTTGTTTGTTGAGCATCCTCATGTGTATACTTTGGGAAAAAGTGGAGACATGTCAAATCTTTTACTTAATGAGGAACAGCTCAAGGAAAAAGATGCCACTTTCTATAAAATCAATAGAGGAGGAGACATTACGTATCATGGACCTGGGCAAATTGTAGGTTATCCTATTTTGGACTTGGATAATTTCTTTACCGATATCCATAAGTACTTGCGTTTTTTAGAGGAAATGATCATTCTTACACTTGCTGAATATGGTATTCAATCTGAACGTAGTCCTGGCGAAACAGGTGTTTGGTTGGATGTTGGTACACCATTTGCACGAAAAATCTGTGCGATGGGAGTTCGCGCCAGCCGTTGGGTAACGATGCATGGTTTTGCTTTAAATGTCAACGCCGATTTGGGCTATTTTGACAATATTATTCCTTGTGGTATACGTGGAAAAGCTGTGACCTCTCTCAATGTGGAATTAGGTATGGATAAAGTTGATGAAGCTGAGGTTAAATCTAAGCTAATAAAGCACTTTAAAACACTCTTTGAAGCAGAATTATAGCAATTGGGTAATTCAATCGTTTTTAATTCTAAATGACTTACCAATGAAAATCCCTGTCTTTAACAGTTGTATCCTCAGGTACCATTATGTCTACAATTGTGGTAGCTTTTGAAGCATATTGTTTGTGTTTGAATTCTAGGATGAGTAGCGTGTCATTTAGATTCAATATTTTAAAGAACTTATAATCATTCTCTAAACCCAAAAGCTCTTTTAATTTTTCACCTTTAAGCTTTATGTACGGATAATTGTCCTTACTGTGGTAAAGTGACCAACTTGCTCTTAGAGTTTCTCCACAATCCTCTTGTTCACCATTATTATCATACATTGTATGATTGTTGACATAGGTTACTCGATACGACAAAAAACAGTCGCCCATGTTCATCCTTGTATTGTTGTTAAAACGTTTTGCCAACTTCCAGGTTTTTGAAGAATCACCAGCAATAAGGTTTTCAGCATTTTCGGTTAGTTGAAAAGGAGGTTTCTTGTCTGTGCTGCATGCTAAACAAAGAAATACAAATATATATAACAGAGGATTTTTCATAGGTGTAAGTTAACCTTCCTCATTAAAAAATACTTTGTAATAGTGCATTTTTTTAATCTCGTCATAGCCACGTTCCAAGTATTCTGCTGAAGCATCTGGAGCATCAACATCTAATTTAATCTGGATGTTAGTGTCTAATTTTATTTCGGTTTTGATTTTTTGCTTTTGCTTCTTTAAAACCACTTCAGATACATCAAACTGGTTTCGAATCACTATGTTATGATCAGCTTCGTAAGTTTTTTTGAAATCTTCAAAAAGTTCCAAAGCATCATCTTTTTCAAAAACCTCTTCCTTAAAAGTCTCAATATTAGCGATTTCATGCTCTTTGAAGAAGTCTACTGTTTTCGCCAAAAAATTACTTTGTTCTTGTCCGCCAAACTGAGGCTGCATCACTTCCTTTGAGAATTCACGGCACATTTCTATGTAGTTCTTGGTATGTTCGTTGGAATCATCGGGATATGTAACATTCAAAAAATGTTTGGTCCAGTATTGTGTATCATAATTGTTGTGATCAACACTCAAAATGATTTTTCCTTCAGCATCTGAAGCATTTAAAATTAAACAACCCTTATCTACTTTTTTGGTCGAAATTCCTTTTTGGGTGATCAAATCGTAACTGCCGTTTTCTAAAAAGGTTTGAAAGAAATGCGATTTATTTTCAATTTTGAAAATTCCAACAGCATCTGTGGAATAATCTTCATACTGGATATCATGAAACAGGCATACCAAGACATCACCTGTTTTGATTTGTGCCGAATTGGATTGTTCAAACAAATGGTTGACGATGTGTTTTGAAATCTCTATAAAATTGGAATCATCATTGAGCAATTCTGAAGCATAACTATTGATTTCGTTTAATTCGATATTGGAATGGTGATTAAACCTGTAAGTTTCAGAAAGATTCCCGAACGGACGCAATAAATAAGGCAAAATAAGATCATAACTCATTTCGTCAAACTCAAGTTCCTGTTCAGAAAACGCATTTCTTGTGCTATTGAATTTATTGCCAACTTTATGAAGAATGCACTTTGAAATGGATGCTTTTGTTCGTTTGATCATGATATCGATTTTGAGATGCAATACTACTCAAATAGACTGAAAATGTAAAGAAAAACACCAAAGAAAAACTTTGGTGTTTTAAGGTTTGGGGACTTGAGATTTGGTTGCCTTATTGCCGTATGAATTCGACGCGTCGGTTTTGTGATTTCCCTTCGTTGGATGAGTTGTCTGCTACAGGTTCAGCTTCACCTTTGCCATCTGTGGTAAGACGGTCTCCATTGATTTTGTAAACATCAACTAGGGCTTGTTTAACTGAGTTGGCACGTGCTTGAGACAATTTTAAATTACTGGAATCATCTCCATCTGAGTCGGTATGGCCAACAATTTTTAAAGCCATACTTTCATCTTGCATCAACACCTGGGAAATCTGTCTTATAATGCCATAAGACTGTTTCTTTATTTTTGCAGAACCAGAATCGAATAGTATTCCGTTAGTTGAAATCTTGCCATCTGCCATAAGCTTTCGTCTGAGATCGACTCCGCCTTCAGCCACTTTTAAATTCTTGATAAAAAGACGCTCTTCGCCATCTTTAAAATTATTGATATGGAACTTGATATGGTTCAGAACCTTATCTTCTTGAATAAACCTAGGAATGTCTAGATATTTCACTTCATTCACCCAAAGTCTATAGCGCTTTTTAGTAACTGAGATAGAAATATGAGGTTGGTTGAGAACTTCATCTCTTATGTCTGCTTTAACTTGGGAATTGATGTCACCAGCACCACCATTAAAAAAGTTATAGGCTCTAATATTAAATACACCGTATTGACCAAAAGGGAGAGAAACTTGCGCATAATGTTCCTGGCCTTCATCAAACTTGAGATTGTCACTTAAAATAACGTGTAATCTTGCTGTTGACGATGTGTTTTTGCCCACACCTTGTGTTAAAATATCAAATTCAATGCTGTAATCTTCAGGTAAATCCTTAACATCTGGAATGAAAAATATACCATAGCCAGGCTTCAGCTCAAACCAGTTTTCGCCATTGACTTTTACGACTTCACCAGAAGCATTTGTGTTCCATTTAGATGGAAAGTCACCAACAAAATCTCTTGAAAAATCGTCAAAAAACAACAATTTATCACCTGGAACAAAATCAAACTTGCTAAGAACTTCTAGGTTGTCAGAAACATTTGAAACTTGTTCTGGCGTCGTAGAGGTTTTATTGTCATCTTTTTTGTCTGTTGATTCATTATTGTTTGAGTTTCCTTCATTAGCATCTGATTCATCATCCTTTTTGTTTTGATGCTCTCTTTCGCCTAATAATAATTCCTTGGCCGTTTTTGTACTGTAAGCCAATGCTTTTTTTGCTTTGTTGATTTGAAGTGTTGCTTTCCCTTGCTTAAGAACTCCTACACCATCCAAATCGGAAACAATATTTGGTGCATTTTCACTTAAAGCAGTTAGCTCAACAAGTGCATCCTCTAGTACATCGATGTCATTGTCATCTAATGGTGTTCCAGCTGCAGCATAACCATCGTATTTATACACTTTATCATAAAGGTCAAAAGATTCCCGTACAAAATTATCGACACTAGAAACTCCAACCGAACTTTTTGGTCGTTTTAAACGTTTGGTCTGTGCTTCGAGATTAAAAGAGATAAATAAAATCAAGCACAAAGTGCTTATTGTAGAGCATAAGGAGATTTTATACGACATGTTATAATAGATTGATTAATAGCGGTTTTAAAGGTAGCTATTAAATAAAATAAATGCAAAGAAGATGTATGGATAGATGAAATAAATGTATGATTGGTAGGTGTTTTTTAATTCATTTCATAGATTATAATACTCTTGTCTTCTCCTTTGACAAGCACCTCCAAAGCACTGTCGTTGTCTATGTTTTCCATTTCAATTGCTGTAGTACCGTAGACAGGGAAATTTTTTATGGATTTTGCCTGACTGTCAAAAAGGTATACTTTTTTGGCTTGTCTATCAGTGGTGCTAACATAAATTTTGTCATTGATATAGAAGATTTTTGGAGTGGTATAATCGCCAAAATCCAAATCGATGGTCTTGCTTTTAATCGTCAGTTTATTTTCTGATAGTGTGACCAAGGTTTTGCTGGTTGTGGTTACAAAATGCTTTTCATTTAAGCTTAGATTTTTGTGGCTTACCTGGCCATTTTGATTGACTTCTAAAAGTTCTCCTGAACGGTTTGTGGTGGTGAAATGGTTTCTGTACAAATAAATTTCATTTTCAGAAAAATCGATTTGTTCTTTTACATCAATACGTCTTTTGCCAACACGACTCAAAACTTCCATTTTATTTCCATCGGCAAAAACAATGTAGTCCTTTCTTCCTATTCGGAAGTGTTTAGGTTGTGTGTTGATATTCTTGTTTGCTTTTTCGTATTTAAATCCATTAACAACCTGTCCTTTTTGATCATACATGAAGACATTTTTCCCCTGGGTAACCATTAATCGATAATCACGTTTGTTATCATAATCAAAAACAGATAATGGTTGGGTGATGTCATCATTAAATACTTTAGGAAATGGAGCCACATCTTTGCCATTCCTATCAATAACATATAATTTTTTGGATGTAGCGAAAGCCAATTGTAATCGTCCGTTTTTAAACATATCAATCTGCTCAATATTTCCAATGACTTTACTATCGAGTTGTTTCTTCCAAAAGATTTTTCCTTGATTTGAAATAAGGTATAGATTGTTATTTAGATCTTGAACAATGATGTCTTTTTGGTTGTTTGTGTGATTGTCTACCAGTTGTATGTTGGTCAGAATGGTTTCGTCCATAGTGATGTTAATGTCTTCTGACACAGAACTGTTTGTAGATTTAGTCTTGTAGGTTTTTAATGCTGCATTGACATGAGCGTAATCTGTATCGTAAACGAATTGAATGGCAGAAGATTGGTAGTTTTTAAGATTTAAGTTTTTATCGTCATTAAAATTGAGATTCATGATTGAGTTTAAGGCTGATGGATTGGCGTAAACAAACATTGAGGATTCATCGCTCAAATGCTCCATGATTTCTTGAAATTTTACACTTTCATACAATGTAGTGCTGTTTAGGTAGTTTGATATAATAGTTTCCAAAATATCGGTATTTTCAGAAAAAATGAAGAAATCATCAATTGACGTGTAATAATTGACATTGGCAGTCGCAAAAAACGGATTGAAGTAAGATTTGAACAATTCGACGTTATCCAAATTGTAAATATCAAACGAACGAAAACTTGAGTATGCGTTTTGAGGGAGATTGCTTCGAGTGGTTTCACCATCAATGGATTTTATAATGAAGGCATCTCTACCGTCTATTTCGACCAGTCCAGCTTCGGTAATAGTTTCAAAAACTAACTTTCCATCTTGAATTGAATCAGTGCCATTAAATTTTGAAAGCTGTTCACTAAAAACCTTGACATCATTAAAGGTTAAGCTCAAAAAATAATCAGCATCATTGGGAACGATGGTTGGAATCTTATTTTCTTGTGGAACGGTATTTTTGAATACATTGATTAGGCTTTTTGAAGAGTCTGTAGCCTTAGTAATTCCGTTGAAGAAAATATCGTTTTGTTTGATATCGATGTCAAGCATCAACATGTTTGAAAACGAAAGGTCTTCAGTGAAATCATACTTGTAAAATAGTGGATTAAATTGATTTTTTTTCAAATCCATTAATACGGAAGCTGATTTAGTGTCTTTTGAAATCTCCAAAAGGTTTTCCCATTGCGAAGGTTCAGTGCCTCTATCGAAAGCAGATTCAACTAATTTTAATCGATTTGATAGCACAAACACACTGTCGATGGTTGAGGTATAGTAAATGTTTTTATTAAAATCAAGCTTTGTGATTGATTTGGCTCCTTTGGTAAATGTTTCTGAAATTAAATTCGGAATCGAGTCTACATCAAATAATCCAATATGTTGCTTAGTTATAAAAGTCACCTCGAGACTGTCGTTTAAGTCTTTCGATATGGTTATAAGAAGATCTTCTTGGGGTTTGATCAGCTTAACAGGCGCAATGTTGGTTTTAAAATGATTGAGTTGGGAATAAGTTAATAGCTCTTTCAATAATTGGTTTTGGGATGTAGCGCTTTCTAAACTTTCAAGCGAATTGGCTTTTAGGATGATGGAGGCGTTTTCTGGAATGAAACTGTAAATGTTTGATGAAGATTGATGACGCCTCTCGCAGCTTGACAAAGTCAGTAATAACAAGGGAATTAGCCAAAAGTATCTCATTAAGTAAGTTTTTTTACAAATATAAAAACTTAGAACTCTAATTTTAGTTGTTCTGGCAATAATCTAAAAGATTTTCGATGGTATTTTGTAACGCCGTATTTTTTTATGGCTTCTCGGTGCTCTTTAGTAGGATACCCTTTGTTTTGTAGCCAATTATACATCGGGAATTCTTCATGGATTTTGGCCATGTAATGGTCTCTCGAGGTCTTTGCCAAAATTGAAGCAGCAGCAATTGAAAGATATTTGCTATCACCTTTAACGATGGTTTGGTGTGGTGTTTTCTTGTAAGGTTTAAACCGATTGCCGTCAACAATAATGAATTCTGGTTCAGGGTTTAATTTTGCAATGGATTCGTGCATAGCCAATATAGACGCATTGAGAATGTTGATCTTGTCTATGGTGTGCTCATGAATGTGACTTACTGAGAAAGATAGAGCTTCAGATTCGATGAGCGGTTTTAAATAAAGTCTTTTGTCTTCGGAAAGCTGTTTGGAATCTTTAATGATTTCATTCTCGAAATCTTTAGCAAATACTACTGCAGCTGCGGTTACAGGACCTGCAAGGCAGCCCCTTCCGGCTTCATCGGTTCCGCATTCCAAATCAAAATCAGAAAAGTTAAGTATTAGAGCCAAAAATGTTAAAGTTTGAACAAAGTTAAAATTTTAACGCAACCTTTTAGAAAGTATGTCATCTAAAGGGCAGTAAAAGCATCAATTGTGCAGTTATTTAATGAACAATTTTAGCGTCAAGATGTTAACATTTTTTTGGCAAAAATACTTGTTTATTTAATATATTATTAAGATGTTTGCGCTAGACTAACTCAAATAATTGTTTTATGAAATTAAAGTTAACATGGTTAATGACGCTTTTTATGGCGTTTGTGATGCAATTTTCTTTTGCACAAGAGAAAACAATCACAGGAACAGTTACAGGAGAAGGTGATGGATTACCGTTGCCTGGCGTGAATGTAATTGTAAAGGGAACTTCTAGAGGAGTTCAAACAGATTTTGATGGAAACTATTCCATTAAAGCTAGTGAAGGAGAAGTTTTGGTATTCTCTTTTGTTAGTATGAAAAAAGTTGAACGTAAAGTTGGCGCAAGCAGTACTATAGATGTTGCTATGGCTGAAGATGTTGCGGCTTTAGATGAAGTAGTAGTTGTTGCATATGGTACTGAAAAAGCATCAAACGTAACATCGGCTATTGAAACTGTAAAGTCTGAAGATATAGAGCAAGTGCCAAATGCTTCTCTTGATCAAGTTCTTCAAGGACAAGCTGCAGGTTTGAACATTCAAACAAGTTCAGGTCAACCTGGTGCCAGTGGTACAGTAATCTTAAGGGGTAGAAACTCTATTAACGGTAACGTTGAGCCATTATTTATTATTGATGGTGTGCCTGTTAATGAAGACAACTTTAGAAGTTTAAACTCAAATGACATTGAGAACGTATCTGTATTAAAAGATGCTTCTGCTTCTGCTCTTTATGGAAACAGAGGTGCAGGTGGTGTAATCATTGTGACAACCAAAACTGGTAAAAGAGGTGATGGTGTTAAAGTTGCTTATCGTGCACAGTACGGTAAATCTACTTACAATGATCCAGGCTTTGAAGTAATGAACTCTTTACAGATGTTAAACTTCCAAAAGCGAAATGGAATTGGTTTAGGAGGTTCTATTTCAGATGCTGAGATTGCTGCGACAGCTGCTCAAGCAAATACTGACTGGAGAGAGATTTTCTTCAGAAAAGGAACAACAAACTCACACGAAATAAATGTGACTACTGGTAGTGAAAGTACTACATCATTTAACTCTATTGGTTATTTCGAGCAAGAAGGTATTACTCAGAGATCTGCTATCCAAAGATTCACATTCAGATCGAATGTTAACACTAGTTTAAATGATAGATTAGATGTTACTTCTAACGTAACAATCAACTACAGTAAAAACGACTTTGCTGAAAACGAAGGAACAGGTCAGTTGGATAATCCATTCTTGGCACCTTATTTAGCAATGCCTTTTATTTCGCCATACAATCCTGATGGTTCATTAAACATCACAGGTACGGCTTATTCTACTCAGAATTTCACTAACATCAATGGTTTCTTAAATACACCGTTCATCACATTGAACACAAATGCATTGAACGAGATCAGTAATGATGAGATGAAAATCGTTGGTAGAGTTGGTGCTAACCTTGAAGCTGTTAAGAATGTAACGGTTGGAGGTTCTATTGGTATTGATTACGAACATTTAGAGTTCAAGAGTATCACTACTCCTGAAAGTATTAGAGGTGATATTACTCCTGATCCTAACTCTGAGCAAAAAGGTAGCCATTTCCAAGGATTCCAAAGAAATGCTCAAATCATTGCCAATGCAAATGTTAACTATAACAATACGTTTAATGACAAGCATTATTTTGACTTGACATTAGGTACTGAATACAATAAGACACACTTTATTTCTTCTAGCTTCCAAGGATTTGGTTTAAATCCAAAGTTAGTAGGTTCAGGTAGTGCTATCACTGATGGTTCTGTTGCTGAAGGTGCAGATGAAACACAATACTATATTCCAATTTTATCTGCTACAAGTTTTAACGACGGATTATTCTCTTACTACGCTGTTGGTAAATATGATTTTGATGATCGTTACGGTTTACAAGCGTCTATCAGACGTGATGCTGCTGCAAGATTCTCAGATACTAACAAATGGGGTACTTTCTGGTCTGTTTCTGGAAAGTGGAACATCCACAATGAGTCTTGGTTCAACAGAAACGGTTTCGCTAACGAGTTGAAGTTAAGAGCTAGTTATGGTGTAGCTGGTAACCAAAGAGTAGGTGGTGCATTCAACGCATTTAGTTTATATACTTCAGGTGTTTCGTACAACGGAGGTCTTGGATTTGCTTTAGGGCAAATCGATAACCCAGACTTGAAATGGGAGGAAACTGCACAGTTCAACGTTGGTTTAGACTTCTCGTTACTAGATTATAAATTGACAGGTTCTGTTGATGTTTACAAAAAAGAGACTACAGACTTATTTATCGCTAAACCACTCTCATTATTGTCATCTGCCACTAGTATCAATGCTAACTTAGGTGCTCTTGAAAACAGAGGTGTTGAACTTAGTATGAACTATCAAATTTTAGATGGTGACTTCAAATGGAGTGTAAATGGTAACATTGCTTACAACCAGAATGAGATTACTAATCTTGGAGACGATTATGATCCTGAAAACCCTATCTTAAATGGTGGTGGTACTGCACTTGCTGAAGGGCATGCTATTGGTACTTTCTACAGAGTTAGATGGGCTGGTGTTAATCCTGCAGACGGAACACCACTTTGGTTAGATAAAGATGGTAACTTAACAGGTACTTTCTCAACAGCTAACAGAGTATTGTTAGACAAAACTCAAGATCCAAAGTATGTTGGTGGTTTTGGTACTAACTTGTCTTACAAAGGATTTGCTTTGAATGCTTTGTTTACTTATGCTGCTGACCAATGGCGTCTTAACGGTAGTTATGCTATCGTAGAGGATACGTCTTTAGCTGGATTTGCTAACATGTCTACTGCTATGTTGCGTATGTGGCAACAACCAGGAGATGTTACTGATATTCCTGCATTCAACTCAGTTACTAGAGCTCAAGCTGGTACAAGATATTTAGAAGATGCTTCTTTCTTAAGATTGAGAAACATCTCATTATCTTACAGCTTAAACAAGGAATTCCTTGAAAAGACTAAATTGTTTACTAATGTAAGAGTTTATGTTCAAGGTCAGAACCTTTTAACTTGGACTAAGTGGAGAGGTTTCGATCCAGAATCTAACATTTCAAGTACGTTCTTCGAGTATCCGACTCCTAAGACAGTTACTCTTGGATTTGACATAGAATTTTAAAAAAAAAAATAAAGATGAAAAAAGTAATAATTATAGCAATACTGTCTATGTTCTTCGCTACTTCATGTAACGATGCACTAGATATCTTACCGGAAGATTCGATTCCGGCAGAAAATGCCTTTACCAATGTTGCGGATTTACAAAATGGATTAAATGCGATCTATTTCCAGTACAATCCTCAAAACATGATCGATTATAGTTCAAACTATACAGATGATACTAAAATCGGTGCTGATAACGGTGGGCAAAAAGTTGGTTTTCACCAATGGGTACTTCAAGCAAACTCTGCTGAGTCTCAAAACATGTGGTTAAATTGTTATGCTACTATCAACTCTATCAACAGGGTATTGGAAGCGGCTTCAACAATTGCTCCTGCAAATGCTGCTGAGGCAGAGCAATACGATAAAATTTTAGGTGATTGTTATGCATTAAGAGCATATCTTCATTTAGAAGTATTGGCTCATTACGGAGTTGGATATGGAGATAGTGACGCAGGTGTGCCGATTTCAAACTTTGTGGTTGTTTTCGAACAACTTCCTCGTAGTACTGCAGGTGAGGTTTTTGAATTTATTAATAATGACCTTGACACTGCAATGGGATTAATTGATGCTTCATACACTGATAATGGATATGTCACTCGTGATTTCATTACAGCTGTACGAGCTAGAGCAGCATTATATTCTGGAGCTTCTTCAACTGCTTTAACTGCTACTCAAGCATTAATGGATAAATATCCTTTAGCTGACCAAGGTCAATACATTAATATGTTCGCTAACGATACAGATAACACTGAAGTTATCTTTAAGCTTTACAGAACTAATGGAAATAATGACCCAAGAGTTGGTGGTGTTTGGTACTTTACTGGAACAGGTGGAGCATTCATGGAAATGTCTAATGGTTTTTACGATGCTGTAACTGCTGACCCATCAGATATTAGAGCTTTTGTTAATATCGATCCTCTTACTGATGATGCAAACAATCTTCACTTCATTGGAAAATATCCTGGAAAAGAAGGTTTTGATTACTTAAACGATGTGAAAGTATTCAGAGTTTCTGAAATGTATTTAATACGTGCTGAAATCTTAGCTAAATCTGGAGATTACAATGGAGCTGCTAGCTTGTTGAAAGATATTAGAGATGCAAGAACAGGTGGCGATACAGCATTGTCTGGATTCAATAACCTTCCAGATGCAATGGATGAAATTTTAGCTGAAAGACGTTTAGAATTAGCTTATGAAGGTTTCAGATTTGTTGATGTTAAGAGAACAAGATCTATTACAAATGATGGTTTTGATAGAAATCCAGCTGATTGTGGTGGAGCTGTACCATGTCAGTTAGCTTCTACTGACTATAGATTTACATTCCCTATACCTGTAGCAGAGTTAAACGGTAATCCGAACATAACTCAGGCTCCTGGTTACTAATTAAAAAAAAAATTAAATTATGAAAAATTTTATAAAAGTTTTAGTTATTGGTTTGTTGATGTCATCTTGTGGTGAATTCGAACCAGTAATTTACGACCCAAGCTCAGACCAAACAGGTATTGGTTTCACAACAGCTGTGACTGATATCGTAGTGCCTCAAGAAGGAACAAGCGTAACGGTTACTGTTCAAGCAACTAATACGTCTAGCAATGCACGTTCTTTTGATGTTGCAGTTGATCAAGATTCATCTACAGGAGCTAGTGCCGATTATACAATTGGTTCTATCACGATTCCTGCTGGTTCATTTGAAGGAACTCTTGAAGTGAGCTTCGGTAATTTTGATAACTTACCAGATTTAGTTACTAATGTGTTAGTGTTAAATCTTGATTTGCCATCTGGTGTAGCGGTTGTTGGATCTGATTCAACTACATTCCGTTATGTGAAAGAGGTTGTATGTAACGATATGACGCTTACTTTGGTTGAGGATAACTGGGCAGAAGAAAGAGATTGGAATATAACCGATAGCTCTGGAGCTATTGTGGTTCAGTGTTCTGATTTTGGCGATTGTCCTACTGGAATCACAGTAGATCCTGCAACTTACACTTGGAACTTTACATTACCTGATGGTTGTTATACCTTTACTATCACTGATTCATATGGTGATGGTCAGTCAGACGGTACAATCGTTGGTAATTACCAGTTAAGTTGTTCAATCATTGTGCATGCTGCCAATGAAGGTAATTGGGGATCAGAAGATGTAACAGATTTCTGTCTTAACCAATAATTAATAACTATAATAATTTATTTAATTCGATGAGTATGAAAAATATAATTAAAATAATACCAATATTATTGTTAGTCTTTGTTGTTGGTTGTGATCAAAGTGATAGTCGTTTTAGAGATGATCCAACTTCAGGATGGGTAGAGTTCTTTACTGCTGCTACAACTACTGGACAGACAGCTTCAAGTGTAACAATCCCAGTTGAGATTAATGTACCTGTTTATGAAAACGGATTGAACATTACTTATACTATAACAGCTGTTGAAGGAGACTTTACTCAATTTGTATCGTCTTCAGGAGGAACACTTTTTGTTGACCCAACTGTTATCAACAGATCAGCATCTATCACTATTCCATTAATGAATATGGATTTAGGTAGAAACTTTGTAACGTCATTCGACGTTACTATCACAGATGTAAATGTGAATACTGTTGGTATAGGTGTTGATGATTCTAGTGTTACAGCACATAGAGTTACAATTCCATGTTCTAACCCAGATGTATTACCTGCTGATTATTTTGTAGGTGACTATATGATTGCTGACGTAGCTGCTACTATTGGACCTGGAAACGGGACTTCAAATATGGCTCCTGGAACAGTAACTTTAACTGTAGACCCTAACAATCCAAATGTGAGATTATTCTCTTCTCCAATGGTTCCTGCCTTTACAGGTGGAACTCCATTTTCAGCATCATTAAGCTTTTCTGAAGATGATTATGTTACTTTAGGTGGATACATTGGATTAGGAATTTCTTGTAATGGTGCAGACGAATATGGATTTACTGGTGCAGCTGCTGCAGATAGTGGACCATGGGATGTTTGTAATGATCAAACAATTACTATTCAATATACTGAGGATCCAAACGGATCTTGTGGAGGACCTTTCCCTTCATCATTTAGTTTGACAAGATTATAGTAGTATATTTAAATGTTATAAAAAAAGCCTGTGTAAGTACACAGGCTTTTTTATATCTAAATACTTCGTAATATTGCAATTTACTTAACGTTTTAAATGGTTACTTTTGTGTAATTTTAATTTGAATGAAGACTAAGGCTTTTACCATTTTTATTTTTTTCATTGTATTTGCTCAACATCACTACTCACAAGTTTTGATGAAACCGAAATTAAAGCAGACTCAAATTGAAAATGACACTTTGAATACTTCTTCAAGAAGAAGTAGTGCTAATATTATCAAAAATGAGGATGCTAAAATTGAACAGTATCTAATAATATCTTCAAGTCGTGATACAACGTATGTTGACACAACCTTATCAATAAAGAAGGAGTATAAGTTTAATTATCTTCGTAGAGATAACTTTGGCTTAATCCCTTTTTCCAATATTGGGCAAACTTATAATGCACTCATTAAACCTTTAGATAAACAATCAACTCTTCCAATTTTTGGTTCAAGGGCACGTCACTTCAATTATATGGAAATTGATGATATTGATTATTACCATGTACCCACACCCTTAACAGAACTGTTTTATAAAACAGCGTTTCAACAAGGTCAAGTATTGGATGCTTTTTTTACGGTTAATACATCGCCACAGTTTAATTTTTCAATAGCTTATAAAGGATTACGATCTTTAGGAAATTATCAGCATATTTTAACAAGTACAGGTAATTTTAGGGTCACTGCAAACTACCATACTAAAAATAGACGATATAACATTAGAGCTCATGTGGTCACTCAAGACTTATTGAATGAAGAAAATGGAGGAATTACTGATGAAGATGTTATAAATTTTCAATCAGGAGATGAAGACTTTATTGATAGAGCTGTGTTTGATCCTCAATTTCAGAATGCTGAAAGCATCCTCAAAGGAAAAAGGGTTTATTTAGATCATGAATATCTAATTTCAAAACCTGAAGATTCAATTCAAAACAAACTAGCTATTGGTCATATTTTATCATTTGAAGATAAATACTATCAATTTGATCAGACTCAAGCAGATGATTTTTTTGGAGAAGCCTTTGTAAGAAAAATTGTTGATAGAACAACTCTTGAAAATTTTTACAATAGGATGTACGTAATGTATAATTCTAATACTATTGGAAATTTTCAGATGAATTTAGATTATTCAAATTACAATTACGGTTACGATAATGTTACTGTTTTAGAATCTCAAATCATACCAAATAGAATTAAGGATAACACAATTGCCATAGGAGCTAATTATAAAAACACCTTTGGAGAGTTTTTGTTGTCTGGAGAAGTTCTAGCAAACATAAGTGGACTTTTTGAAGGCAGTTCTGTTAAGGCAGGATTAGGATATTCATTTAATGACGATATCGATGCGAAAGCTACAATCACTTTAAATTCGTCTGCTCCAAATTATAATTATTTACTTTATACAAGCGATTACATTAATTATAATTGGTACAATTTAGAGTCCTTTGATAATGTAAATACCAATAACTTTAAATTTGAACTTAACTCCTCAAAGTTGGCTAACGTAACATTTGATTATTATAATATTGAAAATTACACCTATTTTAAGAGACTAGTAGAAACAGAAAGTGTTAAACCTTTTCAAAGTTCAAATCCAATAAATTATTATAAGCTTAATATTAATAAGGAAATCACTTTTGGGAAATTTGCTTTAGATAATACCTTAATGTACCAAGATGTTATCGAGGGTGAAGGAGATATTAATATTCCTCAATTCATTACTAGAAACACTTTTTACTATTCTAACAGTTTTTTTAAAGATGCATTATTTCTTCAAACAGGAATTATTTTTAATTATTTTACTGAATATTATATGGATGGATATGATCCTCTCTTAGCTGAATTTTATGTTCAGGATAAAACTATGGTCGGAGATTTCCCTAGATTGGATTTTTTCTTGAATGCAAAAATAAGACAGACAAGAATTTTCTTCAAAGCAGAACATTTTAACTCAGCTTTTACGGGTTATAATTATTTCTCTGCTCCAAATTACCCTTATAGAGATTTTACAATCCGTTTTGGATTAGTATGGAACTTCTTTTTATAATCCAAGTTTTAATTCTAATCACCTGTTATATAGAGTTGTGAACTTAAGGATTATTTTTTTTGGAAAAAAAAGTTTTGAAAAGTTTGGATAAGATGTTTTAATGGTTCTATATTTGCACCCTCGAAAAAAGCGGAAGCGTTTTTTTTGGTTGCTTGAAAAAAAGCGAAAAAAAAGTGTTTGAAGTTTTGCGGGAAAGAAAAAAGGGTTTTATATTTGCACCCGCTTAAGTACGGAGGTACTATTACAGAGCGAATAACAAAGTTCATTAACATATTGAATTGACAGCGTAGAGGAGAGTCCTATAGGGGCTTTTCCGAGAAACAAGAATAGACCATTTTGAGTACCGAACCGAACGATTCGATCGTGTCGTTTAACGACATTTAAGATTTAACGATGAAGAGTTTGATCCTGGCTCAGGATGAACGCTAGCGGCAGGCCTAACA
>NZ_JBGFGL010000067.1:0-213465 GCF_041224425.1 Psychroserpens sp. XS_ASV72 | reverse complement strand
CGGGTCGACGGTGATCGTAGCGCTAACGCCCGTAAGGTCAAGGTCACAGCTCGTATTGGAAACGTTGCTGACATCGATTGTCGCCGCTGGAGTACTCCCCCCAACCGCAATCTCCATCGTCCCATCGGTAGGTATTACTCCTATTACCGACGGGCCGCAGTCTATACTGTAGGTCACGGGGGCACCGGCATCGCCACTGACCACGAACTCACCGTCATCGCCAGAGCACACGCTAGGTGCGGTAGCAGATACCGTAACGGCGTTCGGAAGCGGGTCGACGGTGATGGTTATGCTTTCTTCTTCAGGACATGTATTATTTATTGTTGATACTTCTAATCTATAAGTATTCGTATCAAAACCTGCAGGAATATTAAGAATAGTCAAAACAGCCGTTTGTGTACCTGAATATTGTACTCCGTCAGTTAATGCGGTTCCACCTAGATACCATTGATACAAGTAATCAGCATTTGGAATAGCTATAGTTGTATCGTCGCTAGTGCTTCCATTAAGACCATAATCTGTTACACGAACTCCTGTTGCTACAGCTGTTAGCACTAAGTCTTCAGCTTCACAAATTATAGCAGGATCAGGAGTTATTGTAATAGTATTTACAACATCACTTATAATCTCAGAACCATTAACGCCATCATAACCTCCTACTCCACCTGTCACCAATCCATTACCATTTAAACCAGTTCCATCTAGAATGCCATCATTATCAATATCTATACCTCCAGATTCAACAACATCATTACAGCCATCGTTATCACTATCTGAATCTAAATGATTTGGGACACCATCCTTATCAATATCAAATAGAGTAGTTACTGGGTTATTAAAATTAGCGACACAATTAAACTCAACACTATGTCTTCTAGTTAAGGGGTTATCAGCAGTTGTAACACTAACACCCAATCTTATAATTTGTCTTGACGTATTTGAATAACTTGCTGAAAAATTAACAGAAGGGTTATTGTTAGAGGTCCCAGAAAAATTTACTGTACCTGATGTTCCAACTAGCCAAGGACTTTCATCAGTTATTGTAACATCGGTAGGATTATCAACAGTGTAAGTAATTGGATATTCTGTCCAGTTTTGTTCAAGTATGTCAGCATTTCCATCTAAATCATTGAAATTAATAAACAATTCAGGTAGAACAACAGGTGTATTGGTACCTGATTGAACAAAATCAAATTGGTACTCAACAAATGGTTGTTGACCAGCTGGAACGTTTCCTAAGCGAGTTTCGGGTTTGAAAAATGTAGGGTCGGTAGAGTTTTCATCAATAACCGTTACAAAACAATTGTAAACAAGATTTATTGTGACTAAAGCATCAATACCTGTTGAAACTGAAGGGAATCTAAAAACTTCACCTTCAAGAACTGTTGTGATAGAGCCATCTCCAAGCTCTTCGATAGGTGCATTACTAAAGTCTAAAGTAGTGTGCGAGCCACATATTGGTTGGTCACTTGTAGTATAGCCTTGTTCAACTGTATCTAAAATTCCATCATTATCGTCATCGAGGTCACATCCATCAACAATTAAATCTCCATCATTATCTTGGGCATCATCAAAACCAGGACATTGATCTGTTATATTACTCACTCCATCAAGATCATCATCACATTCATCAGAAGTAATATTTGGATTAAGAGCACTAACATCATTTTGTTGCCCAGTTGAACCACCAACAATAGGTATTCCGTTTGCATCTACAACATCCCCTAAAGTATCATCAATATCTAAGTCTGCAAGTGTAAATCCGCCATCTCCTTCAAGAGCATCTTGACAACCATCGTTATCACTATCTGAATCTAAGAAATCAGGAACTCCTCCTCCATCAAGATCTTGACATAATTCAACTATTACATTATCTAGTCTAAAATCATCTGAAACACCTGTACCATTAGAAAATGCTCTAATCGATATTGTGGCAGTACCAGTAGGAGACACAAAAAAGAAGGTTTGTGTTGAAAACACATTGACTCCTCCATTATCGGCTTGTATTTCAGCTGCTGTCTTACTGTATATTATGGTACCATCTATGGATATTTCTAAAGTAGCATCAATTGGACTAGATGCGTCAGCTGCATCTTGAAACGTAAAGGCCGTAATAACATTTTGATAAACAGTAACTGTTTGTTCAAAGGTAGAATCAGAATTATCTGCTGTAAATCTAGCAATACCTCCACCTATTCCTGATCTGAACCAATCGGCATCTCCAGATTCAGTCCAACCAGTAATTAGGTTCGAATCAAAATTGCCATTAACCAAAGCATTAGAAGCATTACATTCCACTGAATCCAATAATCCATCATTATCATCATCAAGATCACACCCATCTGGAACATTATCGCCATCTGCATCAGCTGAATCATCAAATCCCTCACAAATATCTGAAGCATTAGGAACACCATCATTATCGCAATCATTTAATGGGAAATCCAAACAATCACCAATAACAATTGAGACATTAGCTGTATCGCAAATTGTATTGTTAACATCTAAACAAATCGTATATTCTACTGTATAGGCTCCAGGTGAACTATTTATAGGTATATTGATAGTTCCATCTGTATTAATTGATACTCCAGTAAGTCCGCCATCATTGGAAATCACAATATTATCATCAATATTTGCATCACTAGCCGGAGATCCATCAGCATCGTCATTACCATTTCCATTATCATTAAAGACACTGAGTGTCGTAGCTCCTGTTATAGGATTAAAAGGAGTTGTACTGAAGTCATCATCTTGAGCGGTAATTGTTTGCGAAAATGAACTTTCAACTGTTAATAATAGAAATGAGGCTAGAATACCTAACTTAATGTATAACGAGAATAGAGTAGAGATTTTCATAAAATCTTATATAAATTTATTATTCTTCTATTAATTGAAACACCAAAGAGAAACTATCTAAAAACAAAAAAAGCCATGATTCATACACAAAAATGTATGAAACAGACTTACTGTTTGTGTTTGTAGGTTCAATGTTAGTGCTATTAATCTGATTCAAATGTAACAATTATGCAATCAACAAACCATAAAAATTAACATTTATTTTACCGATTAAACTAGTGTTTTTGTCGGTTAAAAGTACAATTTCAGTAATTTTCTTAAAATCGCTATTTCATTATTCCTATTTGAACAAATCCATAGATGGTTTTTAAAAGATTGCATCAATTATACCTACGATAAAAGGCTGTTTTAAGTTTTAATCTATTAATAAGATTTATATTTGCAACGATTAAAAATGACTATGAGCTTTATTAAAGAAATCAATAGACGACGAACATTTGGAATTATTTCCCATCCAGATGCAGGTAAAACCACATTAACCGAAAAATTACTTCTTTTCGGTGGTGCTATTCAAGAGGCTGGTGCAGTTAAAAGCAATAAAATCAAAAAAGGCGCAACCAGTGATTTTATGGAAATTGAGCGTCAAAGGGGAATTTCTGTGGCTACATCAGTACTTGCTTTTGAGTACGATGGGATAAAAATTAATATTCTTGATACACCTGGACATAAGGATTTTGCCGAAGATACGTTTAGAACACTTACTGCCGTAGATAGTGTTATTGTTGTTATAGACGTCGCTAAAGGGGTTGAGGAACAAACCGAAAAATTAGTTGAAGTTTGTAGAATGCGGAATATTCCAATGATTGTTTTTATTAATAAACTAGATCGCGAAGGAAAGGATGCTTTTGATCTTCTCGATGAAATTGAACAAAAATTAGGATTAAAAGTCACACCACTTAGTTTTCCTATTGGAATGGGATATGATTTTAAAGGTATTTATAATATCTGGGAAAGAAACATCAATCTTTTCAGTGGAGATAGCCGAAAAGATATAGAGGAAACCATTGAAATAAATGATTTAAGCTCTTCAGAACTAGATCGCCTTGTGGGAGAAAAATCTGCACAAACCTTAAGGGATGAAATTGAATTGGTGGAAGGTATTTATCCAAGTTTTGATAAAGAAGAGTACCTTAACGGTGATCTGCAACCTGTATTTTTTGGTTCAGCCTTGAACAATTTTGGTGTTCGAGAATTATTGGATTGTTTTGTCGAGATTGCTCCAAAGCCTCGACCTAAGAGAAGTGAAGAGCGTTTAGTTAAGCCTGAAGAAAAAGACTTTACAGGATTTGTTTTTAAGATTCATGCCAATATGGATCCTAACCACAGAAATCGATTGGCTTTTATCAAAATTGTTTCAGGTGAGTTTAAAAGGAATACGCCTTATTTGCATGTTCGGCATGATAAAAAAATGAAATTCTCAAGTCCGAATGCTTTTTTTGCCGAGAAAAAAGAAATTGTAGATATTTCGTATCCTGGTGATATTGTTGGACTACAGGACACTGGAAATTTTAAGATTGGAGACACTTTAACTGAAGGCGAAGTATTGAATTACAAAGGGATTCCAAGTTTCTCACCAGAGCATTTTAGATATATCAATAATGCCGATCCGATGAAATCAAAACAACTTTACAAGGGTATTGATCAATTGATGGATGAAGGTGTAGCCCAGTTATTTACTCTCGAACTCAATGGCAGAAAAGTGATTGGTACCGTTGGAGCCCTTCAATATGAAGTTATTCAATACCGACTTGAGCATGAATATGGTGCAAAATGCACCTATGAAAACTTAAATGTTTACAAAGCTTGTTGGGTAGATCCTAAAGATCCAAAAAGTGAAGAGTTTAAAGAATTCTTGAGAGTTAAACAACGATTTTTGGCTAAGGACAAGCATGAACAATTAGTATTCTTGGCAGATTCGGCATTTTCTTTACAAATGACTCAACAGAAATATCCAAATATTACGCTACATTTTACTTCAGAATTTGATTAAAATAGATGTCATTCATCGATAAGACAATTAAAAATATGTATTTAATCGATAAAATAATACGTTTTGTCGATTTTTTTAATCCTAAATCGTTATAGTAATTACATTTAAAATACGATTAACCCCAAATTGATCTACTTATGAAAACGAATCCGCACGTTTTCAGTAATAGCGATATTACTGTAACCTACAATCCCTGTCAATGTATTAACGCAGAACGATGTGCTTTAGAGCTGTCGAATGTATTTCGCCAATCAGTAATCCCTTGGATAGACTTAGAAGGTGCTACAACAGATGAAATAATGTCCCAAATAAGAAAGTGTCCTTCTGGTGCTTTACAATACCACATCAATAAAAAAGAAGTCGCTTAACTATAGATACTGAATTGCAAAAATCCCTTTTGAAACGAGTTTTCAAAAGGGATTCTATTTTTAAGCCTGACCTGTAGGTCCAAAATTCAACGGAATTGGCGTTTTTCTAAAGGCATATTTTGAAAAAGTTAAAAACTATTCCTTTTAAAACCTAAAATTATGCTTGTCCTGTAGGTCCAAAATTCAACGGAATAGGCGCTTTTTCATAATCTTTGATTTCACCATGAGCAGCTTCAAACCTGCTGATGTTATCTCCTAATGCCTTCAATAGTCTTTTAGCATGTTGAGGCGTTAAAATGATTCTAGATTTCACTTTGCTCTTTGGAGTTCCAGGCATAATGCTTACAAAATCAATGACAAATTCTGATACAGAGTGGTTGATAATTGCAAGGTTTGAATAGGTCCCTTCTGCTACCTTTTCGTCTAATTCTATATTGATACCTTGTTTTTTGTTTTTATTGTCTTCAGCCATAATTTATAGTTTTAAATAATATTATAAAATTAAAGTCCTACTGAACCAGCAGGACTTTAATAATTCTAGAAGTTCCAACGTTCGTTGGTACTTATGTTTCAATGCCTAAAAGAAATACTAGTTGTAGTTCATTTCTTCTTTAGCCTTCATCATTTCATTAAATTCCTCTTTAGAACCTACAATAATGTTGTCGTAAGCTCTAACACCAGTTCCTGCTGGAATTCTATGTCCGACGATAACATTTTCTTTCAATCCTTCGAGTTCATCAACCTTACCATTAACTGCAGCTTCGTTAAGTACCTTAGTCGTTTCCTGGAACGATGCAGCAGAAATAAATGATTTAGTTTGAAGTGAAGCTCTAGTAATACCTTGTAAGATAGGAGTTGCTGTAGCTGGTTTTGCATCTCTAGCAGTAGCTAAAGCCTTATCCTCTCTTCTAAGTAAAGAGTTCTCATCTCTTAAATCTCTAGGTGAAAGTATCTGACCTGGTTTCAACGTTTGTGAATCTCCAGCATCTTCAACAACTTTCAATCCGAAAATCTTATCGTTTTCTTCAATAAAGTCAGATTTATGCACCAATTGATCTTCTAAGAATACGGTATCACCTGAATCAATGATTCTCACCTTACGCATCATTTGTCTCACAACAACCTCGAAGTGCTTGTCATTGATCTTAACCCCTTGCAAACGATAAACTTCTTGTACCTCGTTCACTAAGTACTGCTGAACAGCAGCAGGTCCTTTGATGTTTAAGATATCATTAGGCGTGATTGATCCATCTGAAAGTGGCATACCAGCTTTAACGTAATCATTTTCCTGAACCAGGATTTGATTAGATAATTTCACTAAGTATTTCTTAACCTCACCTAATTTAGATTCGATAATGATTTCACGGTTACCTCTCTTGATTTTTCCAAAAGACACCACACCATCGATTTCACTAACAACAGCTGGATTTGATGGATTACGTGCTTCAAATAATTCTGTTACACGTGGTAAACCACCAGTAATATCACCTGCTTTAGCAGATTTACGAGGAATCTTCACAAGAATCTTCCCAACGTTAATCTTCTCACCATCGTCAATCATCAAGTGTGCACCAACAGGTAAGTTATAAGAACGAATCGTTTCACCTTTTCCATCTTCAATGTGAAGTGTAGGAATCAATTTCTTATTTCTAGATTCAGAAATTACTTTTTCTTGGAAACCTGTTTGTTCATCTATTTCTACTTGGTAAGTAATACCTTGTTCAATATTTTCATATTTCACCTTACCAGCAAATTCTGAAATAATCACACCGTTGTATGGATCCCATTGACAAATCACATCACCTTTCTTCACCTTATCTCCTGGTTTCACAAAAATATTGGAACCGTAAGGAATATTGTTAGTACTTAAGGTAATTCCTGTTTTAGCATCTACTAATTTCAATTCAGATGTACGAGAAATCACCACGTCAACTTTATTACCTTCGTTGTCAGTACCTTTTACTGTTTTAAGGTCTTCTATTTCAGCAATACCGTCAAACTTAACGACTAATTTATTCTCTTCGGAAATGTTTCCTGCAATACCACCTACGTGGAATGTACGAAGTGTCAACTGAGTTCCAGGCTCACCAATAGATTGGGCAGCAACAACACCAACAGCTTCTCCTCTTTGTACCATTTTACCAGTGGCAAGATTTCTACCGTAACATTTTGCACAAATTCCTTGTTTTGCTTCACAAGTCAAAGGCGAACGTACTTCAATAGTATCTAAAGCAGATACATCAATTCGCTTAGCGATAACATCATTAATATGACCACCAGCTTCAACTAAAAGCTCTTCAGTAATTGGGTCATAAACATCGTTTAATGATGTACGACCAACAATTCTAGACTCAAGGCTTTCAATGATTTCCTCATTTTTCTTCAATGGACTAACCTCGATACCTCTTAAAGTACCACAATCTTCACTATAGATAATAACATCTTGAGATACATCAACCAAACGACGTGTTAAATAACCAGCATCCGCTGTTTTAAGAGCCGTATCGGCAAGACCTTTACGTGCACCGTGAGTAGAGATAAAGTATTCTAAAATTGAAAGTCCTTCTTTAAAGTTAGATAGGATAGGGTTTTCAATAATCTCACCTCCTCCAGCATTAGATTTCTTAGGTTTCGCCATCAATCCACGCATACCTGTCAACTGACGGATTTGTTCTTTCGATCCACGAGCTCCAGAATCAAGCATCATATACACCGAGTTGAATCCTTGTTGATCTTCACGGATACGCTTCATAGACAATTCTGTCAATTCAGCATTGGTAGAAGTCCAAATATCAATTACCTGGTTGTAACGTTCGTTATTGGTAATCAATCCCATGTTATAGTTGGCCATAATTCCATCAACCAAGCCATTTGCTTTGTCGATCATGGTTTGTTTTTCAGCAGGAATGATAATATCACCTAAACTGAATGACAATCCACCTTGGAATGCAAACTTATAACCTAAGGTCTTGATTTCATCAAGGAATTCAGCAGTTTCAGGAACACTAGTAACTTTTAGGATGTTTCCAATAGTGTCTCTTAATGACTTTTTAGTCAAAACCTCATTAATGTAACCTGCAGCTTCAGGTACTTTTTCATTGAAAAGTACACGTCCGACAGTGGTTTCAATTAACTGCGTTGTTAATTCTCCTTCTTCATTAAAATCTTTTACTCTTACTTTAATTCCAGCATTCAAGTCAACTTTCTTCTCATTGTAAGCAATAGTTACTTCCTCTGGAGAATAAAATACTAGCCCTTCGCCTTTCACAGGCACCTCTTCAGTAGATCTTCTATGCTTGGTCATATAGTATAAACCAAGTACCATATCCTGAGAAGGAACCGTTACAGGAGAACCATTCGCTGGATTCAAAATGTTATGTGATGCTAACATCAATAACTGAGCTTCCAAAATAGCCTCAGGTCCAAGTGGTAAATGCACAGCCATCTGGTCACCATCGAAATCGGCGTTAAAAGCCGTACATACCAATGGATGCAACTGGATTGCCTTACCTTCAATCAATTTAGGTTGGAAGGCTTGGATACCCAATCTGTGTAATGTAGGAGCACGGTTTAGTAATACTGGATGTCCTTTAAGAACATTTTCTAAGATATCCCAAACAACAGGCTCTTTTCTATCTATGATTTTCTTTGCAGATTTTACTGTTTTAACAATACCTCTTTCTATCAGTTTTCTGATGATGAAAGGTTTGTAAAGTTCAGCTGCCATATTTTTTGGCAATCCACATTCAAATAATTTTAATTCTGGTCCAACGACGATAACCGAACGTGCTGAATAATCGACACGCTTACCTAAAAGGTTTTGACGGAAACGACCTTGCTTACCTTTTAATGAATCTGAAAGTGATTTCAACGGACGGTTAGAATCGGTCTTTACTGCAGAAGCCTTACGTGTGTTATCGAATAACGAATCTACAGACTCTTGTAGCATACGCTTTTCGTTACGTAAGATTACTTCTGGTGCTTTGATTTCAACCAAACGCTTCAAACGGTTATTACGGATAATAACACGGCGGTATAAATCATTCAAATCGGATGTTGCGAAACGGCCACCATCAAGAGGCACCAAAGGTCTTAATTCTGGTGGAATGATTGGAATCGCCTTCATGATCATCCATTCTGGCTTATTCTCACGGTTTTCGTTTGACTCTCTAAAAGCTTCAACCACTTGAAGACGCTTTAAAGCTTCCGTTTTACGTTGCTTTGACGTTTCTGTATTGGCCTTGTGGCGCAATTCATAAGAAAGTTGATCTAAATCGATTCGCGATAACAATTCAATAAGACACTCTGCTCCCATTTTAGCGATAAACTTGTTAGGGTCAGAATCTTCTAAATATTGATTTTCCTTCGGAAGGGTTTCAAGGATATTTAGGTATTCTTCCTCAGTAAGGAAGTCCATTTTCTGTAATGGTTCACCTTCCGCATTTTTAGCTTCACCAGGTTGAATTACCACATAACGTTCGTAATAGATAATCATATCCAAACGCTTGGAAGGCAATCCTAATAAATATCCAATTTTATTTGGTAATGAACGGAAATACCAGATGTGAGCAACAGGCACAACTAAGTTGATATGCCCAACACGGTCACGACGTACTTTCTTTTCAGTTACCTCAACACCACATCGGTCACAAACGATACCTTTGTAGCGAATTCTTTTATATTTACCACAAGCACATTCAAAATCCTTAACAGGACCAAAAATACGCTCACAGAATAAACCATCACGTTCTGGTTTATGTGTTCGATAATTAATAGTTTCCGGTTTTAAAACCTCACCACGTGATGCTGCCAAAACAGACTCTGGAGATGCTAAACCAATGGAGATTTTATTAAATCTCTGTACTGTATTCTTATCTTGTCTTCTAGCCATAATAACTTTATAGTCTATAGTTTATCCATTCGACTTTTAACGGCCGAATGGATTCCCCTTTTATTTTATTCTTCTAATCTAATATCTAATCCTAAGCCCTTCAATTCGTGCATTAATACATTGAAAGATTCAGGTAGTCCTGGCTCTGGCATTGGCTCTCCTTTTACGATAGCTTCGTAAGTTTTAGCTCTACCTATCACATCGTCAGACTTCACGGTTAAGATTTCACGCAGTGTACTTGAAGCACCATAAGCCTCAAGCGCCCAAACCTCCATCTCACCAAAACGCTGACCACCAAACTGTGCTTTACCACCAAGAGGCTGCTGTGTAATCAATGAGTAAGGACCAATAGAACGTGCGTGCATCTTATCGTCAATCATATGACCTAGTTTAATCATATAGATCACACCAACGGTAGCCGCTTGATCGAAACGATCTCCTGTTCCACCATCGTAAAGGTAAGTATGACCAAATCTTGGCACACCAGCTTCATCAGTAAATTCATTGATTTGATCGAGAGTTGCACCGTCAAAAATAGGCGTCGCATAGGTACGACCTAATTTTTGTCCAGCCCAACCAAGAACTGTTTCATAAATCTGTCCGATGTTCATACGAGATGGTACACCAAGTGGATTCAATACGATATCAACAGGTGTTCCATCTTCAAGGAATGGCATATCTTCCTGACGAACGATACGTGCCACAATACCTTTATTACCGTGACGTCCAGCCATTTTATCACCAACTTTAAGTTTACGTTTTTTAGCAACGTATACTTTAGCCAATTTGATAATTCCTGATGGTAACTCATCACCAACAGAAATGGTAAACTTCTCACGACGTAAAGAACCTTGAAGATCATTTTCCTTAATCTTATAATTGTGAATCAAATCAGCAACCAAAGCATTTAAGTGATCATCTGTCGTCCAAGTTCCAGAAGTTAAATGCGTATAATCATCTACAGCATTTAACATCTTAAGTGTATATTTCTTTCCTTTAGGAATGATTTCTTCTCCTAAGTCATTAAAGATACCCTGAGCTGTTTTACCATTTACAAGAGCGAATAGTTTTTCAACTAAAACATCTTTTAAGTCGTCAAACTTCTTGTAATAGATATTCTCTAGTGCTTCGATATCTTCTTTATCCTTAGCTCTCTTACGCTTATCTTTGATTGCCCTTGAGAACAACTTCTTGTCGATAACAACACCATGTAAAGAAGGTGATGCTTTTAGGGACGCATCCTTAACATCTCCAGCTTTATCACCGAAAATCGCACGTAATAATTTCTCTTCAGGTGTTGGATCAGATTCTCCCTTAGGCGTAATCTTACCAATAAGAATGTCTCCAGGTTTGATTTCAGCACCAATTCTGATCATACCGTTTTCATCAAGGTCTTTTGTAGCCTCTTCAGAAACGTTAGGAATATCATTGGTTAACTCTTCATTACCTAGTTTTGTATCTCTAACTTCAAGAGAATATTCATCTATATGGATTGAGGTAAAGATATCATCGCGAACTACTTTTTCAGAAATCACGATAGCATCCTCGAAGTTGTACCCTTTCCAAGGCATGAAGGCTACTTTCATATTTCTACCCAATGCCAATTCGCCGTTTTGAGTCGCATAACCTTCACATAATACTTGTCCTTTAACCACCTTATCACCTTTGGTAACAATTGGCTTAAGGTTGATAGAAGTTCCTTGGTTCGTTTTTCTAAACTTCACCAAAGGATAGGTTTTGGTATCGCTATCAAAGCTCACCATTGCTTCCTCTTCAGTGCGCTTGTATTTAATGACAATTTCGTTGGCATCAACGTATTCAACAACACCGTCACCCTCAGCATTAATCAATACTCTTGAATCTGAAGCCACTTGGCGTTCAAGACCAGTTCCAACGATTGGCGCTTCAGGTCGTAATAATGGTACAGCCTGACGCATCATGTTAGATCCCATCAAGGCACGGTTTGCATCATCATGTTCCAAGAATGGAATCAATGAAGCCGAAATAGAAGCAATCTGGTTTGGTGCCACATCAGTGTAGTGAACGTTTACGGGATCAATAACAGGAAAATCGCCTTCTTGACGTGCAATAATCTTGTCTTCAATGATTTTTCCTTTATCATCGACACGAATGTTTGCTTGTGCAATCAACATGTCTTCTTCCTCTTCAGCACTTAAATATGTTGGATCGTTTTTGATATCAACAACACCATCTTCAGCTTTTCTATAAGGCGTTTCGATGAAGCCCATAGCATTTACTTTAGCATACACAGAAAGAGATGAAATCAATCCAATGTTCGGTCCTTCAGGAGTTTCAATGGGACATAATCTTCCGTAGTGCGTGTAGTGAACGTCACGAACCTCGAAACCTGCTCTTTCACGAGACAGACCTCCAGGACCTAAAGCAGACAAACGACGCTTATGTGTGATTTCAGCTAATGGATTGGTTTGATCCATGAACTGAGATAACTGGTTTGTTCCGAAGAATGAGTTGATTACTGAAGATAAAGTCTTCGCATTAATCAAGTCAATTGGTGTAAAGACTTCATTATCACGTACGTTCATACGCTCACGAATGGTACGAGCCATACGCGCTAAACCGACACCAAACTGAGAAGACAACTGCTCACCAACAGTTCGTACACGACGGTTGGATAAGTGATCGATATCATCGATCTCAGCTTTTGAGTTGATCAACTCAATTAAATATTTAATGATCGTAATGATATCTTCTTTGGTAAGTACTTGCTTATCCATTCCGATATCCAATCCTAATTTCTTGTTCATTCTGTAACGACCTACTTCACCTAAAGAGTAACGTTGGTCTGAGAAGAATAACTTGTCAATAATACCTCTTGCTGTTTCCTCATCTGGTGGTTCAGCATTACGTAATTGACGGTAAATATGTTCAACAGCTTCTTTTTCAGAGTTTGTTGGATCTTTCTGTAATGTATTATGGATGATAGCATAATCCCCTTGTTGGGCACTTTCCTTATGCAATAGGATGGTTTTTACTCCAGCTTCAAGGATTTCAGCTATATTATCTTTATCTATTTCGGTATCACGATCTAAAACTATTTCGTTACGCTCGATAGACACCACTTCACCTGTATCTTCATCAACGAAATCTTCGTGCCATGTATTAAGCACACGAGCAGCAAGTTTACGACCGATAACTTTCTTAAGACCAGATTTAGACACTTTAACTTCTTCAGCTAAATCGAAAATCTCAAGAATATCCTTATCACGTTCAAATCCGATAGCTCTAAATAATGTTGTAACAGGTAACTTTTTCTTTCTGTCAATGTATGCATACATGACCTGATTGATATCTGTAGCAAATTCAATCCAAGATCCTTTGAAAGGAATTACCCTTGCTGAGTATAATTTAGTACCATTGGCATGGAAAGACTGGCTAAAGAATACACCAGGTGACCTGTGCAATTGTGACACTACTACACGCTCAGCACCATTGATACAAAACGTTCCGCTAGGTGTCATGTAAGGAATTGTTCCTAGGTAAACATCTTGAACAATCGTCTCAAAGTCTTCATGCTCTGGGTCTGTACAATACAGTTTCAAACGTGCCTTAAGTGGTACACTGTATGTTAGCCCTCTTTCAATACATTCCTCTATGGTATAACGAGGAGGATCGATAAAATAATCTAAAAACTCCAGTACAAATTGGTTACGTGTATCTGTAATCGGGAAGTTTTCCATGAAGGTATTGTAGAGCCCTTCATTGCCTCTTTCTTCTGATTTTGTCTCTAACTGGAAAAAATCCTGGAAGGATTTAATTTGAATATCCAAGAAATCAGGATACTCAGTTCTATTAACTATGGAAGAGAAATTTAATCTTTCAGCTGTGTTTGCTAACATCGATGAACGAGATTTTGATTAAAAAATAACTTGGTTTATTTGTGTACCTATTTAATACACAAAAGGGTTTAGGTCATTCCGAGTGTTTCGGAAGACCTAAACCATAAATTGTAGGTTTGCTGAGCTTACTTAAGCTCAACCTCAGCTCCAGCTTCTTCTAACTGAGACTTTAACGCTTCAGCTTCATCTTTAGCTACACCTTCCTTGATTGGAGATGGAGCTTCGTCAACTAGACCTTTTGCTTCTTTTAATCCTAAACCAGTTAATTCTTTAACTAATTTTACAACAGCTAATTTAGAACCACCTGCCGCTTTAAGGATTACATCAAATTCAGACTTTTCTTCAGCTGCTTCACCTGCTGCTGCACCACCACCTGCTGCTACTGCTACTGCAGCTGCTGCTGGTTCGATACCGTACTCGTCTTTTAATATTGTAGCTAATTCATTAACTTCTTTTACCGTTAAATTAACTAATTGTTCTGCAAAATCTTTTAAATCTGCCATTTCTACCGTTTTTAAAAATTTTTAATAATATAATTTGTTTAAGTGCGTACACATTTGATTATCCTTCTTTCTCGGATAAAGTTTTAACAATTCCTGCCAATGTTCCACCACTTGATTTAAGTGCTGAGATAACGTTTTTAGCTGGAGATTGTAATAAGGTAACGATCTCACCAATTAATTCCTCACGAGACTTGATATCTACTAGAGTATCTAATTGTTCGTCGCCAATGTAAATTGCTTCTTCTATAAAAGCTCCTTTAAGCAAAGGCTTATCAGATTTTTTACGGAAGGCTTTAATTACTTTAGCTGGAGCATTACCAGTTTCAGAATACATTACTGAAGTATTACCTTTCAAAACACCTGGAAGTTCACCGAAATCTTTATCGGAAGCTTCCATAGCTTTCGTCAACAATGTATTTTTTACAACGTTAAGCTTTACGTTGGCTTTAAAACAAGCACGACGTAAATCTGAAGTGTTTCCTGCGTTCAATCCAGAAATATCAGTTAAATAGATATTTGTATTTTCTGCTAACTGAGCAGTCAACTCTTCAATTACTTGCGATTTTTCTTCTCTTGTCATAATACTAAAGATTAACTACTTAATTTATTTTTGGATCTACAGCAATGCTTGGGCTCATTGTACTTGACAAATAAATGCTCTTCATATAAACACCTTTCGCTGCTGTTGGTTTTAATTTATTCAGTGTGGTTAACAATTCCATTGCATTTTCCTTGATCTTATCAGCTGTAAAAGACGCCTTTCCGATAGGAGCATGTACAATTCCAGTTTTGTCAACCTTGAAATCAATTTTACCAGCTTTAACTTCAGATACGGCTTTACCGATATCCATAGTCACTGTTCCTGTCTTTGGGTTTGGCATTAGACCTCTTGGACCTAACACTCTACCTAATGGACCTAATTTACCCATGATAGCAGGCATGGTAACGATAACGTCAACATCTGTCCAACCACCTTTGATTTTATCAAGGTATTCGTCAAGACCTACGTAATCAGCACCAGCTTCTTTAGCTTCGTCTTCCTTATCAGGAGTTACTAAAGCTAAAACTTTCATGTCTTTTCCTGTTCCATGTGGTAAAGACACTACACCTCTAACCATTTGATTGGCTTTACGAGGATCTACACCCAATCTTACCGCTAAGTCAACAGAGGCATCAAATTTGGTATATGTAATCTCTTTTAATAGTGATGAAGCTTCCTCAAGAGAGTACAATTTGTTCTTCTCTACTTTAGCTAAAGCTTCCTTTCTCTTTTTTGTTATTCTTGCCATTTCAAAAAATTTTAGTTAGGTGCTTCACCACCTTTAACTGTGATTCCCATTGATCGTGCAGTACCTGCAACCATCTTCATAGCAGACTCAACAGTAAATGCATTTAAATCTTGCATTTTGTCTTCTGCGATTGTCTTCACTTGATCCCAAGTGACTTTAGCTACTTTCTTTCGGTTTGGTTCTCCAGATCCTTTCTTTACTTTGGCCGCTTCTAATAATTGTACTGCCGCAGGAGGCGTTTTAATCACGAAGTCGAAAGACTTGTCCTTGTAAACTGATATAACAACAGGTAAAACCTTTCCAGCTTTATCTTGTGTTCTACCATTAAATTGCTTACAGAACTCCATGATATTAACTCCAGCAGCACCTAAAGCGGGTCCAACCGGTGGCGATGGATTCGCAGCACCTCCCCGAACTTGTAACTTAACTACTTTGTCTAGTTCTTTTGCCATTTTACTAATTTTAGTGTGGTACGATTTTTAAGTAGGAAGCTAAAAAGCGTACGTTCTATATTTGTAACAATTATTATACTTTTTCAACTTGCATATAACTCAATTCCAACGGTGTTTTTCTTCCGAAAATCTTAACCATTACTTCAAGTTTACGCTTCTCTTCATTAATTTTCTCGATAGTTCCGTCAAACCCGTTGAACGGTCCATCAATAACTTTAACCGTTTCACCAACTGTATATGGTATGGCCACATTCACGTCAGTATCAACTGCAAGTTCATCAACCTTACCTAGCATTCTATTCACCTCAGACTGTCTTAAAGGAACAGGATCTCCTCCTTTTGTTTCCCCTAAGAAGCCAATCACGTTTGTAATTGACTTAATAATGTGAGGTATTTCACCACTAAGATTGGCTTGTATCATAATGTAACCAGGAAAATAAACACGTTCTTTGTTGATTTTTTTCCCGTTACGTATTTGTATTACTTTTTCAGTTGGAACCAATACCTGGTCAACAAAATCCTCCAAACCTAATCTAGCTATCTCATTTTCGATATAGGTCTTGATTTTATTTTCTTGGCCACTTACAGCTCTAACAACATACCACTTTTTATTTCCATTTGTCTCAGACATCTTAATCTCCTTTTTAAAGTGTTTGTTACATCAAGCCAAAATACGCCTTAATGACTTTGCTAAAAACTGTATCGATTCCCCAAATAGCCAAAGAAAAAATTATTGAAAACACAGCAACCAATACTGTGAGGCTTTGCGCCTCTGACCATGAAGGCCATGTCACATTGTTCTTCAACTCTTCAAACGATTCTTTAACGTAATTTACTATTCCTGCCATTTGATTTTATATTTGCACGGGTTGAGAGACTCGAACTCCCGACACCTGGTTTTGGAGACCAGTGCTCTACCAACTGAGCTAAACCCGTAAATATAAATCAAGGCGTTCGCCTCAGACGAACACCTTAATCCATATTTATAAAAAAATATTTTAGTCTAAAATTTCAGTTACCTGACCTGCACCAACTGTTCTACCACCTTCACGGATAGCGAAACGTAAACCTACGTTCATTGCAATTGGTTGGATCAACTCAACAGTAATAGTTAAGTTATCACCAGGCATTACCATTTCAACACCATCTGGAAGAGAAATGTTTCCAGTTACGTCAGTTGTACGAACGTAGAACTGCGGACGGTAATTGTTATGGAATGGAGTGTGACGTCCACCTTCTTCTTTTTTCAAGATATACACCTCAGCTTTAAATTTAGCATGTGGTGTTACTGAACCTGGCTTAGTAATTACCATACCTCTTGAGATTTGAGTTTTCTCAATACCTCTTAACAAGATACCTGCGTTATCACCAGCTTCACCTCTATCCAAAATTTGACGGAACATTTCGATACCAGTAATAGTAGAAGTCAATTTTTCAGCTCCCATACCGATAATCTCAACAGGATCTCCTGTGTTAGCCACACCAGTTTCAATACGACCAGTAGCAACCGTTCCACGACCAGTAATTGAGAATACATCTTCAATTGGCATCAAGAATGGCTTATCCATATCACGAACAGGCTCTTCAATCCAGTTATCAACAGCTTCCATCAATTCCATAACTGTATCAACCCACTTTTGCTCACCGTTAAGTGCTCCTAAAGCAGATCCAGCAATGATAGGACCATTATCTCCGTCATACTCATAGAAAGATAACAAATCTCTGATTTCCATTTCTACTAACTCTAAAAGCTCTTCATCGTCAACCATGTCAACTTTGTTCATGAATACAACGATACGAGGAATACCTACCTGACGACCAAGTAAGATGTGCTCACGAGTTTGTGGCATAGGACCATCTGTTGCAGCAACAACCAAAATAGCACCATCCATTTGAGCAGCACCAGTAACCATGTTCTTTACGTAATCGGCGTGACCTGGACAGTCAACGTGCGCATAGTGACGGTTAGCTGTTTGATACTCTACGTGAGAAGTATTAATTGTGATACCTCTTTCTTTTTCTTCAGGAGCGTTATCGATAGTATCGAAACTTCTTGCTTCTGATAAACCTGCATCAGCTAATACTTTAGTGATAGCAGCTGTTAAAGTTGTTTTACCGTGATCTACGTGTCCAATTGTACCTATGTTAAGGTGTGGTTTTGAACGATCAAAAGTTGCCTTTGCCATTTTAAATTTATTTAATCTTATTTATATTAGTGTTCAAATTTTTTCTTAAAAAGAGCCAATGACGAGATTTGAACTCGTGACCTCTTCCTTACCAAGGAAACGCTCTACCCCTGAGCTACACCGGCCTTAAGGTTGTTTTCTAAACAGAAACGTTTACCTAATATCAAGCTAGAACTTTACTTGATTTAGAGCGGGAGACCGGGTTCGAACCGGCGACATTCAGCTTGGAAGGCTGACGCTCTACCAACTGAGCTACTCCCGCGTTTTTACAATTGCCTTAATACAATTGAAGGTATAATTATGTGGGGAGAGCAGGATTCGAACCTGCGAAGTTAAAAAACAACAGATTTACAGTCTGTCCTCGTTGGCCGCTTGAGTATCTCCCCAATTTAAATGAACGTTACTTTCTCTGTGTTTGTGGTAATTTTAAGAGCCGATAGAGGGACTCGAACCCACGACCTGCTGATTACAAATCAGCTGCTCTAGCCAGCTGAGCTATATCGGCTTTTATACCACTTTTTTCTTACAAAAAAAGCCCGCTATTTCTAACGGACTGCAAATGTAAAGATTTATTTATTTATTCAAAACATTTTTTGAAAAATTTTACTACATATAAGCTCTTAATTTTTGTTTTCGCTTTTTCAACTGTCTTTCTAATGAAGAAACAGCCATATCTGTTCCTTCTTCAAATGTTTTGCATTGTTTCTTTACCACAAAACTATCGCCTGGAACATTTACTCTGGCTTCAAATATTTTATTTTCTTTTCCACTAGTATTTTCAACCTTCAAATACACATCAGAATCAATGACCTTATCATAAAATAAATCCAATTTATCCATACGCTTCTGTATGAAGGCAATTAATTTTCTGTCTGCATTGAAATTTACGGATTGAGTGTTTACTTTCATATTCAATCTTTTTTGGTTAGACAATTATTTTTTACTTCTTGGGTGCGCATTAGCATAAACTTTTTTTAGTTCTGCTATACTATTATGTGTATAAACTTGGGTAGCTGCCAAACTTGAATGCCCAAGAAGTTCTTTTACAGCATTAAGGTTAGCACCTTGGTTTAAAAGGTGCGTAGCAAACGAGTGCCTAATAATATGAGGACTGCGTTTAACCTTAGTCGATACTTTACTAAAGTAATCATTTATAATTCTGTAGACAAGCGTTTCATAAATTTTAACCCCTTTTTTGGTTAAGAACAAATGTGATTTATCTTCAATAACCTCTAGGTCATTTCTAACTTTTGTATAAGCTTCAACACTTTCAGCGACCGATGGTATTAATGGAATAAATCGTTCTTTATTTCGCTTTCCTGTAACCTTTAACATTTTATTGGCAAGATCAACGTCCTCTAGCTTTAATTGCACAAGTTCTATTCGTCGGATTCCAGTAGCATAAAAAAGTTCAATTATCAAACGGTTTCTTAATTCTTCAAAACCTTTAGCGTCATTTAGTTCTTTCATAACCGAATCCATTTCAGTTTGGGAAAATGGAACCTGTACCTTTTTTGCGGTTTTTAAAGCTTTATGTTTAGCAAGAGGATTCACTTCTATCTGTTCTGTTTTCAGAAGAAATTTATAATAGGTATTTAACGAAGATATTTTTCTGTTGATACTGCGGTTTGTAATACCATTATCTACCAGCTCAACAATCCAACTTCTTATTTGTGGATAATTTACCTTTATAATTGAATTGGAATCGAAACGATCTGTTACAAATACTGAAAAGTCTTCAATATCATTATGATAAGCTTGTAACGTTAATTTGGAGTAGTTTTTTTCTAACAATAAATAATTTGTAAAAGCTTTTAGCGACATATATCCCACGAATTGATATTCAATTTAAAAATACGAAGTTTAAATTCAAAACAAATAGACATAAAAAAATCCCATTATTGCTAATGGGATTTTGTATTCTTATCTTCGAGATTATACGTTTTCTTGATCTCTTAAGCCTTGAACATACTGTGCTTTTTGCAATTGTGCTCTACGCTCAACAGAAGGTTTTGTGAACTGCTTACGTGCATTTAGCTCGCGCTTAGTACCTGTTCTGTCAAACTTTCTCTTGTAGCGCTTTAAAGCTCTATCTATATTTTCTCCTTCTTTAACTGGTATCTTTAACATAGTGTCTTAACCTCCTCTCTTTTAGAATTTCAGGCTGCAAATATAGAAAGGAATTTAAAATTTCAAAATAAAAAAATCACTTTTTAAAAATAGCTTATTGTTTGAATAACGAAGCACGTTTGCTCAAGTCTTTTATTAACTGTTCATCTTCTTCACTTTCCAATAGAATATTGTAACTGCTCCAAAAGGATTTATCATAAGGTTTCGATGAAAACATATCAGGATCCCAAGGGGAAGATTCCAACGCTTGAGCAATAATGTCATTATCTAATATGACTTCAGAAAACAAAATCTCCTGAACCGTATAATAAAAACGCTCTTCTTTGTTGTACTTAGCTTTTTCCTCTTCTGACAGTTTTTCATCGGTTTTTAATCCGACATTCACCAATTTTGGCGTTTCGTAGTAGATATAACTTGGGTACATCTTATCGTTATACTCCATATAAGTCATAACTAGTTTATGATTGGTTTGTGTTCCAAAAAGTGTTTTGCTTCTAATTTTTTGAGCATTAGAAGCAGCAACCAATTCATACTCGATTTTTTTGATGGCGTAATTATCCCAATAAATATACACCCAACCTTGAGCCTTATAACCTTCGTTAAAAATACCTTCTGTATCAAGACCTACAAAATCCTGGCTATCTGAAATTTGGATTTTATAGATTTTACGATCGTTATCTACCAGAACTGTATCAAGTTTGAATTGGTGGCTATCTAGTATATCTTCTCCAAATAAAGCATTTGAAGTGTTTGAATTGCGTAGTAAATTCAATTTACCTTTGAATAAATTTTCAAGTCCGTTAACTCGTGTATCGTTCCATTTAATTGCTTTGATAAGTGATGCCGTTTCAATCGTATCCCTTTTTAGATTTTCGGCCTTTAAGCCTTTTAAATTTTCGTAGCGTTTCAAATAGGAAGAATATGAAAAAAGACTATCAATATCTCTTAAGTCATAACTTTTTCGAACTTGATCTACATTGATTTTCAGATGCTCATCAGATGTTACCGAATAGCCTGAATCATAAACTGTGATCGCACTTTCAATAAGCCATTTGAATTCTTTTGCATTGCGCTCCTTATGCCTTAAAAAGCCTTTTTGGAGATACGCCGAATCTGGTAAATTTTGAGATAATTTTTCAAGTGCTTTCAGCATGATCTCGTTTCCAGTGGTTGGTCGCGTTTCAGCTACCAATACAATTTCATCTAAAGCTGCAATATCTTCTTCCAGATAAATTTCTTGTGTGTTATCAAATTCATTGACAGTTGACTTAAAGCTTTTGTAACCTATTGATGAAATGACAAGTGTGTCATTAGCAAACTCTTCAGGTACCTGAAGTACAAACTTGCCATCTTGATTGGTCACCGTTCCAATCGTTGTATTTTTAACGTAAACGCTCGCGCTTTCGAGTGGCATTAAAGTTGTAAAGTCTACAACTTTATTCTTCAACTCAATTTGCGCAGAAAGCGTACAACTAATTGAAAATAATGCAATAAGTAAACTAAGTTTCAATAAAGTTGCTCTCATATTGAGTTGTTTTGGTCTAGCAATTATGTAGCAGGTTTATAATCTTTTTTATCGATAACCATTTTGGCAATGATTTCACGTAATATTTCCGAAGTACCTCCTCCAATAGGTCCAAGTCTACTATCGCGAAGCATTCTAGCTAAAGGATATTCTTCCATATATCCATAACCTCCTAAAAATTGCAAGCAATCATAAATAACCTCATCAGCCATTTTAGTGGATTGCAATTTAGACATTGTCGCTTCCTTAACCACGTATTGTCCGTCATTAAGTCGTTTTGCAACCGAATAATTGAACTCCTTGCAGATTTCCATTTCGGTATAGCGATCCGCTATTCTATGTCTCAACGCTTGAAAACGGTCTATTGATTTTCCGAAGGCTTCACGCTCGCTCATATATTTTAAAGTATACTCTAAAGCATGTTCAGCCCTAGCATGTGCATTGATACCCATAATCAATCGTTCCAATGAAAAATGTTGCATGATATACGGAAAGCCTTTATTCTCCTCACCCATCAAATTTGAAGCAGGAATGACAACATTATCAAAAGCAATCTCTCCAGTATCTGAAGCACGCCAACCCAATTTATCGAGTTTCGTTGCAGAAACGCCAGGTGTCTCTCTATCAATCATAAAAATACTGATGCCTTTATTTCCCAATTCTGGATTTGTTTTAGCCGCTACTACAAGATAATCACTATAAACACCATTAGTAATAAAAGTCTTGGAACCATTGATGACATAGGTGTCACCTTCTTTAACAGCTGTTGTTCGCATACCAGCTACATCACTTCCTCCAAAAGGTTCCGTAATACAAAGGCAACCTATTTTATCACCTGTAATACTTGGTGTTAAATATTTTTCCTTAAGCTCATGGCTTCCTTCTTTATTGACGTGTGTCATGGCCAAATAAACATGCGCCCAAATGGCCGCTGCAAATCCGCCAGAATTGATTTTTTGAAGTTCTTCCAGTAAAATGACTGTATAAAAAAGATCGAGATCCATTCCACCATACTGTTCAGGATAGGCAATTCCAAAGAAACCCATCTCGCCAAATTTCTTCCAAATAAAACGTTCGATGTGTCCTGTCTCTTCCCATTTTTCAATATGAGGAACCACTTCCTTTTGAAGAAAATCCTGTAAACTCTGTCTAAACATTTGATGTTCTTCGGTGAAGTACATGCTATTCATAAGTGCAATTTTTTATCTGAATTAGAGGGTCAAATATAACTTAATTATCTCAATTTTTTTGATGGGAAAGTCTTTAACTTTTGTTAATTCATCCAAGGATTTAAAGCCTTCCCTAAGCGTACGCTCTTGCAGTATGTAGTTTGCTATTTCGTAATCGATATGCTGAATCGTAACGAGTTCTTCTATAGTTGCTGAATTAAGAGAAATCTTTGAAACCTCTTTTGGGGTCTTGACCACAAAATCATTATTTATGCGTTGAATGACTTCTTCCGACAACCCGTATACATCTTGTAATTGAACCTCTGAAGTAAACCGACCTCCAAGCTTTGCTCTGTAAGCCACTATGCGTTCCGATAGTTTTTCTCCTATTCCATTCACACGTTTTAGTTGCGATGCTGTGGCTAGATTTAAATCGATTTTTTGATCATAGGTCTTAGGCGTATTGGAATCGTAGCTATAAGTTTTAGGTTTAGGATTGGTAATCCATTCTGGAAACTTAAAATAGGGAGATAATTCATCCAGTAATTCATCTGACACCAAAGTCACTTTTTGAAAATCTTCAGCAGAATTGATCCATTTGTTTTGTTTCCGAAAGGCTAACAATCGGTCGATTTCCTCATTTGACATACCAAGTGTATAACCTTTATAATCTGTTATAAAATTCGGATTGAAAGGATAGATTTTAGGTGTGCTCTCTTCTATTTTGACTGCCTTCAGAGAATCAATTTCAGCTTGAAAAAAGGCGATTTCTTGAGCATCGATTTTAGTATCTTCTGAAGGAACATCTATAAACACATAAACACACTGAAGAGCAACAATAAGTAGTAGCAAAAACAAAATCCCACTGCGCTGTTGTTTGGTAAACGTCAAGTGGGATTTAAAATCTTTCATAAATTCTTATCTTATACTATAGATGATCGTTCAAATCTTCTGCGCCTTCATCGATAGCGTCTTCTTTTACCGCAATAGCTTTGTAGTATCTTTTCAATTCCTTGTTAATGATTGGCGATAGTAAAATAACACCAATAATATTAGGTACGACCATGGCAAATATCATGGCATCAGAGAAATTAATCACAGCACCTAGACTTATCGAAGCTCCTACAACCACAAAAAACAGAAATAGGATTTTATAGACCATATCAGATGTTTTTCCTCTTCCGAAAAGGAACACCCAACCTTGCATTCCATAATACGACCAAGAAATCATAGTTGAAAAAGCAAATAAGATAACGGCTATAGTAAGAATTATTGAGAAATGCGGAATTACAGAATCAAATGCTTGAGCTGTAATTTCAACACCTTCTGTAATTTGTACACCATATTCCATGAAAGCACCATCAAAATTGGTAATTACAATCACTAATGCCGTCATAGTACAAATAACAACGGTATCAACAAATGGTTCTAATAAGGCTACAATACCTTCACTAGCTGGATATTTTGTTCGAACTGCTGAGTGTGCAATAGCAGCAGAACCAACACCAGCTTCATTTGAAAAGGCACCACGACGAATACCCTGTATCATCACACCAACAAGACCACCAGCAATTCCCAATCCGGAAAAAGCACCTTCAAAAATCAGAGCAAACGCATCATCAATTAAGGTAAAGTTAGCGCCAAGAATAATTAAAGCAGCAAGCACATAAATTCCAGCCATAAATGGCACAACCTTTTCAGTGACTTTAGCAATACGTTTAATACCACCAATAATAACAATCGCTACAAGAATAGCCATTACGATTCCGAAATACAGTCCGGCGTTACCACCTTCTAAATCAAAAAGCTTAATAAATTGAGCTGCTGCTTGATTGGCTTGGAACATATTTCCACCGCCAAATGAGCCTCCAATAACAAAAATGGCAAACAAGACCGCTAATACTTTTCCGAAGCCTCCCATTCCTTTTGATTTAAGACCTTTTGTGAGATAATACATTGGACCACCATAAACGGTTCCATCCTCTCCCACATCACGATATTTAACACCCAAAGTACATTCAGCAAATTTGGAAGCCATACCCAAAAGGCCAGCTACAATCATCCAGAACGTTGCTCCTGGTCCTCCAATAGATAAAGCAACCGCAACTCCTGCGATATTCCCTAAACCAACGGTAGCAGACAAAGCAGCCGTTAGCGCTTGGAAATGCGATACTTCACCATCGGCACTTTCATCTCTTATAGTTTCAATGATATCTTCTGTTTCATTTGGAGTTTGATCTCCATACAAAGTATCTGCTCCATGTTTTTCAATGTCTTCATATTGACCTCTAACCACTTTAATGGCAGTTCTAAATCCTGTAACATTGATAAATCTGAAATAAATGGTAAAAAACAGGGCACCACCAATAAGTACAATTAACACCCAAGGAATTTGATAATCTTCCGAAAACGGAATTTCATAAAATATGGCATCAACAAACCAACCTGTATAGTCAGTGAAAACCTCATCAATTTTTTCAGAAGTAGTTTGCTGCGCAAATGTGATTATAGGTAGGATTACAGCAAAAAATGACAGAAGATATTTCTTCATATTCGAAATTTTAAATTAGTTAGCATTTTATAAGAGTTACAAGATGCTAAAAAAAAATGAGTTTATAAAACATCGCTAGTTAAAATGGATTCTTAGGCTACCTAATATCGTATAGGGAGTTCAACTTTTCAATCTGTTCCGGTCGTCCCAATACAATGATTTTAGAGCCTTCAATTAAATCGGTGTCAGCTTCTGGATTCACTAAATATTCGCCCTTTCCATCTTTAAAACCAATCACTGTACAACCCGTTTTGCGACGTAAATCCAAATCTTTAATAGTCTTTACCTGTGAGGTATCGTAAAGTTGATCTACCAAAACCTCCTCGATATTGATATTACGTTCACCAACAATACCAAGGTTGTCAATAAACTCTACCAAATCTGGAACCACTACCAAAGACGCCATATGGTCACCACCAATGCGGTCTGGCAAGATAACATTGTTCGCTCCAGCTAATTTTAATTTTTCATAAGAAGTTTCCTGCGAAGCTCTACTGATGATGTTCATATTTTTATTGATTTGCCTTGCAGACAATACTACAAAGAGGTTGTCGGCATCATTTGGCAAAGCACAAATTAAGGTATTTGCTCGTTCAATTCCAGCTCTTATCAAAATGTCATCTTCATTGGCATTTCCTAAAATAAAAGGCAGGTTATCATCTTGATTTCGCTCAATGACTTCCTTGTTCTTTTCTATTATTACAAATGGTTTTTTATATGTGACCAATTTAGCTGCAGCCTGTTTACCATTACGCCCATAACCACAAATAATGATATGGTTTTTAAGGTTATCAATCTTTTTTTGCATCTTTTTTTGTTTTAAGACGTTTAAATCATTTTTACTTAAAATATATTCTGTAATGACCGTTATGGCGTAACCCAAAATCACTACACTGGCCAATATTAAACATATGGTAAAAATTTTAGCACTATCATCTAAGGGTTGAACTTCCTTAAAGCCAACGGTTGTTATGGTAATGACAGTCATATAGAATGCATCTACCAGCGAATAATTTGCCGTAACCATAAACCCTATCACACCAACTAAAATCAATAAGACCAACAGAAATACTGCGGTGTAAATTTTAGTTCTAAAAAGTTTAATTACAGGATTATTCATTATTATAGGTCAAATACAGAAGATCGTTTGGTATAAACTAGGTCTTTGATTCGCATCCAAAACGCAATAAAAAGGTAGAGTGCAAATCCGAAACCAAAGGTAACAAAGGTTAAGTACATGAAGGATGTTCTTACCACTTTTGCTCTAATTCCCAAACGATCAGCAATACGTTGACAAACGTAATAGCCTCGTTTTTGGAAAAAATATAACATTTGGTAAAACAATTTCATAGTGCAATTTAATCTTTAGTTTAAACGTTTGAAAATTTTATCGATTTAAAAGCGTGTTTCCTATAGCACATTTTAAACATTGATGTTTATCACAGTATTTTGTTTTTAATTGAATCAGCGCTTGGGAATGCATAGCTGAAGTAGATATTTTCTTTATAGCATTATACTTCTTAATGATTGTATTTTCCTCAGAATTAATTTTTGATATGATCACCATTAAGTCATCTTCAATCAACTTCCCATGTTCTTTTTTATAACAAAATTGAATGGGTAAGATGGTATTTATTAGTAACAAATCGATAAAAGACTTAGTTAAGACCTTAGTTCTTGGTGGAGACAATTTAGCAAATGTGTAATGTGATTTCCAAAATTCTGAAACCTCCACTTGAAAGATATCATAAAACCCTTCAAGAGTATTAATTTCAATTATTTTCGAAAACAAATTGAACTCTTTTATATAAAGAGCAGCTAACTGCGACAAGCGTATAGTTGGAAAATTTAATGGACGTAACCTAAAAAATTGTAATGGAATAATGTTGGAATTGTTTAACTGAAATTTCTGTTTGAGAAACTTATAGGTTTCTTGAAGCTCCTTGTAATACACATTTTGATTTTCAGTTTCCAACAATCCCGCTTGTCCAAAAAACAAGGCTTCGATATCCTTTTGGTTATGCAGTTTTTGAACGATCTTAAAATCGAAACTTTTTGCCATACTAAAAAATGCATCGCCATTGACTTTGAGTCCGAAATTCTTTGCTAACATCATAAACAAAACAGCTTCCCAATTCTTATTTGTTGCTTTTAGTGACGTTTTGATGTGTTTCGCCTTTTGTTCCAAACGTTCAAAGTACAAACGTTCCAACCAATGTTTTAGAACAAAATCATCAACAGAAGCAAAATCAGTTTCACAAAGGATCCATGATTTAGTTCTAGCAAATAACCGTTGGTAATTAAGGTAAACATTTTTATGAATGTAAGGTTTTAAGACTAATGTTGGAATTATAGACCCATCTTTCCTGAAAACATCTGCATCGTGTTCGTAAACCACATGCAAAATCACATTATCATAAGTATCATCATGATCATGACGATGAGCATACCAATCACTGGACTTGATATGAATTTCTACATTGCCAGCCCAAAGTTGATTGTCAATACGAAGTTTAGCATTGAAAAAATCAGGACCAGAATTTTCATTGTATGTTCCTACAGATACTACTCGCAGTGATTGAAACTGTGCCGTTTGAAGGTGCAACAGTTCAAACTTTTTGAATCCCCAAACATAGTGTAGAAAATTTTCTCTCATTCAACGAAAATAAGATATTTTTCAACACTACAAAATATCGGATAATCAATTAGTTGACAACAAACTTAGAGGATTGATAGCCATAATAGGTGTTTAAAACCAGATAATATTGACCTGAGGCTAGATACGAACTATTCCATGAAAAGTGATGCTCGCCTTTATTTTTTCTACCTTCATATATGGTCTCTAATCTTTGACCATTCACATTGTATACACTCAACTCACAATATGTGTTGGTTACAAGGTCAAGTTTAATTTCAGTATGGTCGTCAATAACATTTGAGGGCAAAAAGGTAATTGTATGGCCTTTGGGTTTAGGAATCTCAAATTCTTCAATACTTAAAAGCGATGGATCAACGTATTTGTAAACATTAACACCTGAAGTATACATTAAAGTATCATTTATTCGCTGAAACCTATTAAAGCTAGAGCCAATATTTGATTGATATTCCCAATTTGCACCTTGATTTTCAGTTTCAAAAAAGAAGGTATTAAATCCACCAACCCAACCCACTTGTTCGTTTAGAAATCCGACACCTTGGATCGTTCCTGAAACTGGTGCAGCAGTTACTGAATGAAGTTGCCATGTTTGTCCACCATCTGTAGATTTAAAATATTCTGGCGTTGTTGTAAATGCCTCAACTGAAGCATAGAGTACATTATCATTAAGTTCTTGTATCTTCCAAGCGCGTTGATTAATGTCATTACCAGTGGCTAAAGTTGCCCAAGAATCTCCACCATTTGTTGTACCAATAATAATCGCTCTCAAACCTGTGCCTTGAGCACTTTGACCTACTGCAAATCCGATGTTTTGATCTTTAAAAAAGACATCGACAATACCATTACATAAAGATAGCATATTTGTATAGGTCCACGTTTCACCTTGGTCTGTAGATTTCATTATGTAACCAGAACCATAAAAGACTCCAGTAATAAAGATTGTATTTTCATCAACCATATGCATACCACAAATACCAGGAACATTTACAGGTAATGAAGCACTAATATCTACCCAAGTGTCACCTCCATTGGTAGTTTTAAAAAGTGATGCTGAAGGGTTTCCATTAGAGAGACTTCCGGCAAATCCAATCTGCTCATTAAAAAATTCTACACTTCTAAAATAGTAATCAGAATCATAAAATTGTTGGGTCCAGTTAAGTCCGCCATCAGTAGTTTTCAATATCTGACCACCACCATCGACTACCCAACCAATTTCAGTATCTATAAATTGCATGTCTTCAAAACGCCAACTTAATGTGGATGCGTTTAAAGTTTGCCAAGATTGTGCTATACCAGCAAAAGACATTATTACAAATGGGACTGTAATTAGAAACTTATTTAAAGTATTCATCTATAAAGATTTATTTTGCACAAAATAAAATCCCATACTTCAATGAAATAGTAAAAAAGCGAAATTTAGGAAGGGATGCGAAGATTTAAAATATCACCATTGGGATTGATAGCATTTAAAAAAGAGGTCGGACACATCCCTGTAAAATATTTAAAGTCCTTGATAAAATGTGTTTGATCAAAATAATTAAAACCTAGAGCTAACTGAGTTAGTGACTCATCATTTCGTTTTACCATATGATCTATGGCTGCATTGATTCTTAATGTTCTTAGAAACAACTTTGGGGAAATTCCTATTTCAGATTTAAACCGTTGCTGCAAACGCCGTTTTCCGATGCCCTTACTTTCAACGTTGTTAGAATTTTCTTCAGAAAGAAGATATTGTTGAACCGATCTATCATTATCAATAGAATTTAAGTAGGGATTGAGGAAGCTTTCAATAACTTCTATTTTTCCTTTAACTGAAATGGTATTATAAATTCTCTCGTGAAGCGTATTGATTTGTGGTATTTCCAACAGATTTAAATCCAAACAATTATCGGTGACATAGTGCATATCCAAGTTCCAAATTTGGCTTACAGACCATGGATAAAATTTAACTCCGAAAATATCCAATCCTTTTCTTGGCAAGGTTAGATCTAAATGTTGCTTAATTTGTCCGAATACGTGGGATTGACCTGTTTTATGATTATTCTCCACATTAGGAAAATCACATTGCCAAGGTTCACCCAAATGAAATACCCAATCGACATAAGCATCAGGAACAAACCTATACTTCGTTTCCGAACTTTCACCATCTGAAGATTTCAAAGTCCAGTAATAGGCAATAATATGCTTATAGCGTTTTGAAGATTGGTATTTTTTAAATAGCATTCTGACAATTAGTGTTTTACGAATATAAAAAATCCTGAGCACAAACTCAGGATCCCAAATTTTTATATGATTTCAGTAGCTGTTTTAATCAATGTAGCCCATTTTTTTCATCCAATCGTTATTGAACATTTTACCTACATAACGACTCCCATGATCATGAAACAGGACGACTACAACATCATCTTTTTTGAAATGTTCTTTTAACTGCAATACGCCTTTAATAGCTGCACCAGCCGAATTTCCTAAAAACATGCCTTCTTCCTTCGCTAATAATTGGGTATACACAGCAGCATCCTTATCGGTTACCTTTGTAAAACCATCGATAATTGAAAAGTCAACATTTTCTGGAAGAATATCTTCACCAATACCTTCGGTAACATAAGGATAAATTTCATTTTCATCAAAGATGCCAGTTTCATGATATTTTTTGAATACGCTACCGTAAGTATCAACACCCCAAACCTTGATATTCGGATTTTGCTCCTTTAAATATTTACCAACACCTGAAATGGTTCCACCAGTACCAACACCAACCACAAAGTGCGTCACTTTACCATCGGTTTGTTTCCAAATCTCTGGACCTGTACTTTCGTAATGCGCTTTGGCGTTACTCGGATTGTCATATTGATTCACATACCATGAGTTAGGAGTTTCCTCTCCTAATCGCTTGGACACCGAATAATAACTCCTTGGATCTGTTGGCTCTACATCTGTTGGGCAAACCACAACCTCAGCTCCTACAGCTCTAAGGATATCCATTTTTTCTTTGGATTGCTTATCGCTAATTACAAATATGCATTTGTAGCCTTTTACGATAGCAGCCAATGCCAATCCCATTCCTGTGTTTCCAGAAGTTCCTTCAATAATGGTTCCTCCAGGTTTCAATCGACCGTCGGCTTCAGCATCTTCAATCATTTTGAGAGCCATACGATCCTTTACCGAGTTTCCAGGATTAAAGGTTTCGTATTTGGATAACACCAAGCAAGGTAATTCAACGGTTAACTTATTGATTTTTACCAATGGTGTGTTACCAATGGTTTCTAAAATATTTTCTGCGTATTCCATTCGTTATGATTTGCGATGCAAATTTAAGGTAAATGTGGAAAGTTGAAAGTAAAAGTAGATTTGTTTTAAACCCTAACCTCAAATAACAGCTCGCGTTAAGGGTTGAGGCATTGTTGGAGCTCTTTTACAAATAAAGTTGTAAAAAGCGACTGCCGAAAACCTGACACTGCAAAGCTTTAGCTTGGTAGTGGAACGCCCAAAACAAAAGACTATTCAAAACGCATCGCCTTTACTGGAGAAATCTTGGTAATAATAATGGAAGGAATCAACAGCATGAGCATACAGGCAATAAAAGTTCCGATGTTGAGCAATAAAATATAGTCTAAGCTTATATGCACTGGAATAATCGACACATAATATTGTTCTGGGTCTGGAAATTTTAAGAGGCCGAAATACTTTTGAGCAAACAACAATGCCAATCCGATGAGATTGCCCCAAACCAAACCAAGACCAACAAGGTAGGTTGCATTGTAAAGAAAAATCTTCCTAATGCTCCAATTGGAACTTCCCAAAGCTTTTAAGATACCAATCATTTGTGTGCGTTCTAAAATAAGGACCAAAAGTGCCGTGATCATATTGATGCCAGCGACGATGATCATAATGGCAATGATTCCATAGGTGTTGTTATCAAAAATTTTAATCCATTCAAAGGTTGTATAATATTTTTCCTCTATGGTTTGTGTATCGAGGTTAGAAGGTGTAGCCGCTCGAATTTTGGCGTCCATAGTTTGCAACTGTTTGTAATCGTTAATAAACACTTCGAAATTACCTATTTGGTTTTGTTCCCATCGGTTCATTCGCTGCACATGTCTGATATCACCAATAAGAAAGGTTTCGTCTATTTCTTGAAATCCGGAATTGAAAATCCCAACGATGTTGAACTGACGAATAAAAGGCAAATCATCAATAGTTTCCTTTGCGAAAACCATCTGAAAGCTATCACCAACCTGAAACTGTAATCGGTTCGCCAAATAGCTAGAAATCATGACCTCATTGTTTAGGGCATTAGAGTAATCTGGCAAAGCACCTTCTACCAAAAATTCGTTGAGATAGGTCCAATCATAATCTTCTCCAACACCTTTGAGGACAATGCCTTCAAAATCGGTTTCCGTTCGTATGACACCAAACTTAGTTGCCACAGCTTGAATGTGTTGTACACCTTCAATTGTATTGAAATTTGGATAGAATTCCTGTTCAGTGGAAATTGGCGACAAAGATTCGTTGGAGATATTGCTATCGTAATTGTTTATGGTAAGGTGACCATTGAAAGCCACCACTTTTTCGCGTACCTTTTTTTGAAGTCCAATACCTGTAGCAATCGCAATGAGCATCACTATAATTCCAATAGCAATAGCAGTAATTCCAATTTTTATAATTGGTGCTGAAACACTACTTTTATACGCTTTACTACCAATAATGCGTTTTGCTATAAAGAACTCGTAATTCAAAATTAATATATGCGTTTTTCAATGTTCAAAAATACTGTTTTATTCCCGATAGTTGTTGGGATTGTTTTATTAATTTCTTGTGGAAACGAGAGGAAGCATGGAGACACAACACCAAAAGATAATTCGACTTATATTGATGAGACCCTGAAACAAGTTCAGGGTGACGCAAATATAATTGTTGGTGCCAATCGAACATCGGCATATGTACCTTTATTGAAAAATAAAAATATTGGGATTGTTGCTAATCAGACTTCGGTTATTTTAAATACTGATGGTTATACGCATCTTGTCGATTCATTATTGGCATTAGATATTAGCATCAAAAAGGTATTTGCTCCAGAACACGGTTTTAGAGGCATGGCTGATGCAGGTGAAATGGTTAAAGATGGTGTTGACAGCAAGACCAATTTACCAATTGTTTCCTTATATGGAAGCAATAAAAAACCCTCAAAAGCACAATTAACTGATTTGGATCTTATCATATTTGACATTCAAGATGTTGGTGCACGTTTTTATACCTACATCTCCACGCTACATTACGTCATGGAAGCCTGTGCCGAATCTAATATTCCTCTTATTGTTTTTGATAGACCTAATCCGAATGGACATTATATTGATGGGCCAATTTTAGAAATGGAACATCAAAGTTTTGTAGGTATGCATCCTATTCCTGTAGTTCACGGTATGACGATTGGTGAATATGCCAAAATGATCAATGGTGAAGCTTGGCTGAAGGATGGTGTACAATGTAATTTAACCATTATTGAAATGGAGCATTATGCACATAATAAGTCTTACAGTTTGCCGATTAAACCATCTCCGAACCTTCCAAATGATATCGCAATAAATTTATATCCAAGTTTATGTTTTTTTGAAGGCACTAATGTCAGTGCTGGCCGCGGAACATCTGGTCAATTTCAAGTTTATGGAAGTCCGTTCTTAGACAAAGACAAATACGCTTTTAAGTTCATTCCTCAGCCAAATGAAGGTGCCAAATATCCAAAACACAAAGGTGAATTATGTTATGGCGAGGATTTAAGAGACACTAAGCCATTTAAGGCTATACATTTAGATTATCTTATTAATGCCTATAAGAACTCGGTAGGCAAACAGCCTTTTTTCAATGATTTTTTTGTCAAATTAGCTGGCACCAAACAATTACAGACACAAATAGAAAGTGGATTATCATCAGAAGATATAAAGCAATCTTGGGAAGCTGGACTATCAGAATTCAAAGATAGAAGAGCCACTTATCTTATCTATGATTAGGTATTTATTTTTTTGGAGTCACTTTGGTATCATCCATGGCTAATAAAACTGAGTTATCACCAATTATCTTAACCACAAATACAAATCGCATAGGTGATTGTACAGCTACAAAAACATGTTTTCCTTTTGATAGGTTTTTTAAAGGAATTTTCACGGAAGTATCCATAACAGACATATCTACTTCACGTTTATAATCCATATTAACAGCATAGACCTTTTGAATCATGGTCTTACTTTTGAGAATTAAGGTATCTTTTGTAGCGTTAAGTCTTTGCGATAAATCCTTTGCCCTTACGTTGACATTTTTTTCAAGAACAGCAAAGTCTTTTTGTGCATGGGCTTTTTCTATTGAAAAGACACAGAAAACAAAAAAGATTATAAATACAGCTAATTTCATATCACGTTGTTTATGTCAACGTTGCTTGAACTAATAGCATATTTATAATCCCGAACCTTAAAACTAAACACAGTTGGAACATTCTGCACAAAAATATCTATGAACGGCATATAAAATCGGAGTATGGCTAAATTCTTACAATTGGTCAGGAAATCAATCTGTATATGGTTTGCCGTTGGGTCTAAGGTGATTGCGTCTATAATCAGCGCGACTTTGAACTAATTCCCTATCTAGGTCCGAAAGATTATAAGGTTTATAAGTATCCTCTATTCCATCAGTGTACTCTGAAGTTATTGTATTGGAGGCCAAAGTATCAAAAGTAGAGGTTTCTGATTCAAAATCAATTGGATTCAATTCACTCGATTTCATATCGAATTTGTTGTTTAAGGCTACATCAGATTCCAATCCATCAAACAAATCAAAAGGTAATATTCTGTTTATTTCAAAGACAATAATTTTATCAGCTTGATAAAACATGACCATGTACTTACCAAGCGGTAATTCATTTAATGGAATTTTGGCTTTCTTAACAGCAGGTTTAAAATCAAATACCTTTTCAGCTTTTTTACCAATAAACCTAACACGCTTAAACAACGCCTTATTCTCAAGTAACAGCGTATCTTGTGTATTTGATAAGTTGTGGCTTAAATTAAGTGCCAATGGATTGACATTCTTTCGTATCGACGTATAGGTCTCTTGTGATGATACATTTTGAACACTTATAAAAAGTAACAAAATGAGACCCAAAAGGGCATTAATGGATATACCATTTGTAGTAATCTTGTTCATGATTGGGGTCATTTAAAGGTTAACTAAAAACTAAACCAATCGCTCAATGAGGGACTTTACATTCAAAGAGGGATTGTATGTATTTTATATCAAATGTAGAGGGAAGAAAACGTGCTTAATAAGAAAAGCGTTGAATTCCAAAAAAGTCTAGATGAATGAAAAATAACGTAAAAAAAAGAAGATGAACTGCATTAAACTCAATGGTTTCCTACAATACTAAAAAAAACGTAAATCCCTAAAAATGAACACTTAATCGAATGTCAAAAGGGTATTCAATATCTTTTTTAAGAATTTGTAGTCGTTGGTTTTCTATATTTATGGAAAGGCTGTTTAAGAAGTTCTCCTATTTTTCCATTAGCTTCTTCATCGGGAAAGGTATCAACACCATAAACTATTTTTGAAGGCTCTAATTTCATGTAGGTCCCAAAAATACGATCCCAAATTGAAAAAATATTGCCATAATTACTGTCGGTGTAAGGCAATTGATAATGATGGTGCACTTTATGCATATTAGGCGAAACAAGTATATAACTCATCAAGTCATCAACTTTTTCCGGTAATTTAATATTCGCATGTGTAAACTGAGTAGCCACAAGTGATAACGATTGATACAAAAACACAATAGCGATTGGAGTCCCAACAATAAAAACGCCAGCCAGTGTAAAGGCAAATCTGATGACACTTTCAAGAGGATGGTGGCGATTGGCAGTTGTGGTATCGACATTGTGATCTGAATGATGAACCAAATGTACCATCCAAAGCGGTTTCACTTTATGTTCTACATAATGCGCTAAATAAGCTCCAATAAAATCCAAAAGCAAAAGTCCGAGCAACACATAAGCCCAAAGTGGAAGGTTTGGTATCCAATTAATGATGCCAAATTCATTCTCTTTAACCCAATCTGATGTTGCAATCAAGAGAAAGGCCAAACTGAAATTGACCACAACAGTCGTTAGTGTAAAGAAAATGTTTGGAATGGCGTGTTTCCATTTTTTATAGGTGAATTTAAACAAGGGTAAACTTCCCTCAAGCAACCAAAAAAATGTGAGTCCACCAACTAAAATCAAACTTCTATGAAGTGATGGAATGGTTTCAAAATAATTAATTATCGTTTCCAAAAATTCAGGAATTAATGTTTACAATCATGTTTGCCTTTTTCAAATTTACTAAAGAAACTTTAGTTCTCCATACACTTGCATTCGATTCGTCTTTAAGCAACAGATAAGCCGTGTAATGCAAAAATGCCCAAAGCTCTTCATTAGAAGAAGCAATAGTTGATGATTCAATTTTTTTAAGACGTCGTAAAACTTTACGGGGATTATTGAGAATTAATTCCTGTTTAAAGTTTAGTAATTCTACTTTTTGGGCTAACTCTGTACGGACTTCATTGGCTTCTTCAGAAATAAAATCTTTAGCATCTCTTAGATAAAAATCAGATAACTGCAATACTTCTTTCCTTAAATCTTTACTGACCAAAACTGAAAAGTCCATATATTTTGACGCCAATCTAAAGGTGGTATTGAAATCTTTTTGTGTTCTGAAATTCATTAATTCTGCTTGAAGATAACTGGTATCCAAAGCATATTTCACTATAAATTTTACAATATCGAGATAATCATAGTACTCTACTTTTGTATTGAGAATATTACCATTGACATCCATGATTTTGATACTATCATCATTGAACTTATCAATATATGATTGTGGCCGTTTGTCTTTTATGTCATTAAGCAACTCTTCATATCTTGACTCACTCAGCACAACTGGCACAAAATGTTTCCATATCGCTTCATTTAGACTATCGTTAGATAGCATGTCCTCAACCACAGCATTTCCTTTGGCATCCTTAATAAGTACAGGATACGGATTATAATAGGCATCTTCCCAAATAACAAAGAGTAGTTTGTTTTGAACCAGCCCTAAACTTTTAGCAACTTCAAGAGAGGTCATCCAATCTTGTGACAGAACATTTGCTATCATTCCAAGGCACAAAACAACTGAAAACACTAGTTTCTTCATATGAGATTAATTACAATTTTATACGAGCTTTCATCGCTTCAACTATATTATAGGCAGCTGGGCAAATCGCTACATTTTTCATGGTCAAGTTGCCTATTTGCTGAAATTTCTTTCGGTCTGTATGCGGAAATTCACGACAAGCTTTAGGCCTTACATCGTAAATAGAACAATAATTATCTTCACCTAAAAACGTACACGGAACCGTTTGTAGTACATAATCCTTATCCTCATCAATTCGCAAATAGGACTCAATAAACTGCTGTGGCTTCATTTTAAAAGATTTCGATATGCGTTCAATATCTTTCATCGTGAAAAGTGGTCCTGTTGTTTTGCAGCAATTGGCACATTCTAAACAATCGGTTCGCTCAAATTCAGCCTCATGAAGTTCCTGCATCACATAATCTAATTGCTTTGGCGGCTTTCTTTTTAGCTTACTAAAGAAAGTTTTATTTTCCTTATGCTTATCTTTGGCTAGTTTTGGAAGATGGTTTATGAAATCTTGCATACTACAAAAATAAGATATTAATCACTGCTTTTAAACTCAGATTATGAAGGATGTTTTTGGTAAAGCTTTACGCGACTATCACAACAATAATTATACCGAAGATATCATCACTTCTACTAGTATTTCTGAAGAAGACACATTACCTCTTCCCTATTTATTCAGAACCTATAAAGACATGCCCAAACTTGAACAGAAGGCATTGGATTTGGCTAAAGGATCTGTATTAGATGTTGGATGCGGTTCTGGAAGCCATGCGTTATATCTACAAAAAAAAGGACTGACTGTAAAAGGCATTGATATTTCCGAAGGTGCTATTTTTGTTGCTAAGGCGCGTGGATTGGAGCATGTTGAAATGGTTTCTATTCTAGCTGAAACCGAAACCTTTGATACGATATTAATACTTATGAATGGTACTGGTATTTTTCAAACCCTCAATCAAGTATCTCAACACCTAAAGCATCTAAAATCGCTTCTGAATCCTAATGGACAGATACTTATAGATTCTTCAGATATTCAATATATGTATGAAGATGACGATGGTGGAATTTGGATGGACACCAATGCAGACTACTATGGAGAACTGGACTATTATATCAGTTACAAAGGAGAATCTGAAGACCCAATGAAATGGCTATATCTCGATTTTGATCGTCTCAAATTAGCTTGCGAAACTGTTGGTTTAGAATGTGAAAAAGTTATGGATGGTGAGCATTTTGATTATTTGGCTAGAATTGTTGCGCCTCACCATTGACATAGGTATATTCTACTTTTGTCTTAGGAATTTCAATGGCTTCAATGGTCATAATATCTTTATCCAATATAACAAAATCAGCTAATTTACCAACTTCAATACTGCCTTTTTCGTTTTCCTCAAAATTGGAATACGCGGCCCAAATTGTCATTCCTTTTAAAGCTTCCTCTCTACTCAAAGCATCCTCACTTTGAAAGCCGTCTTTAGGATATTGTTTCAAATCTTGTCGTGTCACTGCCGCGTAAAACGTCAAGAACGGACTTACCTGTTCTACAGGAAAATCAGTTCCGAAAGCAACTTTTCCATAAGCATTCAATAATTTTTTATAGGCATAAGCGCCTTTAATCCGTTCATTTCCCAATCGGTCTTCAGCCCAATACATATCACTTGTAGCATGCGTTGGTTGAATAGAAGGCAATATAGTTTTGAAATAGTCAAAATCTTCAGGCGATACCACTTGGGCATGTTCAATACGCCAACGTCGATCTCTATTTCCTTTCAAAACTTTAGAATAGGTTTCCAATACGACATGATTTGCTGAATCTCCAATGGCATGTGTATTCATTTGAAACTCAGAATCAGCGATTCGCTCTGCCGATTCTTTGATGTGTTCCAAAGACATAACAGGTAATCCATGTGAATGCTGTCTATCAGAATATGGTTCACGCAATAGGGCACCTCTTGAACCTAAAGCACCATCGGCATAAAACTTAAAAGAGCGCACATTGAGTCGTTCGGTCTTGTAAGTTCCTTTGGCTAAAAAATGATCTAGATTTGGTTTTGTTCCAGGAACCATCATATACATTCGAATCTTTAAATCACCTGTTCTTTGCAAACTATCGATAAGGTCAATGGTTTCAATCCAAGGTGAGGTAAATATATCTGGTCCAGCATCAGAAATGGTGGTCAAGCCATTTTCAAAACATATGTTTTGAGCAGCCAACAAGGCTTCAATAAGTTGTTCTTTTTCAAAATCAGGCCAATTATTCATCACCAACTGTTCAGCATTATCCAACAAAATACCTGTTAACTTTCCATTTTTAACCTCTACTTCACCACCATCAATAGTACTATTTACTGTGACATTGCCCAAATCTAAAGCTGCTTGATTACAAAAGGAAGCATGACCATCAATGCGCGTTAATGCTACAGGTGTATTTGGAAATAATCGATTCAAAATGGTATTGTCTGGCATATCTTTATCCTCCCAATCATTTTGGTCCCAACCTCTACCCTTAATAAAAGGCATTTGATGTTTTTCCTGGAAATCCAAAACACGCTTTATCATATCCTCAAAACTTTTGACACCAACCAAATTGACCTGCTTTTGTATTTGTCCTAAGGTTAGGAAGTGAGCGTGTGCATCTATCAATCCAGGTAAAACGGTTTTTCCTTGAGCATCAAGAATGTTTTCAGAAGTATATTTATTTTGAATGTCTTCGGAAGTACCTATTTCAACAAACTTACCGTCTTTAACTGCAAAAGCCTGTGCTTTGCTAAACGTCTCATCAACCGTGTAAACATTAGCATTAAAAACAATGGTATCGACCATTTGTTTTTCATCAGTACAAGAGAAGAGTACAAATAGCAATAAAAGAAGGCTGAATTTTTTCATGGAAATAATTTATAGGCTAAAAATACAAAAAGCATCAGTTTTAAATAAAAAACCAATGCTTTGTATTAAAAATTTCATTCTGAAATAACTTCAGAAATCAAAAATCAAACTGATAAGTTGTTCCTGCTAAAAATTGAATGCCTTGAACTGGATAGTTCATCCAACGTTGATAATCTTGATTGGCAATATTGTTGGCTTTAGCAAATACCGACCACTGACTATTAATCTTATAGCCAACATGAGCATTGATGTCAAAAAAACTATCTAAAGTTACAGTCATTGGATCATCAACTGGAAAGAAGCTTTGCTCTATGGCAAACTGGTCTTTTCTCTCACCTACAAAAAAGAGATTGGCGCCTGCAAACCAATGTTCATCTATTTGATAATCTAGAAACAAGGACGCTTCAATATCTGGTAAGTTCCAAGCTTCAGCCTCTACATCTGTGCTATACCCAAAATACTGTGCTTTTAATGCCAACTTAAAGTTTCTATTCACATCGAAGTTTAAGGCTCCTGCAACGGAATAAGTGGTGACATCATCATAAACAACACCCAAAGAGTTTCCAAATTGATAGTTTTCTTCAGCAGTACCCAATAACGGATTACTTTTAAACAAGGCTTTATTATTATCAGCCATATAATGACCGCTAACATTATAACTCAAATTATTTGACAAACGCCCTTTAAGTCCGATAGATGCATTGTATACCTGATCTGTTGGTGCTACGAAAAGTGTAGGTGATACAAACGGATTGTCTTGAGCAAATTGGTAATAGGAATTTTGTATCAATCCGCCTTCAATTCCAGCATAGGCAATCATGATTTCGTCTACCAAACGATAGGATGCTGTCACATTTGGATAAATAAACAACTTATTTTTACTGTTTTCAATATCATTGAAATAAACCAGTTGCGCGCCCACATTTACAGTTAAGTCATCTTGTGTCATTTGATAGCTTGGCGCAATTCCGACATTGATATTACCGTAATTTAATTCTTCATCAATTAAATAACTGCGATCAAATGACCCACCAATATAATCTATGGTAACTTCAGTATTAATGTTTTCATCGGCTACAGGTATATCAAACCCTGAACTTATAACAAATCGATTTTCACCAGAATCCTGATCATCACCAAAGCGTCTATACAATACATTAACATTATCAATGATGGCATCTTCGAACGTAACTTGACCACCAACATTCGCTGTGTAGAATGAATGATCGACATCAAATCGGTCTATACTTTGGTCTGGTACACCATACCAATTAAAGGATTGGAGTTGAAAACCTCCTTCAACCTTCCAAGCATAATCACTTAGCTTCTGACTGTAATGTGCATTAAGACCTGTTTCAGAAAAATTGTTGTCAAAATTAATGCCTTCAATATCGCCAGCTGACGAGTGATGGCTAAAATAACCACCTACACGTTCGGTATTACTCAACTCGTGGTTTAAATATATTTCACCCAAGATAGTTGTATAGGTTCCAACGCCTAAAGACGCATAATTGTCGTATAATTTGACAGGTTTTTCCTTATCAACACTAGCTGCTTTCCCCTTAGCAGGAGTAAATGTGGAAGCTACAGGAATGGAAAATATATTATATTTAATCTCTTTCTTTTTTCCTGTTGTAGAATCGTTAATTGTTGGAGTTTCCTTGATTTTAAACGCATCGGAAATCGTAGGTGTATATGGCTTGATAACATTAACCACATCTGTATCTATGGTATCTTTTTGTCGATCTTGAGCTGTTGATGTAAATACTCCAAAGACCAATACAATTAGGAAGCTATATGAAATTTTGTTACTCATCATTTTAATTTTGTTCGGTTTCAACTGAGGCATTGGTTTCGGCTTGTTTAACTTTAATTCTACTGAGTTCTGATTTTGCCTCTTCGACAACATCATCAAATTGGGTGAAATTTGAAATGACACTTTCCAAAATATAAGTCGCTTGAAAGGCGTCACCTAGTGCATCAAAGTTTTTGGCCATAACCACCAAACCTTTGGCACTGTAGTATTTGTAGCTACTGTAATCTTTAGCTAATTTTTGAACTACAGTATTGGAGCTTTGGTAATTTCCATCCTTGTTTTTAAAATAGGCATTGTAATACAAGGCTTCAGCTACCACTGCACCTGAACCTGTGGCTTCTACCTTAGCGTAGTTGGATTTTGCCTTGGTATCATCTCCAGTTTTTATAGCCGAACGTGCTATAATGATATAGGCATCACTTTTAATTTTGTTATCAATTTTGGAATGACCAAGTGCTTTTTCAGCATATACAGTTGCCTCATTATAATTTTCGAGCTGGTAGTATGCATTCATTAAATTGGATTGTGCATAAATGACATTCTGAGGATAATCAGCTTCATTTTCCAAACGTTTTAAAAGTGGAATGGCTTTATTCCATTTGGAATTGTTCAGATAGATTTCAGATAATTTTACGATCGATTGTTCTGTGTACTCGTTTTTTGCTTTACCAACCACATATTCATAATGTGGTTGTGCGTTTTCAGAAAGTTCTTTTTTGGTGTATAATTCCGCTAAGTAAAAGTGGGAATTAAGCGCATGCAATCCATTCGGAAATTCATTCAAGTATTTATTGAACTGTCGAATAGCCGCATCTGTATTGTTGTCTAAATACTGCTTTTCTGCTGCCAAATAAGCTGTATTATCCAACTCGGCATCGGTTACTTCAACATAATCGAGTGTTCTTACCCAAGTTGCATATTCATCTACACGACCCAAATCAATATAAATCAATCGTGCAGTCGCGACTGCTTGATTGGCTTCACCTGTAGATGGAAAATCCTTTGCCACTTTTTTGAATTTTCCCAAAGCCCTTTCATTATCATTGGTATTGTAATACGCTAGTCCTTGTCTTAGTAAGGTTTTAGATACAAAAATACTTTGTGGGTATTCGGCTACCAACTTATTGTAAGTAGTCATGGCTTGATCTACCTGATTGGATTTTACATAAGAATTGGCCAATTCATATAATGCATCATCTCTAAGTCCAGAACGCGGAAAATCGGCAATAAAACTATTCAATCCGTTAATTTTATTATCTGCTTGTCCTAAATAGCCATAACTCATCGTCTTTTGGAAAGTGGCATAATCGGCTTCGATTTCATTTAAGGCAATAGCCTGCTCATAAGATTGAATCGCCTTATTATAATTAGTAGATACAAAATAGCCATCGCCTAATCTCAAGTAAGCATCATTCAATCGAAGCTTGTCGTCTTTATGATTCGTGATGAAATCTTGAAAATGGGTTGTTGCCTGATCGTAGTTTTTCAACTTGAAATACGTATAGGCAATATTGTAATCAATGTTATTGATTTCACTTGTATTTGAAGACTCACTTTGTTGTTTGAATTGTTTAAATCCGATTAAAGCGTCATCAAAATTATTGAGATGGTAATCGGTTTCAGCATTCCAAAACGTTGCCCTACTTGTAAAAACAGGATCTTTAGCTTCTTTTATGGAAGACTCAAACAATGATTTTGCTTCATTAAAATTACCCTCGTTATACACTTCAATACCTCTGTAAAAGGCGACTTTCTGAAAGGCTAAACGATTTTCAAAACTGGTTTTCGACTTTAAAAGTTTTAAGGCTTCCTCATAGTTTTTGGAAGTAATGTACGAATCGATCAAAAGTGTTTCAATCTCTTCCTTGTAACTAGTTTTTGGGTACTTTTCCAAATATCCAGAAAGAACTTGAGGAACTGATTGATAAGGGTTTCCAATCTCATAACTTATTTTCGCATAATTAAGCCAAGCATCTTCCTGAATCTGTAAATCATAATCCATCTGCGAGGCATTTCTGAAAGCATTCAAGGCTTCCTGCTTCTTTTCTAGATTGATATAGCTTTCCCCTAAATGGTAATAGGCATTTTGAGCGACTGCATTATTACCGTCAATTATTTTATTGAATTCTGAAACAGCATTTTCAAAATCGTTCTGTTTGTAATAGGTGTAACCTAACTGATAATAGTCCGTATTGTTCCACTTTCCTCTTTTCCCTTTGTAAGCCTTAAGGTATGGAAGTGCTTCTGCGTATTGTTCCAGATTGAAATAACTCTCTCCAATAATTTTTGATAATTCTGATTGTTCTTGCGGACTGCTATTATCAAGTTGTTCTTTGGCCAACTCGATTGCCTTTTCAAACTTTCCTAATTTAAAATTCAAATCAGCTTGGTAATACGATAGTTTTTCTTTGTATTTTTCCTCATCACTTACTTGATCGAAATACGTGTTAGCAGTATCATAATCGTCACCTTCATAAGCCATGTAACCAATGTAATACTTCGCTTGTGAGCCATATTCCTTGGAGTTGACTACACGATTTAAATGCGATTTTGCTCCTGATTCATTCCCTGTTGAGTACAAACTGTAACCATATTTAAAATGAAAAGCATCACGCTCAGATCGAGACACGCTATTTTCGTCTACCTTATCGTACCATTTTCTGGCATAAGCATATTTGTTATTGGCATAATAATAATCTCCAACATCCAAAAAAGCAGTATTTCGCTTGGTGCTCGTCGGATAGGTATCCACAAAATCCTGTATTAAGTCATCCGCATTTTTTTGATTTAAGCGTACCGCACAATTAGCAATGTAATACGCACAATCGGATTCCAAGATTTCATTTGGAGCTTCCTGTTTTAGCGTTTCAAATAATGATTGTGCTGCTTGATACTGCTTGTTATTGTATAGTGTTAACGCTTTTTGATAATCAACGAGATCACTTGTATAGGTAGCGGATTGCTGTGCTTGAATGCTTAGGCTAAAGCAGAAAAACACAAGATAAACACTCAGCTTTCTGAAAGTCATTAGGTTCGATTTTTAATTGATGTCAAAAATAAATTATCTCAAATCTATAACGCAATAATCGTGCTATAATTATGCACAGACTTATTAAATGGATTGATATTATACGATTTTGTTACGTTTTTAGTTTATGACTATGTTAATCAAAACCAATTACCCCTTTTTATAATTTGATTTTGGAAAATTGGAAATTCAAGGTATTTTATGATACATTTACATTTTAAAACCGCTTTATGTCTGAAACTATTTTACAGCTGAAAAATGCCTCTATTTATCAAGGTGACAGTATGGTGCTGTCTGATGTGAATATCGAAATGAAAAAAGGTGATTTTGTGTATCTGATCGGAAAAACCGGAAGCGGCAAAAGTAGTTTCATGAAAACCTTATATGGCGATTTACAACTAACTGAAGGCGAAGGACACATAGTAGATTATGATTTAAAAACATTAAAGGAAAAAGACATTCCTTTTTTAAGACGAAAGCTAGGAATCGTTTTTCAAGATTTTAAGCTACTTCCGGATAGAACCGTTAACGGCAACCTAGAATTTGTATTAAAAGCAACCGGTTGGAAAGATAAGACCGAAATCACAGAACGCATCGCCACTGTTCTTGATAAAGTAGGCATGAAAACCAAAGGCTTTAAATTTCCTCACGAACTTTCTGGAGGTGAACAACAACGTATTGCCATTGCAAGGGCACTTTTGAATGAGCCTGAATTGATTTTAGCCGATGAGCCTACAGGAAACCTCGATCCTCAAACCAGTATTGAGGTTATGGAAGTATTACGTGGTATCAACAAAAATGGACGTACCATTCTGATGGCCACACATGACTATGCCCTTCTGTTGAAATACCCAAGCAAAACCTTAAAATGCGACGAAAACAAAGTTTTTGAAGTGGTTCAACGCAAAAACTAAAAGCCTAACCATTTAAAGAAGCGCTCGAAAAAACCTTCGCTGTCTTGTTGCTCAGGCACTTCACTGTTTTGAGGTTTAAATTCAATAATAAAGGCGCCAAAATTTGAAGGTGTCTTTACTGCTATGGAATTGTGTAACGGACTTTGAAACCCAGTGTTATTCATCGGGAATGTTACAGTTCCGTTTTCAGAAACTTGTCCGATTTTCAAAACTACATCTGGATTTTCCGCATCATAAATCGTGAAACGGTCACCTTTAAACATATTGTAATCTCTGACATCAACCGAAACATTCATGCCTTCTTTATCAAACAAAGCCACATAAAATCGGTTGGAATTGACTTTATTTTTATTGAATGCCAATACAGATGGTAGCTCAAAATCTGTTTTTGAGATCATTGAGCTTCTTTCATCAATTGTAAATGCTGTTTTCCAATTTTCAAAAGTGTAATCCTTTCCTCTAGACAACCTAAAAGGAGAAGCCTTTGTATTGGCATAATAGGCATTGTTGACAAAATTCCAATTTGTAGCGTTTTTTGAAGCTGAAGCTCCTAACTGAACAAAACCAGTATGTACAATATTGTTTGTAAACGACAATGTTTTGACTTCTAAAATCCTCAAACCATTGGCACGACCTATAATCACATTATTTCGCACAATGACGTCTTCAATAGGAGCAAGTTTATTGAAGCCAAGCGTTAGAGATGGTGCATCACCTTGAAATTCACCTTTGGAAAACCTAGTATTGTGATAGAGAATGTTGTTTTCCAAAGTGATATGTTTAGCAACATTAATTCCATTTTTATCATCTGAAGCCACAATAACATTATCGAGATAATTCCCAGATGGTGATCCATTATTAAATAGGATATTACCATCTAAGGTTATGTGTTTTACATATTCATAACTGGCACGTTTTCCAGCAGACCAAACTTCTATCCCTTTATAGTAATTATTAAAAATAATATTGTCTTTTATCAATCGTGTTTTATCACTTAAATTTTGAACATAAATGCCTTCACCTGTTCCTTTTCCTATTTTAGAAATGTATCCATTGTTGTATATCATGCAATTCTGAATCACTGAAGCCTCACCATGTTTCCAAAATCCGAAACCTAGTCCAGGAATATCATGAATTTTAAGATTATAGAATTTACAATTCGCTCCTTTTAAGTGCCTCACACCTATGCCAATCCTAAAATGATCGTCCTTTTCATCCCTCGAGAATTCACCTAACCAGGTTATATCAAAATTTTGAAAAATGACTTGTTTGCCATTGACTTCCAACACTGGAACGGTATCAGATTCTATATTCCCATCCAAGATGACTTTATCATTATCATATGCTGACACTGTAACATATACATCAGGAATTCGACTTTCAACAGTACTTACAAATCTTCCCTTGTAAATACCTTCATGAAGCCAAATAGTATCATTCCCATTTACTACTTGTGTAGTCTGGCTAAGGGCTGTTTGTAAATCCCATGGATTTGTAAGAGAACCATCACCAAGAGGTGTTCCAGGAGTATTGACATCATCTTTTGGAAACACATGATATTCTTGCTGTGCCATACACAACATAGTGAAGCAAACGCTAAAACATATGTAAAAAATCTGTTTCATAATCTAGAATTGACAAATTCCATACCAAGTTACGCAACTCATCGTTTAAGTGGGTTTAGGTAACCATTTTAATTCTTATTTTAGCACTAATGATTTCAATTCTAATTCCGGTTTACAATTATAATGTGGTTCCTTTGGTAACGCATGTTCATACGCAATTGGAATTATGCAATGTACAATTTGAAATTATTTGCTATGATGATGGTTCGCAATCAAACTTCACTTTAGAAAATAAAGGTATTACAAATTTGAGTTATACCGAATACATTACAGGAAGTGAAAATGTGGGCCGCATCAAAGCTCGACAAATTTTAGCTGAAACATCTAAATTTAACTGGCTTTTGTTTTTAGATGCTGATGTCATTCCAAAACCTGAGCTTTTTATATCAAACTATTTGACATTTTTAGATTCAGATTATGATGCCATTTACGGTGGATTTGCATATCACAAAGACAGACCTGAACCTCGATATCTACTTCGTTGGACTTATGGAAAAAACAATGAGGAAGTTTCAGCAACTATTAGAAACAAAAGACCTTACAAAATTGTCATCTCTGCCAACTTTTTAATCAAGAAATCACTTTTTTTGAATATCAATTCAAGAATTAAAAGAAAGGGCTATGGTTATGACAACTACTTTGGAGCAATTCTGAAATCTGAAAATGCAAATGTTTTGCATATTGATAACGAAGTGTTCCATTTGGGTTTAGACACCAATAGCGATTATCTAAAGAAAACTGAAGAGGCCGTTGAAACGTTGCGACATCTTTATAAGAATGATGAGATTAAGACGCATCAAAATGATTTATTGACCTTTTTTAAAAAACTAAAAGTATCTAGAATCCATTATTTGTTTTCATTTGTTTTCCGTCTTTTAAAATCATCGTTAAAAAAGAATTTATTGGGTAATAATCCATCCATAAAACTGTTTCAGTTCTATAAAATTGGTTACATGTGTTATAAAGAAAGTTCTAAATGAATCCTTATTTCTCTGTAGTTATTCCGCTTTTCAACAAGGAAAAGCATATCAAAACCACTCTCAATAGTGTGTGGACACAAACCTTTCAGGACTTTGAGGTCATTGTTGTAAATGATGGCTCTACAGATAATAGTTTAGAAATCATTCAATCTATACAGGAAGATCGCTTAAAAATATACAGCATTGAAAACCAAGGCGTCTCCCATGCCAGGAACTTTGGTATTTCAAAAGTGACATCTGATAAAATCGTGTTTTTAGATGCTGATGATATATGGTATCCTCATCACTTAGAAGACCTTAAAAAGCTTTTTGAAGCATTTCCAAGCTGCGGACTCTATTGTAAGGCCTACAAAAAACAAATGGGCAATCTATCGATACCATCTAAATATAAAGACATTTCTAAAGATTCTTCTTGGCAAGGCATCTTATCAGATTACTTTGAATCAAGCTTAATTAATAGCATTGCATGGACTTCAGCAGTGATGGTTCCAAAATCAACTTTTGAACGCGTAGGTACATTCAATGAAAATTACAATTCTGGTGAAGACACAGACCTATGGATACGAATAGCCTTAAATTTTCCTGTGGCTTTTAGCAATAAAGTGAGTGCTGTACACAATTTATCTTCAGAACAAAAAATTACGCATAGTAAACTTAGTTCAAGACAGCACTTAGATTTTGACGATTACCAAAACAATGCTCAAGGCAATGCAAGTTTAAAAAAGTATTTAGACTTGAATCGATACGCATTAGCCATTCAATACAAATTGGAAAATCAATTATCGCAAGCCAATAAACAATACCATAAAATTGATCAGAACAATCTTGGCATGTTGCATCGCCTTATTTATAATTTACCAAAATCAGGTATTTATTTTTTAATGAAGTTCAGGACTTTTCTGAGAAAATTCAATATCGACTTAAGACTGTTTCGAGGATAAAAAACTATCGTAATCCCGAATGTAATCACTTTCGTCAAACTCTCCAGAAGCTAAAACCAAACAAACCGCTCCAGAAGAAAAATTCTCCAATTCACGCCAAATACCTTTAGGAATCAACAGTCCTTTATCAGGTTTATTCAACATGACACTTTTTCTACTCTTACCATCATCTAATACCACTTCAAAACTACCGCTTAATGATACTAAGAGCTCTACTTGGTCTTTATGGGAATGCCCTCCTCTATAAGCATCACTTGGCACATCGAACAAATAATATACACGCTTCATCTCAAAAGGTATACAGTCGCCTTCAATGACAGCAAGACTACCTCTTACATCATGAATTTTAGGTATGTCGATTATTGTTATATCCATTTGTGTTTAAATTTTTCCTTGAGAATCTAGCTCTTTATAGGTTTTAATGCCTCTAAATCCTGTTTGCAATTTTTGTATTATTTCTTTGGTAGAAATATGTCCGTTTCTAACCAAGAAAATAATATATCTAAAGACCCAAAGATAACTTAAGTTTCCATAAAACCGTTGAATTAATGCAGCTCTTGCAAATACCGCGTTATCGCTTCCCATTTTTCGACCAGAGCTTTCGTAGGGATGCATGACAATCGTTTTAGATACATGCACCATTTTTAATCCGGAATCGAAGGCATTTCTCAAGAAAACATATTCTTCGTTTCCTTGAAATGTGGCACCAAACCCAAAATTATCATTGTATAAAATGTGCTCTTTATGATAATGAGCTCTTCGGAAACTGATCACCCAAGTATAGATTTTTTTCAGGCTTTTTTTAGTATGTATTCCTTCACTAGGGTAATTGGTATATTTGTTTTCATCTTCATCAACTGCCTCAAAGGAAACCATTGATGCATCTTCATTTTTCTTGTAAGCCTCTATAATCGTCTTGTGAAGGTTTGGCTTGTAGACAATATCATCATCTGCCATTAAGCAAATGTCAAAAGAGGCATTCTGAATGGCTAAATTTCTACTTTTTGGAACACCAAACTCAAACGAATTAAGAACTTTTATCTTCGGATTATCAGAAACCAACACTTTATCTTTTGTCGTTTGATTGACAATGAGCAAATTAAAATCATGTATATCATTATGCTGAAACATAGGCTTTAGGAAGTCTAGATTTTCCCGCATCATTGTGGATATCAAAATTTCAATTTGGAATTGCATTATAGAACTAACGGCTTTGTAGTGGGAATTGTTATTTTTGCTTAAAAGTAGTGTTTTTATGCGAATTCTGTTAGTTGGTGAATACAGTCGACTTCACAACTCCTTAAAAGAAGGTTTAAGTCGATTAGGTCATGAAGTTATCATTATGGGAAATAGGGATAATTTTAAAAACTATCCAGTTGACATCTATGTAAATCACTCATTTCACCACAAAATTCTTAAGAAGTTTCGAGTTGGTTTTTACAAGCTTACTTCCATTGATCTAGGTTCTTTGGAAATTTACCTGAAGGCCTCTTTGAAATTAAGGAAACTAGATCATTTTGATATAGTTCAACTCATTAACGAATCGTCGCTTGTAATTAAAGCACCTTATGAAAAACGATTCATCAAACAATTACTCAAAAAGTCCAAAAAACTCTTTTTACTATCGACTGGCTCCGATTATATAAACATCAAATACATGCTTGAAGAAAAATTCAGATATAGCATTTTAACGCCTTATTTGAACGATTCAAGTTTAGAAAAAGCCTACCGATTTGATTTGCAATATCTCAATTCACAATTCAAAGCCTTACACGAGTTTATATATGAACACTGCAATGGCGTTATTGCTACAGATTTCGATTATCATCTTCCGTTAGTTGGTCATCCAAGATATTTAGGATTAATTCCTAATCCGATCAATATTGAAAAACTAGATTATATTCCGTTTCATACTGGTGAAAAAATCAAGATTTTTCATGGCGTGAATAAAAATTCCATGTTAAAAAAAGGGAATCGTTTCTTTGAAGAGGCTTTGAAAATTATAGAAGAAAAGTACAAAGATAAAGTTGAGATCACTACAACTTATAACATTCCGTACAAGGAATATCTCAATCATTATGAAAATTGCCATATTTTTCTTGATCAAGTGTATGCCTATGATCAAGGCTATAATGCTTTAGAAGCAATGGCCAAAGGAAAAATAGTCTTTACAGGTGCCGAAAAAGAATGGCTAGAACATTATAATTTAAAAGAAGACAGCGTTGCTATTAATGCCTTACCTGATGCTGAAAAAATTGCAGATAAGCTCGACTGGTTAATTCAACATCAAGAGACCATGCTGCAGATTTCAAAAAACGCTAGACAATTCATAGAAAGAGAGCATAATTTTTTAAATTGTGCCAAACAATATTTAAATACTTGGTCATCAAACTAAAAGCCCAGAATGATTTCAGAGAAAGCTAAAATTGGAAAAAACGTCACTATCGGTGCATTTTGTATAATTGAAGATGATGTGGTTATTGGCGATAATACAATCATCAAAAACTATGTTGAATTGAGAAAAGGTACTATCATTGGTAAGGATTGCTACTTAGACTCAAGAGTCACATCTTCTGGAAATTGCACTGTAGGCAATAACGTGATTATCAGATATGATTCCATTTTAGCTAGAGGACTTGAAGTTGGAGACAACACCTATATTTGTCCGAGAGTAATGACAAACAATCTCGATATCAACAAAGAACAAATTGGTGGTGCCAAAATTGGCAAGAATGTCTTTTTAGGAACAAATTGCGTATTACATCACGGAATAGAAATTGGAGACAATAGCGTAATTGGTGCGTTGTCGTATGTAAATAAGAACATTCCCAGTGATGAGATATGGTTTGGCAATCCAGCCAAGTTTTATAAAAAATGCTAAAACCAATTATAGTTTTACACGTTTGTAACGCATCAGCATTTCTTTTTCACTTTCCCAATCTCTATTGTAGTCTTTCTTAATGAGTTTTGCAGGAACACCACCTAACAATATATTCTCTCCTAGTTGCGAATAATCTTTATTACAAAGACTATTGGAAGCCACAACACAATTGTCTGGAGTAATGGTATTGGCCATGATGGTAACACGGTTTGATATAGAATTATGGTTACCAATCTTAATTTCTCCAGAAATAGGATAATGCTCACCAGAATTGCTGTTCATCATTGGATGTGAGTTTGTATCAATAACTTGAGATTGGTAAGCTATTCCAGCCCAATCTCCAATAATGATCTTATTGGTGCATAATAACATTACATCGGAACCTAAGCATCCCATGAATCCAAATTCGCAATAGCCATTTTCTTCAACACAAAGGAAAACGTCCTTACCAAAATGTGCATGGCCTTTAAAAACCAAATTCCCTTTCAATATGACTTCTCCAATTCCTTTGGCTCTAGACATTTTTTCAAATCGTTGTCCGAAACCAATCATGCCTTTTTTTACAGGTGCTTCTATTTTAACCGTTCCTTTAAGACTTGTAAATTTCACACTCCCGTAAAAGTAAAAAGGAAGCTTCATAGCCTGATCAAAAGGCAACATCTTAAAATTAAAGTATACGGTTTTTATCCAATTGACCGAAAAGAACAATTGAGTTTTCTTCCAAAGCTTAAACAAAAAGATGTATATGTTCTTTAAAACCCTAATCATTATTACGTTTAAAAATTCTTTCTAATAAGGACCTAAAATTAATCCTTTTATTCAATTCAACATAAGAATACCCAAAGGAGGCCAATAAAAGTACACTATAAAGCACATAACTTAAAATGTCACCATCTATTGTTTTTGTCACAAAAAAGCAGGCAAAGGAAAGTAAGGTCAATATTGAAAAAATTGAAATCAGTTCTTTTGAAAGTTTTAACCCATAGACATTGTGTGTTATTATTTTCAATCCGATAAAATGACATACATAGTAAACCAAGAAACTAATACCAACACCTTCCAGACCATAAAAATAATAACCCGTAATATTCATAATCAATAACAAGGAATTAAAAAACAAGCCCGTTTTAATAAACAATTTATTATCACTTTTAGCAAGGATCACATAACCTATCGACCAGGAAAGTGTTTTAAAGAGTATGCCAAGTATCGCCCAAGAAAGGAAATCTGAAATCACTAAAAACTCTTCAGAATACAAAATCCTAATAATTAAAGGCATAAAAATCAAAAAGGTTAAAACCAGTGGTCCAATAATCAAAACACCAATTACTGCTTGTTGGCTCACGGTTTGATCAACTTCAGATTTTAACTCAATAATTCCAGACAGTTTAGGAAAGTAATCCGTTCTCATAGCGTTAAAAACCATTCCGACATACGAATTTATAATCATAAAACCTGCCAGATAAAAACCCACTTCAGCTACACCTCCAACATGGCTTAAATATACCTGAAACACATACGCGGTAATCAATGCCATTGAGCCATGAATACTCAACATCAAACCAAAACCCAACATCCCTTTTGCCGATTGAAATGCTTGCTTATAAGACAGGTTCACTCTTTTGTATGCTAGTTTACGAGTAAATAACCAACTAAAGAAAAAATTCAATATCGAAGTAGCAATAATCACTGGAACGATAGCATCCAGCTTGAAAATATAATACAGAGGCAGACTTACAAGAAGTCCTATAAAATTACCCAAAAGATTTGATTTGGCTAATTTTTTTAATTTACGGAATCCTTGTAAAATAGATAATTTTCCAACAGCCAACTGATTGAAAAGCAATGAAGAGGAAATCCATATAAATGCCAAGGTATGATTATAGTCTTCAAAAGCTAAATAACTCAAGATTGGCGACAAAAGTATGGTCACCAATATTCCTAAAGCTCCAGTAAACCATACTACTTTATGAACCGTAGCAATGACTTCAGATACATCTTGTTCATCTTTTTCCTTGGTATTGGATAATGCAATTTCCCTAACCGCTGTAGTATCTAAACCTAGCTTTGTGAATTCACCAATAACCTTTAATGTAGACATTAATAAACCAATAATTCCCATTCCTGTTGGACCAATCAAAAGGGCTACGACTTTTGATCTGATGATGGCTATTCCTATATTCAATACTTGAACACCACCAAAAAGAGATGTCGACTTAAATATTTGGTTATAGGATTTATTCGCCTCCTGCATAAACTATTAGTTATATACGAATGTAATTAAATCTCTTTTATTCTTTAGTGTTAATCACTCCAAAAAGGGAACTGCTAAACACCAACAACACGATAAGATAATGCATTAAATAGCTAAAAAAGTGACCCATTACTGCGCCTTTTAGACCAAATAGTTCTATCAAATAAATACTCGTTAAGTATAAGATAACTACAAGGAAAATTTCTATAATGATAAATTGAGCAAACATTTTCTTTGCTAAAAACTGATAGGCAATGACTATAGACAACACCTTTACAAAATCGCCTAGCAACTGCCAAAAGAACAATTCTTCTACTGGTTGAAAGGCGTCAGAAAACACCAAGTTTACAATGAATGGTCGTAAAAAATAAATAAGTAAGAGTCCGATACCAAAAATCGGCATAATCGATTTATAGAAATCAAATACTTCCTTTCTGAATTCTTCTTTATTATCAATCTCACTGAATCTCGGAATGATATACAAGGTCATAATGGATGTTACAAACATGAGGTAGTAATCTGAAATTCTATTCATGGCTTCCCAATAACCAGCTTGTCTAATACCCAATTCATCGATAATGAAATTCCGAATCATGATTGATGTTAGAGGCAAAGCTATAGACGTCACCAATGCCATTACCGCATAAGGTGCAAAGGTTTTCAACACCTCTATACTAACATTTGTAATCTTAATTTGTCCGATTAAACTTCTACGATTAATGATACCAACCAAGGTAATCAAGAAAATAAGTGAAGGTGCTATAACTGCTGCAACCAAAGCACCATCAATATGTTCAATATAGATTAAGTATAGTGTGATTAGAAGTCCTAGAACTTGCCCTATAATATTAATAACCAAAAGCATTCTGTAATTTGAGAATCCGTTCATGATTCCAAAACAGAACATATTCAAGGAATAGAATGGTAAGGCCAAGGCTAAAACCTGAATGACATAGGTGAAATTATAATTTTCAGAAAATAGAAATCCGTTGATGAAACTCGCATTGTAATAACACAAAAACGACATCAAAATCGTAGAGAAAAACCCCAAATAGTAAGTGGTTGATATCGTTTTACTAAGCTCAACGGCATCTTCCTTAAACTTCCCTATGGTTTTTACAAAACCATTATAGAACCCTAAAATGGCAAACGATTGAATGGCGCTCAAGAAGTTTCTCAAATTACCTATAAGTGCCATCCCTTCTACTCCAATAAAAACAGCTATCGCTTTTGAAGTCAAAATACCAGCAATAATTTTTGTAGCAATAGTGGCAGTATTAAGGTGCGCTACCTTAAACAGCACATTGGTATTAATGTACTTTATGAGTTTCTTCAATTAGTAATTATTTAGGGCATTTATAACTGTTTGAACTTCCTCAGAAGTCATTACTGGACTCATAGGCAAGCTCAAAACGGAATCGTGAATAGATTCTGTTACTGGCAAATATAAGGTTTTATAAGGCAATAAGGCGTTTTGCTTATGTGGCGGAATGGGATAATGAATGAGATATCCAATATTGTGAGCTTCCAAATAACGGATAAAATCCTCTCGCTGCTCAACCCTAACAACAAAAACATGAAACACATGTGCTTCAATATCTCGACAATCTGGTAATTGTATCTTTGGGTTTTTGATACCACTAAAGTACTGTTGGGCTATGTCTTGTCTTTTTTTGTTATCAGCATCTAAGTGCTCGAGCTTAATATTTAAAATACCTGCTTGAAGTTCGTCCAAACGACTATTGATTCCTTGAATGTCATTGATGTACTTTTTTGAACTTCCGTAATTTCGCAAAATTCTAATTTTATCTGCGAGTTGATCATGGTTGGTAGTAACAGCTCCAGCATCACCTAAAGCTCCTAGATTTTTACTAGGATAAAAACTAAATGCCGCTGCATCTGATAAGTTTCCTGCCTTGTTTCCATCTGAACCTTGAATAGCACCATGTGCTTGTGCTGCATCTTCAATTACCAAGAAATTATTTGCTTTTGCAATCGCATTTATGGATTCCATATCTGCTAATTGGCCATATAAGTGAACTGCTAAGATTCCCTTTACATCAGAGCTTAAGTTCTTTTCTATTTCTGACGGACTGATATTGAATGTTGTCTCATCTGGTTCTACAAAAACAGGTTGCAATCCTGAATTGATTACCGACAAGATACTTGCAATATATGTGTTGGCAGGTACGAGTATTTTATCGTTTGGTTGTAAAGCTCCTAATTCAATAAATCCTCTAAAAATAAGCGTCAAGGCATCGAGTCCGTTAGCAACACCTATACAATGTTTAACGTCACAATAAGTAGCAAAATGCGTTTCAAAGGCTTGAACTTCCTGACCTAAGATATAGTGTCCTGACTGTAAAAATGAGGAAAACTTCTCTGAAAACTCATTACTAAAACGCGAATTGATTTTATGTAGGTCAAGAAACTTAATCATAAAAACACATCATTTAACAAGTTATGATTTTTAGTAGGCACTTCATAAAAATTCTGTACAATGGTTCTGGCTCCGAAGCCTTCTTTCCAATATTGCAAGCCTTCATTAATTTTGGTTCCCTCATCTTCATTCGAAATGCCAAAATCAAAATATTGCTTGTCTTTAAAAACATCATCCAAAAGGTACATGTGCAAAAAATCTAAACTTCCTAAAGCATTTTTATCGTCATTACCAGAAATATATTGTGAATGTGCTAATTGTGAGGTTTCAAATATGGTTGTTCCTGCAACAATCTCATCGCCATCATAGACATTAAATTGCCTTATGTGCTTTGGGAACTTTTCTTTTAAATAAGTAATTTCCTCTACCGAATGTACAGGTTGAACTTGGTGTTTGGATTGTAAATTTTTGGTAAGGATATCGTTCCAAAACTCTTCAAATGTATCGACTTCCTTAACCTTTAGGTTATTTTTGACACCCCTTTTGTAGCCATTTTTTCTATCATTTGAAACTTTTATTCTATTGTTGAAATCGATAACCGATAACGTATCTTTTCTGTAGCAATTAGCTTCAGTTAGAAAAAGCAAGTATTCAAGTTCATCACTTGGTGATTTACAATAAATATTTGGAATCGGTTTTAAAAACAAGGAGTCGACCTTACGTTCCTCAAGATATTTCAGAACACATTTAAATCCTTCAAGAACGCTTTTTAGTTTAACCGAATTACCCAAAACAAAGCCTCCATATGTTAATCCTTGATGCGAGTATAGCACATTTTCTTTCAAATGAGCAGGAAGAACCATAAAAAGCTTATCCTCTTTGTAAATCATGAGAGAATAATCCTGGAAACGGTCTTTATGGTATTCTATAAAATCCCTTTGGAACAGAAATGTTCCGTTTTTGGAACGTTTAATAAAATCGTCCCAAACGTCCTTTAGACCTAAGTGGTATAGCTCAATTGAATAAATAAATCGGTGTTTTTATATTAACGCTTGAAAGTACTAATTTATATGTTTACTTAGAAATTTTATTGAAAACTACTTCACCTTTCTCATTAATAAGCTCATAAACACCTTCAGGAGCCTGTTGCCTGATTCGTCCATAACTGATGTCTGGTTCTAAATTTTGTAAGTAATGGTCCTCTTCCGCCAGGTAAGCAAACAAAACCCTAAACAAATTAACTGATGACTTTAAGGTATTTTCATAATCAGGTACCTCTTGGGTTGGCCACTTAACAGCTAAAAGTGAAGAAAATGTAGATTGAATTAAATCTTCGTCTGTAGTTTTAATATAACTTTCTCTCATATAATCATACCCAACATAACCACCATGGTCTGAGGAAATTACAATTATGGAATTGGGATCCTTTTGATTAATTTCCCTGATAACGATACGCAACCATTCATTGGATGTTTTTAAATCTTGCAAGTAGGCACTGCGTTCCTCTTCTTTCCCTTTACTTTCTGTGGGTCTTGTTTGTATATGACCAGGATAGGGTTGGCGAACAAAATAAAAGCTACTTTTCGATCCAACCTTATTTTCCATAGCCTTGAAAAGTGCTTCTTTAGTATCTTTTTCAAATTCAAACCCTCTTGGAAGGTAGGCTATTTCATCATAATCAAGATTGCAATAATCGTATAAAATATTTGGCCTGTTGGTCACTAAATAAGGGGCATCCAAGATAAGATTTGTATGGTAATCATTATTCTTAAAGATGTCAATTACTGGATTTTTCCCTGTTATGATTTGTCTAGAATTATAAAATCGATCTGAATTCAGATAAGCATAATAATAATGATGCTTCATTGAAAACATGGAACTGTTAGAAGTTAAGGTAGAAGTATAATTACTTCTGAAATCATTGTAAATACGAAATCCATTATCTTCTAAAAATGTTTCCATTCCCATATCTTCAAACGCATAATAACCACTCGTCAGAATATTGAAATCCACATAACCATCTGGTTGCAAATAATAAATGTTTGGGCGTTTTTTGAACACTACATTTTTAATATCGTCCTTTGGTTCTTGCCATTCGTAAGAGTATTGCACAAAATAGTATAAGCTTGGTGTTAATTTTACCAAAACCAATACAGCCAATAGCAATTGGAATACCACTACTTTTTTAAGATGCTTATAAAAAATGATGGCAAGAATACAAACAGCTACCAATAAAGTGATCAGCAGTAATCGCTTCTGTATTCCGAAGGTGACATAACCCACAAAAAAAGTGAACAAGCAAAAATTCAAAACCGAAAACATCTTAGACTTAAAATTTGCTGAGGCTTTTAAGACTTTAAGAAGGAACGATAGCAATAAAAAAACTGCAATTGGAATTGCAATGAAGAAAGAAGCTAAAAAAAGGAATTGAGGCCATGAATTAACCATATTGAAATTCGAATCGTACAAATACAATAAGGGTTGAATTCCTGTAGCCAAACCAAACAATACTGGATATTCTCTATTACTGCTTATAAATTTAGCTATCTTATCTCTAATCATTTTATGGTTTTAAAAAGATACATCACGCGCTCTGAATTAGCTATAGATTGCTTTTCAATCAAGTTGAAATGGGTTTTGTAAGAGCTTTCAAAATGTTCAATGGCATAAAAATCGAAATGAGATTTGAATTCGCCTTTGGTATTCAATAAGCGTTGTACCCAAGAATCACTGCGCTTCGGAAACTCGATAATCAAATATTCGGAAAAAGATGCAAAAAATTGAGCCGACATTTCAAAAGGTACATTTCCAGACAAGGTCATATGATGTATCAAAGCCAAGGCTAAAGCCGCATCTGGTGCTAAATTCTGAACCCGACATATAAACGAATGGCGTTCTTTATTTTCAAATCCGACAGCAGGCGAAGGATTTAAAACATCTAGAACCATAGGAAGTATGTATGTTTCCTTGTTTTTCTTAATGGTCTTGTAATTAAAATCAACCGCATTATTGTCAATGTCACTTACAATTGCCAAATCAAGATTGTTGTTTATCTCACGTACAAAAGTGCCATCATTCCCCCCAACATCAATGATTCTCTTACTATTCAATTTGCTGAGCCATCCATTTATGATTTGGGATTTTTCAACAAAAGCCGCATCACTGTAATTAGTTTTATTGTAATAGTTTCCCCATTCAGTGGACTCTTTTAGCTCAAGTTTTTTTATGTAATCGTATAGGGATGTAACAATATTAAGTTGAGCTTTTTTAGATAATGTCGTTTGTTTCGTCTTTCCGCTGTAATCCTCATTGTGCTTATCCTCAAATTTTGCAAGCAAGTGAATATTGGAGTACAAAAACAAATTCAACTTTGTTTTGAATGGCAACATTGATGACAACATCTTAATTGGAATGCCATCAATATAGTTACTCATCAATTTCATTGATTGCGAACCATGATATCGCGCTAAAACTAAGGGTCCTAAAAAATGCGTTATGAATTGCTTATAAGCTCTCCAAGGCGAATTGTTCTGATAAAAATCAAATGACAAGGTATCGATAAAAATCGCTTTGCCTTTATGAAAAGTAACATTGAATGCTGAAGCATCTTTCAATGAGAATCCGTGATCTAAACAAAACTTCTGAATCTTTAAGGTTAAAAGTGCGGCTTCCTTGTATTGATTGAAACTCCATTCGTAAGGATAAGTTATAAACGGAATTTGTTCTGGCTTAATAATGACTTCAGTATCTGAAGTCGACAATTCCTCATGCTTTACAAGAAGACCTGCTTGCCAAAGTTTTTTAAATATACCCTGTGTTTTAAGCGCTTCGTATTGCTTGAAATAAATAGGAAATATAGAGCGTTTAACGTCTCCATCTTCTAAAAAGACATGACCTGAAGGATCGCGAAATGAAGATGCATGCCTATCTTTATTCGTCACGTTTGTTTTGCTTTTCTATATCTGGATCTTCGATATTAATGTCATCAAAATGGTCTTCATCGATTGGTTTTGCAATTCCAAGAAACACTTTGATCTTATGCATCACATTTTTGGAAAACAAAACAACACCAGCCACAGCAGCAACGATAGCTTGTATGATCATTGCGCCTAAACCTGGATCGAAATATAAGAAGACATTCATATCTTAGTTTTTGTAAATATAGAAAACTAAACCTAAACGTATAAGCAACTAATCCTTTTAGAATTATCTTTTTTACAGACTATAAAGCTTTGTTACGTTTTCGCTCTACTTCTTTCAGTAAGATTTTTCTAAGTCTCAAATGGTTTGGCGTTACCTCAACATATTCATCCTTCTGAATATATTCTAATGCCTCTTCCAAAGAAAACTTAATAGCAGGTACAATTTTAGCTTTATCATCAGCACCAGCACTTCTCACGTTGCTCAACTTTTTGGTTTTTGTGACATTAACGGTCATGTCATCACCTCTAGAGTTTTCACCAATCACTTGTCCTTCATAAATATCTTCACCTGGATCGATAAAGAATTTACCACGATCTTGAAGTTTATCAATAGAATAAGGAATGGCCTGACCATTTTCCATAGAAACCAAACTTCCATTTTGACGCTCTGGAATGCCTCCTTTGATCGGTTGGTATTCCTTAAAGCGATGTGCCATAATAGCTTCTCCAGCAGTGGCCGTCAACAATTGATTTCGCAAACCAATAATACCTCTTGAAGGCACCATGAATTCACAAACCATTCGGTCACCTTTGGCTTCCATACTAATCATTTCACCTTTACGTTTGGTAACCAGCTCAATGGCTTTTCCAGAAACATCTTCAGGCAAATCGATAGTCATTTCCTCAACTGGCTCACATTTCACACCATCAATTTCCTTAACAATAACTTGTGGCTGACCAATTTGCAATTCGTAACCTTCACGACGCATGGTTTCGATTAAAACCGATAAATGCAAGACACCACGACCAAACACCATGAATTTATCAGCACTGTCGGTTTCCTCAACACGCAACGCCAAGTTCTTTTCCAATTCCTTGGTCAATCGCTCTTTAATGTGGCGAGACGTGACGTATTTTCCATCTTTTCCAAAAAATGGTGAATCGTTGATGGTAAATAGCATGCTCATCGTTGGCTCATCAATAGCAATGGTTTTCATACCTTCAGGATTCTCAAAGTCGGCAACCGTATCACCAATTTCAAAACCTTCCAATCCAACAATAGCACAAATATCACCAGCTTCTACCTCTTCAACCTTCTTACGACCTAATCCTTCAAAAGTATGAAGTTCCTTAATTTTTGATTTTACGATACTACCATCACGTTTTACCAATGAAATATTCTGATTAGCTTTCAAGGTTCCTCTTGTCAATCTACCAATAGCAATTCGACCAGTAAATGATGAGAAATCCAATGAGGTAATCAGCATTTGAGTAGTTCCTTCTTCAATTTTTGGCTCTGGAATATGTTCAATAACCATATCTAGCAATGGCTCAATATTATCCGTTTGATTATTCCAATCCTCACTCATCCAATTATGTTTCGCTGAACCATAAACCGTTGGAAAATCTAGCTGCCACTCCTCTGCTCCCAGTTCGAACATAAGATCAAACACTTTTTCATGAACCTCATCAGGCGTACAGTTTTCCTTGTCTACTTTATTGATGACCACACATGGCTTCAATCCTAAGTCGATAGCTTTTTGAAGTACAAATCGCGTTTGCGGCATTGGACCTTCAAAAGCATCCACCAATAACAAAACTCCATCTGCCATATTCAAGACACGTTCAACCTCACCTCCAAAATCGGCGTGACCTGGTGTGTCAATGATGTTGATCTTGGTATCCTTATATGTTACAGAAACATTTTTAGACGTAATGGTAATACCACGTTCACGTTCCAAATCGTTATTGTCAAGAATTAAATCTCCTGTGTTTTCGTTGTCACGAAACAGTTGACAATGGTACATGATCTTATCTACCAACGTCGTTTTGCCATGGTCAACATGGGCAATAATTGCAATGTTTTTTATTGTAGCCATTTTTCAGCTTTTATTTGAGCGTGCAAATGTACATTAAATAAGCTATTAATTCTTCAATAGTTTCATAAATTATTTGATTTCAAAACTTTAACTTTTTGTAAAGAGAAAGGAACTTTATTAGTTAATTATATGTTATAATGCACAAGAGAGATACTTAAGCTTCGTAACTTTCGTTAGAGTATTGATTAATAGTAAATAGCCACTAACCAACCGCTTAAAGAAGGCGATTTACATTTGTAACAAAAAAACCCTATTACAGATGAAATTCTTAAGCACTTATTCCAAATTCATTCCGTATTTGTATTTTATTGCCATTATTGCATACTGGTTTACGATTGTAAATAGAAATGTTGGTATTTCCGCATTTCCAATATTACTGTTCGGCATCCCATTTGTTTGGCAAATTGTTAAACCGAGCAGAAAGCTCAACTTTACATTAGGCATTACATTTGTTTGTTTGTCTTCCTATTTAATTTTAGCATATATATCTGATATGCTTAATATTATCAATTTGTCGACAACAACTAAACAATTCATTGTTTATGGTGGATTATTTGTGGTTGCCAATTTTGTGATGGCCTTGTGGATGATTCGCAACAGTATTCAGCGTGCCTTTTAACATCTAAAAGCTCACTAAAATTTATTGGTGGTTATGCAGCGTTTAATTTCGTAACTTTGCGCTTTAATTTGAAACTTCATATTGAATGAATCGCATAGACGTTCCGAAACTGAATCATATCAACTCCAATAATTTCTTTTTACTATGTGGACCTTGTGCCATAGAAGGTGAAGAGATGGCACTCAGAATTGCTGAAAAAGTGGTTGGAATAACCGATCAACTTAAAATTCCTTATGTTTTTAAGGGCAGTTTCAAAAAAGCCAATCGCAGTCGAATTGATAGCTTTACAGGGATTGGAGATGAAAAAGCATTAAAGATCTTAAGAAAAGTATCTGAAACTTTTGAGGTGCCAACCATAACAGATATTCACGAAGTAACTGATGCTGCTATGGCTGCCGAGTATGTTGATGTTCTTCAAATTCCTGCTTTCTTGGTAAGACAAACCGATTTAGTAGTAGCTGCTGCTGAAACCGGAAAAGTGGTCAATCTTAAGAAAGGGCAGTTTATGAGTCCGGAATCGATGAAACATGCAGTTCAAAAAGTGAAAGACACCGGAAATGAAAACGCATGGATTACAGATCGTGGTACCATGTTCGGATATCAAGATATGATTGTCGATTTTAGAGGTATTCCAACAATGCGCCAATATGCACCTACTGTTTTAGACGTTACCCATTCTCTGCAGCAACCTAACCAAAGTGTAGGTGTTACAGGTGGACGTCCAGAAATGATTGAAACTATTGCCCGAGCAGGTGTAGTTAATCATGTAGATGGTTTGTTTATTGAAACCCATTTCGATCCTGCCAATGCCAAAAGCGATGGTGCAAACATGTTGCATTTAGATAAATTGGAAGGTTTATTGACCAATCTTGTAGCCATTAGAAACACCATCAACAACCTTTAAATCATGTTAGAGGATTTAGAATTTAGGGAAGCTACTTTAGAGGATCTTCCTGAAATCACGGCACTTTTTAGAGATACCATTAGGAATGTGAATTCTAAGGATTATTCTGAAAAACAAGTTGAAGCTTGGGCTTCAGGAGCAGACAAAACTAAAAAATGGGAAAAACGTATTAAATCCCTTTACTTTTTAGTTGCTGAGCTCGATAATCAAATTGTTGGGTTTTCATATTTGAAAGATGGCAACTATTTAGATGGCTTGTTTGTACATAAAGATTTTCAAGGCAAAACAATCGCTTCAAAATTGTTGCGCATCATGGAATCTCGTGTAAGCATGAACGGATTTGAACGTATAAAATCTGATGTTAGCATTACAGCCTTACCTTTTTTTGATTCTCATTTTTATGAGGTAGAGAAAAAACAAAAAGTTTCTGTTAGAGATGTCATTTTAGAAAATTATATCGTTTACAAAGACCTCTAGCCTACTTCAAAAATGATTTGTTTTTGTGGCTTGCGACCTCTTCCATCACAGCAATAAAAACAGCATCATTTATATCTTCCAGAGATTTATACCGTAAGGATTTTACGACTTTACGATGTTCAGAAACCAAATGTTCAGTATGCTTTGTTAGATGTGCTGAATGCCACAAGCCAACATCGACATAATCTTTACTTTGGTTGAGGTAACAAATTGGTCGTTTATCAACGTAGTAGCATGGGATTTTCCATTTGTACTTCAGTTCAGCCTCAGGAAACGTGTGTTCAATTAAAACTTGTAAGTGCAACAAGATAGACTTGAAGGGTTCTTTTTGTTTAAGAATATAGGCTTCAGCAGGATTCATCTCTAGTTTATTAGTCCATTACAAATTAAGGAAAGGAAAATTTTCTTACAATAAATTATATATCTTTATTGAGATTACTTTTGAATACCAACCATGAAATCATTTGTAACCTTACTGTTTTGCTTACTATCCATTTTTATTCACGGACAGGATACTGTACTAAAGGAAATGTCTTATACAGATTTTTTCGATGCAATTGAAACGTCAAAAGATTCTGTTTTTTCATTATCTGAAGCATTAATTGTATTTAATGAATCTACAGATGAGCGCTTTAAAAAGTTAGATTCTTTAAATTCTAAACGAGATACAATTGTCATTAATAAGCCAATAAAATTAGATTATGTTCATTTTGACCGAAAAGGCTCACTCAACTATTTAAGTTTTAATGAAGAAGTAGAAATAATAAACTCAATGGCGTTATGCGTAGAAGCTTCTACGTTCAAAGGAGATCTGACCTTTTGGGTAAATTATGATGAAAATAAAAATCCGCCACCTACCATACCTAAGAATTTAGATAAAAGATTTACAAAATATGCACCCTATTATAATTTTTCTACAACCTTCTTATTTAAAAATAACAAAGTAGTATCTCATGTTTTTTTTGAAAATTATTATAAGGTTAATGATAATTCACAAGGGTCTATTATGGTTTTATCAAACGTTTTCGATTATAGAAATTTGGAACGGAAATTTTTTAGCACTCCACTAATTTGTTCAAACTTAAGTACTTTCCAAAGTAATGACATTTACAATAATTACCACCAAATACAATTTAGTACTTTCCCTGGCAATTTTAAGAACAATTCCTTCCATGGATTTGGATACACTATGTTTCCCTTCAATATGAAGGTAAATGATTACACAACAATTGAAGGCAACAAGTTCAATTATTTTACAAGTATTGATTTTACTGAAAATGGATTTTATTCTTGGGAAGACCTAAAAGATAAATTTCTATATGCTGAAACCGATTTTCAAATTAAGTTTTTTAAACTTGATTCAATGGACGTAAAAAAATATGCAAACAAGAGAATTCTTGAAGATAATATATTTTTTACCTCCTATGTTCAGAACTTGGAGAAGTTAGAAAAAAATTACAGATCTAAAAGAGACTTTAAATCTGCAAATGCTGTCTATGTTGCTATAAAAGACTTAGAAACTGATCGATTAAAACATGATTATAAAGCAAACCGAAATTTTGATACATTTTTTCAATGGCAAATCAATCGTTTTATCGGTATGTTTTCAGATTATGGAACCAAACCCAGTAAAGCGATAGTTATTTCGATGTATGTTATTTTGATCTTCGCGCTATTCTACTTTCTTTTTCCAAATGACTGGGATTCTAACGGAAAAAACAGAATCATGAATCGCTATAATTTCTTTATGAAATATTTGAATGTAGATTCTGGAATGCATGAAATCTATCAAGACGAGACCAGAAAAAAAATGTTAGAATACGAAGAATTCAAAAACTATATTGAAACTTCAAAACATACGACACCAAAGTTTTTCAAAGCCACGGCTTTACCTTTGTATCGCTGGTCTATTTTGGGTTCAAAATTCACTTCCAGTATCTTAAAGCGTTTTGATATCCTCAAAGGAACATGGAAAGATGTTCCAAAAAAACACAAATGGTGGAAAGGGCTGATTATCATCTTTGTTTTCATTATTGCTATTCTTTACGACATCATAATCAAGTTTCTCAACGCGCTAATGCTTAGCATCAATACCTTTAGCACGCTTGGCTTTGGAGAGATACCAATAAAAGGTTTACCAAGATATCTTGCCATTATTCAAGGTTTTATTGGCTGGTTTATGCTTACAATATTTAGTGTATCACTGATTTCCCAACTATTGAGTTGACTCTCAAAAAAATCCATAAAAACAATTTCGGCATCAAATATTTAACAAAAATTTATAGTCGATAAATCAATTATATTTATTTACTTTGCAATTCAAAGTACTTTATATGGAATCCAAAAAATATTTAGACGATATCACAGAGATTAAATCTATGATGAACAAATCATCACGATTTATTTCATTAAGTGGTCTTTCAGGAGTTTTAGCTGGAATATATGCCCTTGTTGGTGCAGCCATTGCCTATTACTTAGTGTCAAATTCGGTAAGAGGCTATCTTATATTAGATGGCTATGTCTTTAGAATTTGTGTTGGTATTCTTTTAGGTGTTGCGGCTTTAAGTATCTTAACAGGCATCATCTTGACGACCAAAAAGGCAAAGAAAAATGGTGAAAAAATTTGGGATAGCTCATCAAAACGTCTATTGATTAATTTTTTAATTCCTTTGGTTACTGGTGGTATTTACATACTGATCATCTTAAATCAAGAACGTTATGGACATACAGCTGCTTTGATGTTGATATTTTATGGTTTGGCATTGATTAATGCGTCTAAATATAGCTTAGGCGATATTCGTTATTTAGGTTTTACTGAAATTATATTAGGCTTGATATGTGCTGTAGTACCGAGTTATGGATTTTGGTTTTGGGTCGCAGGTTTTGGAATCATGCATATCGTTTATGGAACTTGGATGCATTTCAAATACGATAAACGATAAATTTAAGGTGTCAGCATAATGGCTGAAAAACCTTTAACTTTAACCTCTAAATTTTGAACTCGATTTGAGCATCATAAATAACATAAACAAAGTCTTTGACCATAGAATCCGATTGGGAATCATGTCGGTCTTAATGGTAAATGAATATGCTGATTTTAATACATTGAAAGAATTGTTAGGTGCTACCGATGGTAATTTGGCAAGTCACACCAAAGCCTTGGAAAATGCCAACTATATTGAAGTTGAAAAACAGTTTATCGGGAGAAAACCAAATACACGCTACTCTACCACCAAATTGGGTAGAGCAGAATTTAAAAAACATATTGAAGCCCTTGAAAAATTAATACATAAACAATAATATTTTTTTAACTCTTTACTTTGTATTTCAAAGTACTTTAATTAAAAAACATGGAACAGTCAAACACACCTCAACCAAATCGGCAACCTCAAACAAACAAATTTTTTTATTGGTTAAAAAACTCAATCACAGCACGCATGCTTATGGTTGGATTTTTAATTATTGTCTTACTCATACCACTATCTTACATCAATAGCTTGATTAACGAACGTGCCTTACGACAAGCAGATGTCGTAAAGGAAATCAATGAAAAATGGGGAAATAATGTCGTTGTATATGGACCCATTTTAAAACTACCTTATAAAACCTATTCGGAAACCAAGACCTATAACGAAAAAACCAAGACCTATTTTAAGGAGACCGAAACGCACATCAATTACGCTTATATCTTTCCAGAGAGTTTACATACTGATGCCAATGTAGATTCCAAACCTTTAAAAAGAGGCAATTTTGAATCGGCTGTATTTACAACTGTCATGGATTTTTCAGGAGAATTCATTCCAGCTAATCTGGATGCAAAAGGCATCAAAACCGAAGATATCATTTGGGATAAAGCTTCCATCATCATAAAAACCTCAAACTTGAAAGGTATCAGAAGTGAAATGGTTTTGAAAATGAATGCAGAGGAGTACAGTTTCCAAAGCAATTACAACAATAATTCCAATAGTCATAATCGCTTGGATATTTTAGAATCGAGTTTTATCAAAGCAGAAGACCTTTCAGATGACCACAATGATACATTCAATATCCAAATAGTTTTTAATGGGACTGAACAAATTGATTTGATACCAATTGGTAAAACTACGACCATGAAGATGATTTCCAATTGGGCTGATCCTAGTTTCATTGGTAATTATCTACCTAATGATGAAACCAAGGAAATCTCAAAAGACGGATTTAAAGCAGATTGGAAAGTACTTCACATCAATCGTGCCTTTTCACAACAACATTTAAACAACATTCCAGATCTTAGGGAGTTTGCCTTCGGAACAAAGTTTATGGTCATGGTCGATGAATATCAAAAAAGTGAACGTTCTGCTAAATATGGATTTTTAGTGATCGCACTCACTTTTCTCATATTCTTCTTGATTCAAACCATGAGCAAAATACAAATCCATCCTTTCCAATATTTAATGATCGGCTTGGCATTGACTATGTTCTATACCTTATTGGTTTCTATTTCTGAACACAGTAATTTCCTTAACGCTTATCTCGTAGCAGGAATAGCGGTTGTGGCCTTAATCACTTTATATTCAAGGTCTATTTTAAAGAGTAACAAGTTTTCCGTCTTGATTGGCACTTCTTTGACAGCTTTGTATGCGTTCATCTATGTGATCATTCAATTGGAAAATTATGCTCTACTCGTTGGTAGTATTGGACTCTTTATCATCCTTGCCATCGTCATGTTTGTCTCAAGGAAAATTGATTGGAGTAACGATTAATTAGTTGGTGGTGTGACCTCGTTCCGCTTTCATTTCTTGAAATGAACGAGGTTTCATTTAAATTAAAACGTATGCTAAATAATATTCACGAATTCGGACAAGCCATAGCGTTAATTAGTTTTGTCATAGGCACTTCTCTATTATCGTTATACCTATACTTTGGTGAAGGCTTTCTAGCGATTGAATTTGCCTTTGCTTGTATTTTAATAATGGTTATTGTGAATTTGATAATTTTTATAATGTTGATAGGCTATGGAATATTCAATCCGTCACAGAGAATCCAAGTCATAAAAACATGCTTTATGATGCTGCTAAATATCCCTATTGCTATTTTATATATGTACATGATTATTACGTTTCCTTATTATAATATTTTGATATGACACTTAAGTTCAATACTGTCTACTTTATAATTAGCCTCGTCATTTTGGTGATTGAAATTGCCATTGCCTTAACCTTAAAAACAGGTTTTATTCGTCATACTTTTGGAGACTTTTTGGTGGTGATTTTAATGTATTGTGCCATAAAGAGTATTAAAGACATTCGTCCGATTAGCTTAGCTATAATAGTACTCTGTATAGCATTTGCCGTAGAGTTTTTACAACTTTTCAATCTTTTGGATTTTTTTAAACTAAGACAAAATACCCTAGCCAATCTCATCTTGGGAAGCACCTTTCATATATCAGATCTTATAGCCTATGCTTTAGGCACCTTAACCATTTTAATTATTGACTTAAAAACTTCAATATGGAAACCTTAAAAACACTTTTTATCAACCGTTTCAAAATGATGGCTTTACTATCCTTGTCCTTAACCTTGAGCATTGTATTATTAATGGTGAGAGCAAAACTTCATCAATCGTTTTATCTCTTGTTTTTAGTATGGAATTTATTTCTTGCTGTAATTCCATTCGCTATTACAACTATAATGGTAAGCAAGCCAAAAATGAATAAATTAACATTCTTGGCAACATTTATGATATGGCTTTTGTTTTTGCCTAATGCGCCTTATATAACCACCGATTTATTTCACATAAGCAACTCCAATAATTCGCTTTTATGGCTGGATGTGTTGGTCATTTTGTCATTTGCCTTAAACGGATTAATCCTCTTTTACCTTTCGCTTTTGGATATGGAAGAACTTCTAGTGCATTACATCAGACCAAAATTGATAGCACCAATTGTATTTACTGTATTTGGACTCACAGCTTTTGGAATCTATCTCGGACGCTTTTTACGTTACAATTCTTGGGAAATAATCAATCAGCCCTCAGCAATCTTTTCAGATACTTTGAAAATCATTGTTCAACCCAACACTGAAGCTTGGTTATTCACAATAATGTTTGGTTGTTTTTTGGGCATCACCTATTGGCTATTGAAGTCTGTTTCATTAAAAGCATAAAAAAAGGAAAGCACAATGCTTTCCCTTTACTATTAAATGTACCATTCTTTAATTATCTGTAGGATCACCAGGATCTGTACCGTTGGTCATTTCAACACCATTGGAAACACCATCGCTATCACAGTCTAGAGCATCCCATTCAGCTGTTGTTGGTGCAAAATCGCAAAATCCAAATTCAAATCCGCAAGGATCTAACGGACTTGGATCGCATTCGTTTATATGAAAATCGCCATCACAATTGGCACTATACCAAGCGTTAGTAGCCAAACTATAATCAAAATTGGCTTCATTGTAATCGCAAACATCATTAGGATCTGTACCATCAATAGCTTCTTGACTATCTAAAACCGAATCACCATCACTATCTATTATATCAGGAAAACTTGAAGCATCATTTGGATCTGTACCAGCTTCAGCTTCTTCGCAATCATCAAATCCGTCATCATCACTATCAGCATCGTTTGGATCTGTAATATTACCGTTAGGATCACAATTTGAATTGTTACTGTTTACTCCTGTAGTTTCTTCACAGTCGGTTAAACCATCTTGATCTGAATCTGCATAGATTTCAAACAAATATATCTCGGAAATATCAGATTGATTGGATAAGATATTTGTTGCTTTCACAAAGATTGAATTTGTGGAACCGTCATCAATAAAAGGATTTGGTATCGGATTTATACCTGCAACCGCATCAGGTTCCAAAAGATAAAATGCATAGGTATTATTGATAAGTTCTCCATATACTTGATCAATAATGACATTAAAATCATATTCAATATTAGGTGCACAGCCAGTTCCAGAAATTTCAGATGCATAAATCAAAACGTCTAAAGCATCCAAATAATCTGGTGTTTGATCACCATCACTATCATCATTTGCAGGATTACCATCATTATCACGATCTTCATCAGCAGTATTAACGCCATCACCATCATCATCTTCATCTAAATAATTAGGTATCCCATCACCATCAGTATCGTCGTTATCTAAATTACCATCACCATTGACATCTTCATCAATATCCAAAATTCCATCACCATCACTATCAACCAGGTCCACACAAGATAATTGTGTCCCTAAATCTGTTGTTGGTTGTACAAAATCACCTGTTGTTACATCTGTGGTTTGACTACCTAACAAATCGACAACCAATGCAGAGTAACTTGTATCACTACTGCAGTAATCGATTGTTAAGTCGATGATGCCATTATCAATTGGAATGGTTTGGGTAGAATCGTTATAAAACAATTGCATATAACCATTTGTAATTGGATTGCCATCACAATCGTTGAATACACCAATAAAATTGGTAGTCAAAGCATCAGCATCAGTCACTTGTATCGTTATATTCTGATCTGTTGAAAAAGGACCGATTGCAGTACTGAAGTCATTGTTGACACATCCATAAGCAGGAACTGTAAGTGTTAATTCATCGTTAGCAGGAACTAAACCACATTCAATACCTGAACCATTGGTATAGCCATAGGTACCTGTTGATGCCAATGCAGGTGAATAAAGGTCTAGGGCTGTATAAGGCAAAACATTCCCATCCATATCAGTTAGTGTTATACACAATTGAACAAAAGGATAATCAAAGTCCCAGTTCCAAAAAGTAAAATGTGAAACATTACCAACATAGTTATTGCCTTGTAAGGTGGCTTGTCCTTCCTCTTTCCAATAACCACCTTCGTCGTCAAAATACCATAACGGAATTGTATTTGGAGCGTTGTTGACACTTGAAGGCATAGGTATTGAGATTTGTGCAGAACTGCCATTAGCTAAATTGAGTTCTTCATCTGAAGTACTACGCATTTCTACAGCAATCATTCCATATGTTTCTAATATTCGGGCTGAACCATTGGTGTTTTCTGCAAACAACATACCTGGCATTTGCATTTCCATGACATTAGAATCAGGGTTTAAATGCTTTAAGGTCACTTTTACTGCACCAGAATAAGGATTGCCTTGTGCATCTTCAAAGGCTCCATCAAAAACTACTTGAGCACCATTAGGCAAATTAACAGTACTCGTTTCTCCAGAATTGATGCTTGCCGTGGTGTCTAAATCTAATAACATAATAGTTACCTGATTGATACCATCTGAAGGCACGATAGCTCTAGAGCCATCGATAAAACCATCTTTAGATGCTTTTATGTAAGCAAACTTTTCAAACACCGAAGCACTTTCAACTGAAAAAACACCATTGGCATCTGTTGTGGTTATAGTATTACCAACCATAATGGTCACATCAGAAATTGGATTGTTAGCTTCATTGATGACTTTTCCAATGAAACGAGCGTTTATTGGACTTCCAAAGTTTTCGGAAAAATTAGAATTTTGCTGTTGGTTGATGGGTGGATTATCAGTGTTCCAGTTATCGTCTTCAGAGCATGTGGTTGTGAGTAATAGCAGTCCTACTATTACAAAACATCTTTTGATTAATGTCATGGAGTTAAGTTGTTGATTGTCAAATGTTAATTGCTAATCTTACAATGATTGCCTCATAAAAGTAAGAAAATTTTTATTGAAATTCCTTAAAGTCAACTAACAACCTAAGTAAGGTTATAGAAAATAAGAGGAAATTAATTACCTACCATCAACATAAGCTTGTAAGTATTTAAATCGCTCGGTTAATTTTCCATCAGATGTGGTCATTTTTGCGCGTTTTAAAATACCACGTTCATCACCATTGAAAAAGGCTGGAATCACATGCTCCATAAACATGTCACCAAAACCTTCACTCGCATCTTTTGGCAACTCACAAGGTAAATTATCGACAGCCATGACAGTGATGGCTTCGTCGGCATCAAAAGCCACTTCGTTTTCTGAATGTGGATCGTAACCATAAAATGGGTCTGCAATGGTTGATGGTCTAATGGTCGAGGCTACTGGTCCGTCAATATCACAAGAAATATCAGCTACCAGATTGATACGAAAATCGGGATGCTTAGCATCTTCACGAGTAAAAATAAAAGGTGCACCATCACCATAAAAATGACCAGCAATAAAAACATCGGTTTCTTTGGCATAAGGCATAAAATTACTTTCATAACCTGAAGGGTCCTTATAAAATTCAAACTTATTACCAACCTTGCCATCCAATCGCTTGCTGTATTCCATCACATCAATCATGCAGTAGACAGGTTCTGTGAATTGCGATGTAAGGTATAAGGCATCACTGACTTCCTTAATTTTTAAATGATCGAGAATTTCCTTGGCGCCATAAGCGACTTTTCCTGTTCCTGACAATACGATTTTTACATTCGGAATGGTAATTTTATCCAATTCAGCTTTGACTTCATTCAAATCGGCAAGGGTTTCTACTTTAGGCAAGTTGAACAAACCATCACGTAATCCCAACGCTCTAAATCCGTTGTAAGCACCAACCAAACCAGCATAACGACCAAAACCAATAAGGCGTGCTCCACTTTTCTTGACAATGGTTTCATGATCATATAATTCAATATGCTTCTCTAAAATCTCAAGCAGTAATTTTCGGTTATAAGGTTGCTTTTTGATGGTATGTGAAAAGAAGAAGTATTTTTTATTCGGAATAAGCGCATCAAGAGGCACTTCCTTGACACCAAGCAATACATCGCAGTCTGACATATCGTCGGTTACCGTAAATCCTTTTTGACGATAGGCATCATCAGGAAACACACGAATATCTGAAGCTTCCACCACAAATTTTGCCTGTGGAAAAGCGAGTTGGGCTTCAACCAGTTTTTCAGGAGAAAACACCACACGTCTGTCTGGTGGATTTTTACGCTCTTTGATAATTCCAAAAGTGATACTCATTCTGTGTAATTTTAAAATTGGACTATTGAATTGTTATCTACAAAGGCTATACTGCCAAAGCGACAATGGTATAAAATTTGCACGAAAATAGGAGGAAATGTAAGGTTATACAAACTTTTTGATAACTTTGCGCTCCTTTGGATATTTGCGTTAAGGATTGTAGCGGCATCCTTTTGCCTTTGCAAAAGATATAGCGAAAAGCCTGACCCTCTGAAACGATAGTGAAAGAGGGAAACGCCCAAAAGAATTAGAGAGATAGGTATGAGATCCTGAACCAAGTTTAGGATTAATTCGATGTCGCAAAACAAGATTTTGCTATCTCATTACAATGGGGTCGACTGGTTTTGACAGCGAGACTCATTAAACGGTAAGCACGTCGTGTAAGGATCTTGACACACGTAAAAGGCTAGATCAACTTTTTAAACGGCGAGAATAACTACGCTTTAGCTGCCTAATCTGAATTATAGTAAGATTAAGCCACGTCCTACAAGGTAGGAAAGCTAAATGTCTCCAGAAAGCCTTGGTTAATGGCGTTCTACTTAGAGGCATCGTAAATATTGACTAAGATTGTGTAGCGCTTCGATGCACTTTCGAGATTTAGAAGCTAAGTGATAAGTAGGTTGTCTTTAGCCAGCTTTTCGCCTACAAACCAAGAAAAGACTAAACGTGTAGAAAGCTCTTTAATAGCTTGTTTGGACGAGGGTTCGAATCCCTCCGACTCCACATGAAGCCAAAATTGGCTGGTTTTATAAAGTGGAAATCTGAAAATTTATTTTCAAGATTGAAATGACATAAAACAAATCAAAATTTTGATTTCCAATTTTGGTAAGGCGGGAGCTTTAATCCTCAGACTCCACAATTAAGCGAAGCTTAATAACAAATTTAAACCGAAAAGCCCAACGAGTTTACTTGTTGGGCTTTTCAAATTTAAAGATGTAAAGACCAAAAGGTTCATTTACCGAATGGGAGCAACAGGGAACAGCGAAGCTAATTCATAACCCTATAATTATGCAAACCTTGTAAATCAATCATCAAATTGATCATTATCAAAATATTTATAAAGTTTGATCAAAATATAAATTAGCAAAAGCAGTATGGAAATAAATAAAATTGGGTTCGATTGATTTGATACATCAACCGTTTCTTGATCGACCTTATATTGTGAAATCATGTTAATCTAAAATAACAGCATAACATTAATGCTTAAAAACTGATTTACCTTACGGGAAACCTCATTTTGAAATTAATGTCATCCAAAGCTATTCAGGACTTAACTTGGTACGCTAGATATTTTTATATCTTAATACCATAAATTTTTATATTTACTAAGTCATTTAAAACCATTCATATTCAGTAGAAAATGAAACAATACGTTATTTTTCTCTTTCTTTTTAGTTTCTCAGTCTCAATACAGTCCCAAGAAAACGACCCAATCCGTTTGTTTTATTTAGGAGGTCAATCCAATATGGAAGGCTTTGGATACACTAAGGATTTACCAGATTCATTGCGATCTAATTATGATAATGTATGGATTTTTGAAGGCAATCCTGTTCCTGATGAAGCCCAAAATGGCGGAAAAGGTATTTGGGAAACCCTAAAACCTGGACATGGTACAGGTTTCACTTCTGATGGTAAGACCAATACGCTTTCCAATCGTTTTGGAATCGAGCTATCGTTTGCCAAACAGCTTCAAAAACTCTATCCCAACGAAAAAATTGCCATCATTAAATACTCTCGAGGAGGCTCTTCCATCGACAGTTTAGCGGCAGGAGGTTTCGGGTCTTGGGAACCAGATTTTCAAGGTAAGAGCGGAATCAATCAATACGATCATTTTTTAACAACAGTAAACAATGCCTTAAAAACGACTGACATTGATGAAAATGGAAAGAAAGACCATCTTATTCCAACAGGAATAATTTGGATGCAAGGTGAAGCTGATGCCGCATTTACGGAAGCCATAGCACTTCGTTATTATGATAATCTGAAACGGTTAATGGACTTGATGCGAGCGACGTTTAGGACTGATGATTTACCGATTGTAATAGGTAAAATTTCGGATTCTTGGAATAGTGATGTAGGCAAAGTTTGGAAATATGGCGAACTCATTCAATATGCGCAAGAAAAATTTGCGAGAACTGACACCAATGCTACCATTGTGAGAAGCACTAGATATTATAAATATTCTGATCCTTGGCATTATGACAGCATCGGTTATATTGACTTGGGAAAACAGTTTGCAAATGCTATTTATGCCTTATGTAAACAATGATAAATTTCAATCATAATTAACACAACAATCTATGAAACAATTTTATCTTATTCTAGCCATTACATTTTTATTTCAGTTTTCATTTTGTCAAAATTTTGAAAAACTTTCCAAGTACGAATTCAAGTATGTTGAGAGTTATCGTACTGAAAAGGATGTTGTTTTAAAATGTGCTAACTACCTTTTTGAAAATCCCTCAGATTATGAGCCTTTTAATCGTTTAACCGCTGTACAATATATCATGAAATGGATGGAAGGTACACCAGACTATTACTTTGAAATTGGTGAAAGGGAAATGGATCTGACCAAAGGGAATTCTGATTTGTTTGGATTGTATCTAGCAGCAATGTCAAAAGCCATTATCGAACATAAAGGAGAAAAAGATCTAACTGCCGACGAGATTTATACCAAAGCTGAAACGATATTGGTGAACTATTGTTCAGACAGCAACAATAACATGAAACCAACCAGAGCTATAAAGAAGATCATAAGGCAGCATAAAAGCAAGTAAGCTTAAAGGTCAAAAAGTTACTTTATGTAAACGGTTTTTTTATTGACAAACTCCATGATACCTTCTTTGGACAACTCTCTACCATAACCTGATGCTTTTGTCCCTCCAAATGGTAATCTTGGATCTGATTTAACCATTTCATTGATAAAGAAAGCACCATCTCCTATATCATCTATCTGATGCCTTGCCTTTTTAACATCTTTAGTAAACACCATAGTTCCTAATCCGAATCTAGATCTCATTGCCATTTGGTAAGCTTCCTCCTCATTTTCTACTTTAATAATGGCAGCTACAGGACCAAACACTTCTTCATCAAAAAGCGGCATTCCAGGTTGTACATTTTCAACGATGGTCGGTTGAAAGATGGCTCCAGTTCTGGAATTACCATAAACAACTTTGGCACCTTTATCAATAGACTTATGAACTTGTTGCTCAACTTCTTTAGCCAAATCCTCACGAGCCATTGCAGACATATCGGTTTCATTTTGTGATGGATCTCCTAAAATTAAATTTGAGACTTCGTCTTGAAATCTTTTCATGAATTCATCATAAATTGATGCTTCAACTATAAAACGCTTGGCTGCAATACAACTTTGTCCTGCATTTTGCATTCTGGCCTGAACCATGGTTTTAATATGTTTATCTAAATCGGCATCATTTAAAACGATACAAGCATTATTTCCTCCTAATTCCAAAACACACTTTTTCAATTGTGATCCTGCCAACTCAGCAACCTTTCTTCCTGCTGGTTCACTTCCTGTTAAGCTTACCGCTTTAATTGTAGAACTAGAAATGATGGTCTCAATTTGTTCGTGGGAAACCAAAAGCGTCTGAAAACAACCTTTTGGGAAACCAGCATCCAAAAACAATTGCTCGATTTCCAATGCACATCCACTAACATTGGAAGCATGCTTTAAAACAGCAGTGTTTCCAGCCATGAGTGTTGGTGCGGCAAATCGCATCACTTGCCAAAATGGGTAATTCCACGGCATGATTGCCAAAATCACACCTAGTGGATCATAACTGATAAAGCTTTCTTTTGCATCTGTTTCAATAAGCTGGTCGGCTAAAAACCGTTCGGCATTCTTAGCATAAAAATCACAGACCCAAGCACATTTTTCAACTTCAGCTATTCCTTGGGTTATTGGTTTTCCCATTTCAGAAAGCATTAGTTTGGCATATTTCTCAGTTCGCTTGTGCAATAGTTTAGCCACTTGCTTTAATAACTTAGAGCGCTCTTTAATAGAAACTGATTTCCATTGGTCAAACTGTTCTTGGCCAAGCTCAAGTTTTGCATTTAAATCGTTATCAGAAATTAAGGAATATGTTTTAAGTTCTTCTTGGGTGTAAGGATTTGTAGTTGTTATTGTAGCCATTATTATGTTTTTATTTAAGATAAGAGTTTTTTTAATCTTAAACCATAATGCCGACCGTTTTAATATAATTTTAGGACATCTAACCTTAAATTTTTAAGATTGGTTTTTGTCTTTCTTTTTTAAAAATGAAAAGATACCTTTCTTTTTCTTCTTTTTCTCTTCCTCTTCAGATTCAAAGGCTCGCTCTTTTTTATCTTTTGAAAAAAGACGTTTTAAAAATCCATCTCGCTTTTCATCTTGACAATCCAAGGCAGCAATGACATCTTCAGAAGGCGTATCAAACTTAGCCTTGGTAATAGCATTATATTTTGAGTCACTATTCAGTTGTTTTAAAAATAAAGCTACTGTTGGCAAAGCTGAATTGGCTCCTTGGCCTATTCCTGTATTACTGAACCCTAAACGATGATCATCATTGCCTGTCCATGAAACCATAAGTAAGTTTGGACTGATCCCTACAAACCAACCATCTTTATTATTTTGGGTAGTTCCTGTTTTTCCTGCCAAATCGTTTTGCAATCCGTAAGTTGTACGAATACGTCTGGCAGTACCAGTATTGATGGTAGATTTCATCATTTCAATCATAGTCTCTGTTGTTGTTTCAGACAGGGCAGGTTCTGATGATTGCGGTTTCGGACTTTCATAAATGACCTTACCAGATTTATCTACAATTTTAGTGATGTAATAGGGTTTAGAAACTTGACCTTGGTTAGCAAAACTTGTAAATGCCGTGGTGAGTTCAAGCATTGACAATTCGGCTGTACCCAATGCTAATGAAGGTACTTGAGGTAGTTTCGATTGAATTCCCATTTTATGAGCTTGCTTTGTAACGGCATCAATCCCAACATCTTCCAAAACTTTTACGGCAATGGTATTGACCGATTCACTGATGGCTTTTTCTAAAGAATAATTTAAGTGCCGATCCTCTTCTTCCTTTCCAGAGTTTGTTGGTGTCCAATCTTTTTGATTTGTGTAAGTAACCTCCTTAACCGAATAATACGTACAAGCTTTCATTCCCTGTTCTAAAGCCGTTGCATACACAAAGGGCTTAAACGTTGAACCAACCTGTCTTTTAGATTGTGATATATGATCATATTTGAAATATTCAAAATCAATACCTCCTACATAAGCCTTGATGGCACCTGACTGTGGAGTAACTGCTAAAAATCCTGAATTGAGAAACTTCATCATATATTTTAAACTGTCGATAGTTGAGAGGTCTTTCACTATCTCACCTTTCCAGGAAAACAATGATTTTTTACTTTTGACTTGAAGGGAATCCATAATCTGGCCTTCTTTTAACCCTGTTTTCTTCAAGCGTTTATAAATTGGTAATTGCTTGATTTTTTTATCAATTAATGACGTATTGGATTGCCAAGGTGCTCGTGATCCATAAGATGCCTCTAATTGCGATTGCAATGACGACATATGCTGCTTCATAGCCTTTTCGGCATAACGCTGCATATCAATATCGATTGTGGTTTGGATTTTTAATCCGTCTTTATAAAGATTGTATTCTGACTTAGTTTCCGAATTGATACTGTCTAAAATCCTAATCACATCTTTACGAACCAATTCCCTAAAATAAGGTGCAATTCCTTCAGAGTGATTGAATCTTCTATACTGAATCTCTAGTGGCTGTTCACATGTTTTTTTATTTACTTCATAAGAAATGTAATTGTATTTTTCCATCTGCTTTAAAACCACGTCACGACGCAATTGGCTACGTTCTGGGAATAATCTTGGGTTATAACTATGTGGTGCTTTTAAAGTTCCGACCAAAACTGCTGCTTGCGATAAACTCAAATCTTTGGTTTTTTGACTGAAAAAGCGTTGAGAAGCACTTTCGATGCCGTAAACATTTTCACTAAATGCGACCGTATTTAAGTAAAGGGCAATAATTTCTTCCTTGGAATACACACTTTCGAAGCGTTTTGCCAAAATCATTTCCTTGGTTTTATTAACAGGCATGCTAAACCAACCAAAATCTTCTCTACCATAGATGTTTTTAGCCAACTGCTGACTTATGGTACTACCTCCTCCTGAACTATTATTCTGAAGAAGAATAGACTTAAAAAATACACGTAAAAAACTAGTATAGTCGACACCACTGTGTTCATAAAAACGTGCATCTTCAGTTGCAATAAGAGCATCAACCAAATGCTGTGGTAGATCCTCATAGGAAATAATCTGACGATCAAAAATGAAATACTTCCCTAAAAGTTCCTCATTGGCATCTAAAAGCACCGTAGCCTCAGCTTGATTTAAATCCTTCAACTCGCTTTTTGTAGGTAGTTTACCCCAAAGTCCGATGTACACAGAAAAAAAGAATAGAAAAAACATTAGTAGACCAAGCCCAAAAGCTTTAATACTACGTTTTAGCCAAAGGGATTTGATTTTTGGTCTCATAGTTCAGAATAGCGGTTTAAATATATACGGACGAAATTGTAAAATTGTTGTTTTATGACCATTTTTTTTCAATATTGGGAATCAACTGTTTCATAATCATTTTCTTATCTTTAAGAATAAACTTCTATGCTTAAAATTTATCTTATAGGTCTTTTTATCCTTATTATTGCCATTATAGCAAATGTACTGGCCGCTTATCTCGGATTAAAATCCTGGTATGACTTTATCGGACTGTTAACCAAAAATGGTTCAGCAACTTTTAGTCAACTTCAAGTATTGGATTACCTTTGGTTATTCTTATTCTACCCTTTTATACTAGGTTGTGGATATTGGTTAGGACTTAAATGTTATGGATGGTTTTTCTCCTAGATTTTAATTACTTATTTTTCATCTATGGAAAAAACAGTTACCGAAGCCATTCAATACCGACGATCGACACGTATCTATAAAGATATTGCTATCGATTCGGAAAAAGTTAAGCAATGTTTGCAAAATGCAGCGTTAGCACCTACCAGTAGCAATCTTCAACTATGGGAGTTTTACCATGTTACTTCAAAGGACACCTTAGGAGCTATAGCTAAAGCCTGCTTTAATCAAAATGCAGCTAAAACTGCACAACAATTAGTAGTTGTGGTTACCAGAAAAGACCTATGGAGAAAACGCGCTCAAGCCAATATTGCATTTTTGAATAAGGCTTTTGACAAACCTGACCTAGAACCAAGGTTGCAAAAACGCAAAAAACAAGCTACCGATTATTATAAAAAATTAATTCCTAACATCTATTTTGATATTCTCGGAATCCTTGGCTTCTTAAGATATTGGATATTTCAGATCGTTGGATTATTTAGACCCATTTATCGTCAAACCAGGCAAAGCGATATGCGTATTGTTGCTCATAAGAGTGCAGGATTAGCAGCCGAAAATTTCATGATCAGCATGGCTGCTATAGGTTATGATACTTGCCCTATGGAAGGAAGTGACACCCTTCGTGTAAAACAAATTTTGGGATTACCTCGAGGAGCCGAAATCAATATGATTATTGGCTGTGGGATTAGAGACGACAAAGGAATTTATGGTCCACGATTTCGAGTACCCTTTGAGGAAGTTTACTTTGAAAAATAATTACTTCTTAAAATTACCAATTCCCTCGCTAAGCCAATTATAATATTCATCTGCATCAGGCGTATAACCAACAGGAGCGATTAAATTTTGTTCATCATGACCCATTAGAACATAAAAAGGTTGCGTATTGGTTTTATATTTTATGGTTTGTAGTTCACTCCATTTCTGACCAATGTATTTTAGTTTTTTTCCTGGTCTTAGTTTTGATTCCATAACTTCATCTTCAGGCAACGGACGCTTATCATCTACATACAAAGAAATTAAAACAATGTCATTCTTTAAGGTATTCAAAACACGGTCCTTGACCCAAACATTTTGTTCCATTTTTCTACAATTCACACAAGCCCAACCCGTAAAATCTATCATGACTGGTTTTCCAACTTCCTTAGCATAAGCAAGACCTTTATCGTAATCGTTAAATGCTAGAATATTATGAGGTGCCAACAAATGTCCACCCTCGGGCAATTCGGAATGATCGGAAGCACTCAATGCCGTTCCATTTTTGGAATTCCCTACACCATAAGGCGATTCACTATAATCTAAAGGTGGCGGAAATGCACTAATCAGATTCAATGGTGCTCCCCAAAGTCCAGGAATCATGTAAATTGTAAACGATAAGGTTAAGAGCCCGAGCATCAATCGGCCTACGGAAATATGACTCAAAGGTGAATCATGAGGTAATTGTATTTTTCCGAAGAGATATAAGGACAAGGCTCCAAAAATAGCAATCCATATGGCTAAGAACACTTCACGCTCAAGCAGGTGTAATTGTAATACTAAATCTGCTTGAGACAAGAATTTAAATGCCAATGCCAATTCTAAAAATCCGAGAACCACTTTAACCGTATTTAACCATCCTCCTGATTTTGGTAGGGAATTTAACCATCCTGGAAATGCTGCAAATAATGCAAAAGGTAATGCAATAGCTGCTGAAAAACCAAGCATACCAACAACTGGAGCAATACCTCCTTTAGAAGCAGCTTCTACTAAAATCGTACCCACTATTGGTCCTGTACATGAAAATGACACAATGGCCAATGCCAAGGCCATAAAGAAAATACCAATAAATCCGCCTCTATCGGCTTGACGATCTGCTTTGTTTGCCCAAGAATTTGGAAGCACAATTTCAAATGCGCCCAAAAAGGAAATAGCAAATACCACCAGTAGTAAGAAAAATATCAAGTTAAACCATACATTGGTCGCAAGAGCATTGAGAGCATCCGCACCAAAAATGGCTGTAATAATCGTTCCTAGCAATACATAAATCACAATAATTGACAAGCCGTAGATAATGGCATTTCTGATTCCTTTTGCTTTAGATTGACTTTGTTTGATAAAGAAACTAACCGTCATTGGAATCATTGGGAAGACGCAAGGCGTTAACAAAGCAACAAAACCGGAAAGGAACGCCACGATAAAAATCGACCATAAGCCTCGCGTGGCACCATCTTCTTTAGAAGAAGTATAAGTTGATTCTGCAGATGCCAGCTTTGTAACATTGGTCAAATCAAAATTTAAATCCACATACGTTGGTGCTGTACATCTTTCATCATTACAGGCCATAAATCCAACTTCAGAAGTAATTGCTTTAACAGAACTATCTGCTAATGTAACCTGTTGTCTAAACTCTGCTGTGTTCTTAAAGAATTTGATTTCCATCTCAAAGACTTTATCCTGAACTACTTGTCCTTCAGGTTCAGAAGTTGTTCCAACCAATTCAACACCCTCAGGCAATTCATATATAAATTCAGTAGGAATCGGTCCGTCTTCAGGAACATTTTGAGAGTAAAGTTTCCAACCTTTATCAATAGATGCTATTGATACTAGAACAAATTCAGTATCCGAAATTTTTTCAACGTCGCTTTTCCATTTAACAGGTTCTACTATTTGAGATGCTTCATCACTGGAAGCTTGAAATAATCCTCCAGCAGGAATATTATTAATTTCTTGTCCTACAGAAAGATCAAACTGTAAATCGACATAGCTTGGAGGCAAACAACGCTTATCGTCGCAGACCATAAATTCGACTTCACCTTTAACTATAGACAAATCTTTATTTAAGATTTTTATGCGTTGTTTGAAGTCTGCTTTAAGTTCAAAAAACTTGATTTTCATTTCAAACACTGGATCGTCAATGGTATGACCTTCATCTTCAAGTGTTTTACCAACCAATTTAAAATCGCTTGTTGTAGTATAATTAAACGTCGTAGGAATTGGTCCGTCTTCAGGAACATTTTGTGAATACAAATGCCAACCTTCATCGATAGTAGCTGTGGCAATTAAATCGTATTCAGTATCTGATATTTTAGTAACAGAAGTTTCCCATTTTACAGGTTCTAAAACTTGGGCAAAAGCTGTTAGGGAAAACACTAAAACACTACACAGTGTTATAACAAGATTCTTCATCAAAAGTCATTAGGTATTGAATGACGCTAATTTATAAAAAACAATAGGATTAAACGAGCGCATTAGAACTAGATTAACAAATCTCAATGTAAGGCATAAAAAAACCGAACATAATGTTCGGTTCAATTTTTTATTCAAAAGTTTTGACTTCCCTGCCTTCAAATTGCCATTGGGTGATGCCACCTTCCAAGTCATAAATTTTCACAAAACCTGCTTCTTCAAGCTTTTCGGAACATTTAGCACTGCGACCACCTGATTTACAATATAAGATAACAGGTTTGGACTTATCCAACTTAGCAATATCCTCATCAAATGTAGGTGACATAAAGTCGATGTTTTGAGAATTGTTGATAAAACCGTGTTCATACTCTTCAGGAGTTCTTACATCAACAATTTGAACTTCTTCCAACTCCAGAAGGGTTTGCATTTCATCTGGAGTGATCACTTTTACTGTAGAATTGTTATTGTCTTTGCAATTGAAAAGCAAAAGCGTTATAACCATTAGTGTTAAAATTCTAAAATGTTTCATTTTTTTGATTGGTTTATAAATAGGATACTTCACCTTGCCATGCACTGAAGCCTCCTAATAGGTTGTATGTTTTTTCAAATCCCAATCGATTCATAATAGCACAAGCCTGACCACTTCTCCCTCCTACTTTACAATACACAAAATAACTTTTGTTTTTATCCAATTGATCTACCTCATAAACAAAGCCTTGACCTCTATGAATATCGATATGAATGGCATCAGGTATTACTCCTTGAGCCACTTCCATAGGTGTTCTAACGTCTAAAATTACTGCATTATTATCCGATTTCAATTTTGAAATCCACTCTTCTTGTGTTAAATCTGCCATAATTGATAAATTAATTTAGTATCAAAAACCATGCAAAATTAACTTTTCCTTATGAAAAAGACGAAAAAAAACCTGAAGTGTTACACTCCAGGTTCATAAATTTTCTTTGTCAAATGATTTTAAACTTTAATAGAACACCCGATAGCTCTGGTTTGAGTTTCCTTGATTTCTTTTCCAGCCAACAAAGCATCTACGGCATCTTCTACATATTTTGTGTTGACAGCACTGGCATCTTGGTAATTATCGTCAATAGCTCCAATGTATTTAACAACATTACCTTTTGTGGTTTTTTGTAATACATATACATGAGGTGTTTTGGTCGCTCCATATTGCGGATATATCTTTTGACCTTCATCCATTAAATATGGGAAGGTAAATCCTTTAGCCTTAGCTCGAGCTTGCATTGCTTCCATATTATCGCCAGGCTTTACATCTGTATTGTTAGGCATAATAGCGATAACAGGATAGCCTTGATCTGCATACTTCTTATTCAAAGCTTCTATACGATCTTCATAAGCCACTGCATAAGGGCACGTGTTACAGGTAAAGATGACAATGAATCCTTTAGCCGATTTATAATCGGATAGGGAAACTGTTTTACCGTCAATGTTTTCTAATTCAAAATCTGTAGCAACATCGCCAACATGATAACCATGGCCTCCTCCTAAATAGGTAAAGGACGATAAAGCCACAATGGTAATTAGCGAGAATACTGTTTTAAATGTGTTTTTCATGGGTTTATTTATTTAAGGAATTGTTTTATTTCGTTTTCAAGTTCTGTATAATCAAAAGATTGCTCATAAAATTTGCGTTTGTCCTTTGTGAAAATAATCGTTGCAGGAATAGCTCCAGTCCACTCTTCATCTACTTTTGGAATCCATACATTTGAGTTCACATCATCTAAAGCGACCACTTTTGATTGTAATTTTTTTTCCTTTATATAAGGTTTTAACTTTGTTTCATATTTACTAGGAAAGTCCAAACTCACTAACAAGACCTCTACATCACCTTTATATTTTTCATTGATTTGTTCAAAATATGGCAATTCTTTCACACAAGGCTTACACCAAGTCGCCCAAAAATTAACCACATGGACTTTATCGTCTGTTGTATTCAAAAACTTCTGCAATCCATCAAAATCATAAACTTCTAATGTTTCACTTGAGATTTCCGGATCAGACAAAGTTGCAACTTCCTTTTTATGTTCCTGTTCTTTACATGAAAAAGTAAGAACCAAAACCAATAACCATAAATACTTCATGATATAAAGTTAGTATTCCTTCCATTCGGAATTAAAACTTTAACAAAATATTAGTTTTGATATTTAAAATAAAGTATACATTTGTATATACAATTATTGTATATAAATGAATCTAAAGGAACGTTTAAAAACAAAAACAGGATTACCATTAGAAAAGCAAATGGTAATCAATATGTTTTTATCCAGCACATGGGTAAAAAACGAAATTTTAGCTGTTTTGAAACCTTACGATTTATCTATAGAACAATTTAATGTATTACGGATTTTAAGAGGACAAAAAGGTAATCCCATAAATCTGCAAGATATTCAAGAGCGCATGGTGAATAAGATGAGTAACACAACGCGCTTAGTAGATAAATTAATATTAAAGGGGTTTGTCAAACGTAATCAATGCAAGGAAAATAGACGCAAGATTGAAATTTACATTACTTCTGAAGGTCTAGAAATATTGAAAACCTTAGATGTAATTATTGAACAAACAGAAAAAGACATCACCTCAAATCTGACAATGACCGAATTAGAACAATTAAACAAATTATTATTAAAACTTAAATCAAAAGAACAATGAAAAACAACATTTTAAAAACCGGATTGCTAATGGTATTAGCAATATCTATTGCCTCATTCACTACCATTGAAGATAAAAAAGTAGCTGTAAAAGATAGCTCTGTAACTTGGAAAGGTTATAAAGTAACTGGATCTCATGAAGGTACCATCAATTTATCTGAAGGTGCTTTACAATTCGATGGTGAAAACTTAGTTGGAGGTGAATTCGTAATCGATATGACCACTATAAATGTAACCGATTTAGAGGCTGGTAGAGGAAAAGAAAAATTAGAAGGCCACCTTAAATCTGATGATTTTTTTGGTGTAGACCAACATAAAAAAGCCATTTTCAAAATCAACAAAGTCACAGGAGAAAATGGAGATTACAGAGTATTTGGAGATTTGACCATTAAAGGACAAACACTTCCTCATTCTTTGAAAATGACGGTTGATGGAAACACTGTAACTGCTAATTTTAAAATTGACAGAACAAAATATGATATTAAATACCGTTCCAATAGTTTCTTTGATGATTTAAAAGACAAGGCTATTTATGATGAATTTGACATCAACGTTACTCTTAAATATTAATTGAAATTTGATTAATAGCTTGAAAAGATTCTCACGACTTGTGAGAATCTTTTCTCTTTTATTTGAATTCTAAAATTTCATTTCTATATTTGGACCTGATAATTATGAACACAAAATTAAATCATACTTGGTGGTGGAATTCTCGAAACTCAGTCTTCGTGAACTAAACCTATAGTATATTTTTACAAAATATTGAAAAGGCTTGTCATTCACGACAAGCCTTTTTTAATTTAAACAACAATGAAAACCTTTAGTCTCTATACACATTACAAAAAAATATTGGCAGATACCATTACACCAGTGAGTATCTATTTGAAAATTCGAGATAATTACCCTAACAGTATCTTATTGGAAAGTAGTGATTACCATGCCAATGACAACAGTTTTTCCTATATCTGCTTCAATCCGATTGCCTCCATTCAAGTTAAAAACAACACCATTGAACAACTATATCCCGATGGAAGTTCAAAGAAAAACTATACAGAAAGCGTTTCCGTAACGGAAGAAATTCACAAGTTCACTAAACGTTTTAAAATCAATTCAGATACCAATTTCAAATTCATCAATAATGGTATATTCGGATATACAGCCTATGATGCTGTTAAGTATTTTGAAGATATCGATATTTCGAAAAAGGATAAGGTTTTGGGAATTCCTGACATCTACTATGCCGTTTATCAAAATATCATTGCCATCAACCATTTTAAAAACGAAGCCTATATTTTTGCACATTGTTTTGAAACTGAAAACAATATTGATGAAGTACTTCAATTGATCCATTCCAAGAATTTTGCATCTTATAATTTTCAGACCGATTCAGAAATAACCTCAAACCTCACAGATGAGGACTATAAAACGCATGTAGAATTAGCAAAAAAACATTGTGCTCGAGGTGATGTGTTTCAGTTGGTATTGTCTAAAAAATTTGAGCAAGCGTTTAAAGGTGATGAGTTCAATGTATATAGAGCCTTGCGAAGTATCAATCCGTCACCATATTTATTTTATTTCGATTACGGTAATTTTAAGATCTTCGGAAGTTCTCCAGAAGCACAATTAGTGGTAAAGGATTCACAAGCTGAAATCCATCCAATCGCTGGAACTTTTAAACGTACTGGGAACGATGAGGAAGATCAAAAGCTAGCAAAGCAACTCGCTGAAGACGATAAGGAAAATGCCGAACATGTGATGTTGGTCGACTTGGCTCGAAACGATTTAAGTCGTCATGGCAGTCAGGTTAAAGTAGAGACCTACAGAGAAGCTCAGTTTTTTTCTCACGTGATTCATTTAGTGAGTAAGGTCACTGGAAAAATTCACAAAAACACACCAACCATTCAAGTGGTTGCTGACACGTTCCCAGCAGGAACCCTTAGTGGAGCTCCAAAACACAAAGCGATGCAACTCATTGAAACTTACGAAAAAACTAGTCGTGAGTTTTATGGTGGCGCCATTGGTTTTATGGATTTTGAAGGAAACTACAATCATGCTATCATGATCAGAACATTTTTAAGCAAAAACCATAGATTGCATTGGCAAGCTGGAGCAGGATTGGTATCTAAATCAAATCCTGAACATGAGCTTCAGGAAGTATATAACAAACTTGGCGCCTTAACAAAAGCGATAGAATTAGCAAAAGAGATATGAAAGTATTAGTAATTGACAACTATGACAGTTTCACCTATAATCTGGTCCATTATCTAGAAGATTTACACTGTGAAGTCATCGTAAAACGAAACGACAAATTAAGTCTTGAAGAGGTTGAACCCTTTGAAAAAATAGTCTTATCTCCAGGGCCAGGAATACCTGATGAGGCTGGATTGCTTAAAGACATTATCAAAACCTATGCACCTACAAAAAGTATTTTGGGTGTATGTCTAGGTCAGCAAGCTATTGGAGAAGTCTTCGGTGGAACGATAAGCAACCTTAATGAAGTATTTCATGGTGTAGCCACTTTAGTAAAGATTACTGTAGATGATGAAATTCTATTTCATAATATGCCCAAACAAATTGAAGTGGGTCGCTACCATTCTTGGGTTGTCGATACCAATTTACCTGAAGCTTTGGAAGCCACATCTTTTGATGACAATGGACAAATCATGTCCTTGAGGCACAAAGTTTATGATGTGAAAGGCGTACAGTTTCATCCAGAATCGGTTTTAACACCACAAGGAAAGCAAATTTTGGAAAACTGGATAAAAGATAAAAGACAATAGATTTTAGATATTAGACAATAGATATTAGACGATAGATATTAGACAATAGACATGAACAACTATAGAGAATTAGTGGTTTGGCAAAAATCAATGCTTCTTGTTGAAGAAGTATATAATGTTTGTACAAAGCTACCTTCAGAAGAAAAATATGGTTTAACTAGCCAGATACAAAGAAGTGCAATATCAATTCCTTCAAATATAGCAGAAGGTGCTGTTAGGAATTCTAACAAAGAATTCAAACATTTTTTATCCATAGCCAATGGATCTTGTAATGAATTGAACACCCAATTAATTTTAATAAACAGAATCGGGTATTTACAAGAAAACGAATTAAAACATGTTTTTGAATTATTAACTTAAATCCAAAAAATGATTTATACATTAATTAAAAAATTTTCAAAAATCTAGATTCTATTATCTAAGATCTCATTTCTAAAAAACAATGAAGCATATACTTAACAGACTAATAAATCACGAAAGCATTTCTACTGAGGAAGCCAAACGTGTATTGGTAGATATTTCAGAAGGACAATACAATACAAGCCAAATTGCTTCCTTTCTAACCATTTACATGATGCGCAGTATTACCATTGAAGAACTCCAAGGGTTTCGAGATGCTTTGCTTGAATTGTGTATTCCTGTGGATTTATCAGATTTTAATACCATTGATTTATGTGGCACTGGTGGTGATGGCAAAGACACTTTTAACATATCAACGTTATCCTCTTTGGTAACTGCTGGCGCAGGAATTAAAGTTGCTAAACATGGCAACTATGGTGTATCTTCAGCATCAGGATCTTCAAATGTACTGGAAGCCTTAGGTGTTAAATTCACAAATAATGAAGACATTTTAAAGCGATGCATTGATAAAGCGGGAATTTGTGTCATGCATGCTCCTCTATTCCATCCTGCCATGAAAAATGTGGCGCCAATAAGACGTGAATTAGGTGTAAAAACATTTTTCAATATGCTCGGACCAATGGTGAATCCAGCCTTTCCAAAAAATCAAATGGTAGGCGTTTTTAGTTTGGAATTACAACGACTTTACAGTTATCTGTATCAAAATACAGATAAAAACTACAGTATTGTTCATGCATTGGATGGCTATGATGAAATTTCACTCACCGGAAACACCAAAATTGTGACTAACAACTCAGAAATCATGTTGCATCCAAGTGATTTAAATATTGATCAAGTTTTACCTTCAGACATTTTTGGAGGAGCTACTGTTGATGAAGCAGCTAAAATATTTAAAACTATTATTGAAAGTAATGGAACTGAAGAACAAAACAATGTGGTTTGTGCCAATGCAGGTTTAGCGATAGCTACAGTTCAACAAATCTCTCATCAAGATGGTTTTGAATTGGCCAAGGAAAGCCTAAAAAGCGGACAAGCAAATACCAAATTGAAACAACTTATAGAATTGACGAACTAATGGATATCCTATCAAAAATAGTACGTGACAAACGCATTGAGATCAACTATAAAAAAGAGTTGATACCTATTCAGCAACTAGAACAATCAGTACTTTTTAATCGAGAACCTATAGCCTTGTCCGAACGACTGGCGCAAAGTAAAAATGGTATCATTGCCGAACATAAACGTCGCTCACCATCCAAAGCGACCATCAATCATAGTTTGAATGTTTATGATGTTGCTAAAGGTTATGCATCTGCTGGAGTTTGTGGCATTTCGGTTCTTACCGACGGTAAATATTTTGGTGGTAGTTTAGACGATTTGCTCATGGCAAGAGCGAGTTGCACTTTACCACTATTGAGAAAAGATTTCACTATTGACATCTATCAAATTGTGGAAGCTAAAGCCTTTGGCGCAGATGCCATATTGTTGATTTCAGCTATTTTGACCAAAGAAGAGATTTCTGAATTTTCAACTTTAGCAAAATCACTTGGATTAGATGTCCTATTGGAAATTCACAATGAAGAAGAACTCCAAAAATCCATGATGCCAACTATTGATATGATTGGCGTGAATAATCGTAACCTTAAAACCTTTGAAGTTAGTTTAGAAACTAGTAAATCTTTAAGCAATTTGATTCCTGATGAGTTTATTAAAGTTTCAGAAAGTGGCATCAGCAATACTAAAGCTATTAAATCACTTCAATTGTATGGATACCAAGGTTTTCTGATTGGTGAAAACTTCATGAAAACGAATGATCCAGGTCAAAGCGCAACCGAATTCATCAAAAACTTAGAGTCATGAAATTGAAAGTTTGCGGCATGACAAATACAGAAAACATTAAAACCATAGCTGAATTAAATCCAGACTATCTCGGATTTATTTTTTATGAGAAATCAACCCGCTTTTTTGATGGCAAGATTCCTGACTTACCTGAACACATTAAAAAGGTTGGTGTGTTTGTCAATGCTGAAATAAACGTCGTAATGGACTCCGTAAAAAAACACAACTTAAATGCCGTACAACTGCATGGCAATGAATCTCCAGAGTATTGTTTAAAATTAAAAGGATTAGAAGTTGAAATCATAAAAGTTTTCAGTATTCATGACAACTTTGATTTTTCCGTATTGAGGCCTTATGAAACTGGTTGTGACTACTTTTTATTTGATACCAAAGGAAAGCTTCCAGGTGGTAATGGCTACACATTCAATTGGAACATCTTAAATAAGTATTCATCCACAAAACCCTTTTTTTTAAGTGGTGGCATCGGACTTGAAGAAACAAAAGAATTGCAATTATTTTTAAAAACTGAAGCTTCCACATATTGTTATGCCATTGATGTCAATAGCAAATTTGAAATAGAACCTGGTTTAAAGAACCATAAAGATTTAAAACAATTTATGTATGAACTACAATATTAACAATAAAGGCTATTATGGTGATTTTGGAGGTGCATTTATTCCTGAAATGCTCTATCCAAATGTTGAGGAGCTACGTCTCAATTATCTCGAGATAATGCGTAAACCTTCGTTCAAAAAAGAGTTTGAACAACTTTTGAAAGATTACGTTGGAAGGCCTTCTCCTCTCTATTTTGCTAAACGATTGAGTAAAAAGTACAACACCAAGATTTATCTAAAACGAGAAGATTTAAATCATACAGGTGCACATAAAGTCAACAACACCATTGGTCAGATATTAATGGCTCAGCATCTCGGAAAAACTAGAATCATTGCCGAAACAGGTGCTGGACAACATGGTGTTGCCACAGCAACAGTTTGTGCGCTTATGGGAATGCAATGCATAGTCTATATGGGAGAAATCGATATGGCACGTCAAGCACCTAATGTGGCACGCATGAAAATGTTAGGCGCTGAAGTTAGACCTGCTAAGTCGGGAAGCAAAACCTTAAAAGATGCTACCAATGAAGCTATTCGTGATTGGATCAACAATCCGATAGATACACATTATATTATTGGAAGCGTGGTTGGACCTCATCCTTATCCAGATATGGTAGCACGATTTCAAGCAGTAATTTCAGAAGAAATCAAAGTACAATTGAAGGCACAAGAAAACACTGACAAACCTGATTATGTAGTCGCCTGTGTTGGAGGAGGCAGTAATGCTGCTGGTGCTTACTATCATTTCCTTAACGATACTGATGTCAATCTTATTGCAGTTGAAGCTGCTGGAAAGGGTGTTTATTCTGGAGAAAGTGCTGCAACGTCAATGCTTGGCCGAGAAGGGATTATCCATGGAAGCAAAACGCTTTTGATGCAAACCGATGATGGACAAATTACTGAGCCTTATTCTATTTCTGCTGGATTGGATTATCCTGGTATCGGACCAATGCATGCACATTTATATGCTTCAGGTCGTGCAGAATTCATATCGATTACAGATGATGAAGCCATGATTGCTGGTCTAGAACTAAGTCAGTTGGAAGGTATTATTCCAGCTATTGAAACGTCTCATGCCTTAGCCATTTTTAATCAGAAAACATTTCAGAAAAACGACATTGTTGTCATCAACCTATCTGGTAGAGGCGACAAAGATTTAGAGAATTATATTGATTATTTTAAACTTTAAAATGAACAGGATTCACAAAAAAAGAATAAAACTTAAAAACTGGAACGTCATGCTGAACTTGTTTCAGCATCTCATCTTGTCATGAAAAAAAGTTATATCTATATAATCACTAATACATACAGAACTACATTTTATGTTGGCATCACTGCAAATTTAAGTCAGAGAATAATTGAACACCAAAAGGGCATTGGTTCAAAATTTACTTCAAAATACAATCTAAAGGATTTAATCTACTTTGAGGAATTCACCGATATCAATCAAGCTTTAGCACGTGAAAAACAAATCAAAAACTGGAAAAAGGAATGGAAACTTAACTTAATTAGAAAATTAAATACATTACAAATATAATGAGAACCTGAAACAAGTTCAGGTTGACGATGAGATCGTCCTTTTGAAATAGTTATCAATAATTAAAAAATAAGTTAAACTGAATTTATTTCAGCTACTGAAAAGAAAAAATGAACAGAATACAGCATAAACTCAAGGAAGACAAAAAATTATTGTCTATCTACTTTTCAGCTGGATTTCCGAATCTTGATGACACCGTTTCTATTATTGAGAATTTGGAAAAAAGTGGTGTAGACATGATAGAAATCGGATTACCATTTAGCGATCCTTTAGCAGATGGACCAACCATTCAGCAAAGTTCAACCCAAGCCTTAAAAAATGGAATGACAACCGAAATCCTTTTTGAACAACTAAAAGATATTCGAAATACCGTTTCCATTCCTTTAATCATTATGGGTTATTTCAATCCGATACTGCAATATGGCGTCGAAGCTTTTTGTGCCAAATGTGAGGATATAGGTATTGACGGACTGATCATTCCAGACCTACCAGTAGATGTTTATCATAACAACTACAAAACTATATTTGACAAACACAATCTTATAAATGTGCTTTTAATAACGCCTCAAACCTCTGAAGAACGCATTCGGTACATTGATGAAATTTCTAATGGTTTCATTTATATGGTTAGCACTGCTAGTGTTACTGGTAGTCAATCTGGTTTTGGAAAACCACAATTGGATTATTTCAAGCGCATTGCTGATATGAATTTGAAAAATCCACAGATAGTTGGTTTTGGAATTTCCAACCATGATACCTTTACGCAAGCAACAACTTATAGTAAAGGCGCAATTATAGGTTCTGCTTTTATTAAATTCTTGAAGAATAACCCTTTAGAGGACATATCAAAATTTATAGATGATATCAGAAATTAAAAAAGCTGATTCATTATTTTTGAATAGGTTTTATACAATCTATACTTAATGCATGAAGACACTCAATAACTATAAAATCATCCTGCTCCTTTGTTTCACTTTAGGCTTAGCACCATTCGTTCCAGAACCGCACATTTGGGGAAAACTGAAATGGATTGCTGGAGGTGCCAAAGGCATGCAGGCCATGGATTGGTTTGATACCTTTCTTCATGGATTTCCATGGGTTTTATTAATGCGTTTGGTTTTTGTTAAATTAATTCGTGTAAAGCATCCATCATGAAAAAAATTCTTGTCTTCATGCTTCTGATTTATGGTCATTATGGCTTTGGTCAGAGTCGCATTATGGAAAGTTTATCTATAGACAGTAAGTTATTGAATAAGGAGATAAACTATTCGGTATACTTGCCTGAAAATTATAACTCATCCGAACAAACATATCCAGTTTTATATCTCCTCCATGGATTCTTAGGAAATGAAACCGATTGGATTAGAATTGGCGACTTACAAACTACAGTTGACAAGCTTATTACATCTGAAGACATCGTTCCGATGGTCGTCATCATGCCTGATGGAGATGATAGATTATACATGAACAAAGAGGATGGCAGCTACCCTTATGAAGATATGTTTATAACTGAATTTATTCCTTTAATTGAATCTAAATACCGAATAAAAAAAAATAAAAAACAGCGTGCCATCTGTGGCTTATCAATGGGAGGCTCTGGTGCTTTACGATTAGCGTTTAAACACCATGATATATTTGGAGTTAGTGTGGCCTTTAGTGCAGGAATCTCTACTGAAGAGGAAATTGCAAACGAAGCTTCTGAGACCTTTGAACCTTATTTTGGTCGCATTTCTCCATCTGTGATTGGGAAAAAAGGGAAAGATAGACTCAATAGTACAATTGAAGATTATGATGTTTTGCATTGGGTGAAACATACTAATGCTAACATTCTTAAATCAATTCAAATTTATTTTGATTGTGGTGATGATGATTTTGTAACTGTTGGAAATGCCCAATTGCATATCTTATTAACACAGAAAGGAATTCCACACGAGTATCGAGTTAAAGATGGCTCACACGATTGGAATTATTGGAAAACGGCACTTCCCGATGGGATACGTTTTATTAGCAAGGCAATAAAAGATTAATCTTAATTTTATGGAATCGAAACGAAAAAAAGTACTCAAAACAATTTCCGAATATGCTCAAATTTTTTTGGGAATTGTCCTTGCCAGTATTGGATTAAAAGCTTTTTTATTACCAAACGGATTTCTTGATGGAGGTGTCACAGGAGTCGCTCTTTTAATCGAAACACTCGTTGATATTAACCTTTCGTTATTACTCATAATCTTTAGTGTTCCGTTTCTTATTCTTGGCTATTTCACACTTTCAAAACGAATCATAGCAAAGTCGATTATCAGTATTTTAGGCTTGGCTCTTTTTATTCACTTTGAAAATTTCGACACCATAACAGACGATAAATTGCTCATTTCCATTTTTGGCGGACTCTTTCTCGGATCTGGAATTGGCATAGCCATTAGAAATGGTTCGGTGTTAGATGGTTCAGAAATATTGGGTGTTTTTATCAATGATCGTTTTGGGATCAGTATTGGTAAAGTTATTTTATTCTTCAATGTCATTCTATTTTCAATTACAGCACTCGTCATTTCTGTTGAGATTGCTTTGTATTCCATCCTTACTTATATCGTTACGGCTAAAGTGACCGACTTGATTATTGAAGGATTTGAAGATTTTATCGGTATTACCATTGTTTCCAAAGAATATGAAGCTATAAAGATTTCAATCATTAAGGAATTGGGAGCAGGAATGACCATTTATAAAGGAAAAAAAGGCTTCGGAAGTAAAGGTGAAATACAAGATTTTGATATTATACATACCATCATCAATCGTATTGACATCAAGAAGATGTACCGAATTGTTTCCCATATTGACGAGGAAGCCTTTATTGTAGAGTTTGATGTCAATAGTGTTAAAGGAGGTGTTTTAAGACGCTACCTCAACAAAAAGAATGACAAAAAACTCGCAGCTTATATTTCTGAGCAAGAATTGTAATTAAATTACCATGCATTTTTGCAAAGTATCCTCATAAATCTTTTCATACTGAGGAACTATCTCATGAATATCGAAACGTTTTGAAGCCTCTTTGGCATTTCGCTTAAATTCAAGTAATCGCTCTGGATCACTCAAAATATGAATGGCATTTTTGGACATGTCCTCAACATCATTCACAGAACTTAAAAACCCAGAAACACCGTGACTATTTACTTCAGGAATACCTCCTGTATCACTGGAAATAACAGGAACTCCTGAGGCCATAGCTTCTAAGGCCGCCAAACCAAAACTTTCTGTTATGGAAGGCAATAAAAACAAATCGCTAAAACATAAAATCTTATCGATTTCATTACTGTTTCCAAAAAATATGACTTTATCAATAATACCTAAGCGCTCACATAACAGTTCTGCCGATTCGCGTTCTGGACCTTCACCAACCATCATTAATTTTGCTGGCATCGCTTTCTGGATATTATAAAAAACCTTAATCACATCAGGAATTTGCTTTACTTTTCTAAAGTTACTGATATGAGTTATGATTTTCTCATTATCTTCAGCCATCATACCTCGTTGACAGTCGGTAAAGTGATTGTGATGTTTATCTATATCTATAAAATTTGGAACGACATCAATCTCTTTTTTGATATCAAATAGACGAAGCGTATCTTCTTTCAAACTTTCAGATACTGAAGTCACTGCATCTGATTTATTGATACTGAAGGCTACAGCAGTTTTATAAAACGGATGACTTCCAACTAAAGTGATATCAGTTCCGTGAAGCGTCGTAACAATCGGAATATAAATTCCTTCCTCCTGTAACATCTTTTTGGCCATATATGCAGCATAGGCGTGCGGAATGGCATAATGCACATGCAATATATCAATCTTATGTAGCTTGACCATATCTACAAGTTTACTCGATAAGGCCAATTCGTAAGGCTGATATAAGAACAAGGCGTATTCGGGAACTGTTACTTCATGATAATGCACATTGTTACTAAGCAACTCCAATCGAACAGGTTGACTATAAGTGATAAAATGGATTTCGTGACCACGCTTGGACAATTCCAATCCTAATTCTGTTGCAACGACTCCACTTCCTCCAAAGGTTGGGTAACAAACTATGCCTACTTTCATTCAGGTTGATTTTTATATAGGTCTTATTTACATTAAAAACCTAACATATCATTCTTAGTTAAGGGTAAAGATAAAACTTCTAGGAGTTAACTAAGAAGGCTTTTAACATTTTGGAAAGATTATTCTATGATGGCATCGTAAATGGCCTCTTGGATTTTGGTTCGGATATCTTCCCTTAACAACCTGTTTTGTCCAGCTTTAGGATAAGTTCTATTGGCTAAAAAGATATACACAATTTCCTCTTCAGGATCAGCCCACGCATAGGTTCCCGTAAATCCGGAATGCCCAAAACTTGTCATAGACAAACAACCACACGTCGGACCAGCATCTCCTAATTGTGGTTTATCAAAGCCTACACCTCTTCTATTATCTTCATCACAATAATAGCAAGTATTGAACTTATCAAGTGTTTGTGTATTGAAATAACGTTTACCACCATAGTAACCTTTCTGGAGGTATAATTGCATGATCTTAGCCACATCATTAGCGTTGCTGAAAATTCCAGCGTGACCGCCTACGCCATTTTGCATGGCTGCTCCCATATCATGTACATAGCCATGAACCTCTTGATATCTAAAATAATCATCGACTTCTGTTGGGATGATATTAAAATCACTAAATTTCACTGAAGGATTATAGGTTGTATAATTGGCTCCCAGAGATTGGTAAAAATGGTCTTGAACCAATTCATCCAAAGTCTTATTGTAGTACTTTTCAATATATTTTTTTAGGATATAATACGGCATATCACTGTAACGATAACGTAATCTGGATAACAAATCACTTTCCTTTATGATTTTTTGGATGGAATCTGGATAGTCACTTCTCAAGTACATGTCTTCTGCAACCTTGACATTAAACTTTGGTGAAGCTTTACGTCTGTAATATTTTGGATCGGGTTTTTTGGTTACCGAATCTAATGTCGCCACATAAAATGGAATCCAAGGCTTTAATCTCGCATAGTGGGAAAGCATCTGTTTTAAAGTGACATTCTTTTTGTTTGAAGACGTATACTCTGGCAATAATTTTGAAAGCTTTGTGTCAAGCGTAAAAGCCCCTTTTTCTTCCAATTCCATGACCAATGGCAAGGTGGCTAAAATTTTAGTGAGTGATGCTACATCATAAACATCATCAAACTTTACAGCTTGTTTCTTTTCATAGGTATGATAACCATAATTCTTATTGAAGATCACTTTTCCTTTTCGTGCGATAAGCAGTTGAATTCCAGGTGTCATTGCTTCATCAACAGCATATTGAGCAATTGAATCTACACGTTTCAATAATTCCGAACTCATACCTACACGTTCTGGCAACCCATAACTTAAAGTATTCAAAGTGTTGTAGGTTATTCCTTCACCAACTCTAAAAAATTCACCTGATGTTACTGGTAAGGATCCCTTAACCGGAAACGCTCCGAATATTGCTTGTGCAGATTTTTGTTGGGAGATTGCACTATTCTGATAACTCATCACAATCCCTTCAATATTAGTGATTGTTTTTAAATCGATTAAGGCATAAGGCCTTGTAAAAACATCTAGAATAACCGTATTGGTTCTAGCAATTTCATATAGCCAAACCAATTCTTTATCTGTAAACTCAAAGGATTTCCACGGATTGTCATTAGAACGATGCAAGCCAATAATCACGGTGTTGTAATTCTGAAGTTTACTTATCATCTCATCCAACTTTTCAGCTTTCACATGATGGACTTTGGTATATTTTTTTAACTCATTATAAAATGGTGTCCCATCATCATCTCCAAAAGACACATAGGCGACTTTTTTGGTTTGGAGATTTCGAAGTGGTAAAATCTCAGATTTGTTTTTTAATACCGTTATGGCATTCTCCATTAATTCCTCGTACAATAAATCGTCTTTAATGCGGTTGAGATCTTCATTAATAGTTGTGAGCCCAATAGGACTGTAATCATAAAGTCCGACCTTGTATTTAGCCATCAGTATTTTTTTTACTGAATGTGCCAAACGTTCTTCGGTAATGATCTTGTTTTCAAAAGCAGTTACAAACGCTTTAATGGCTTCCTCTGGGTTCTCAGACATTAGCATCACATCGTTTCCAGCCAAAAATGCCATTAAATCAATCTTCCCTTCTTCTGGCATATTAGTCACACTAACACCATCAACACCTTTTTCAACATAATCAGCAACACCTTTCATCTCTAGGGCATCTGTAAAAATCAATCCTTTAAACTGAAGAGAATCTTTTAGAAGATCTGTAACAATTCGTTTTGATAAGGATGAAGGAAATCCTCTTCTGGTTTCCAAACTTGGAACATTCAGATGGGCAACCATGACACTACTCAATCCTTCTTTAATTAGCTTTTTGTAGGGATAGAGCTCAACGGAATCAATCCGTTTTTCATCAAAATTAATAGTTGGTAAGGTTTTATGGGAATCTGATTCAGTATCACCATGTCCAGGAAAATGTTTGGCATTCGCTAAAACACCTGCTTTTTGCATCCCTTTCATAAAGGCTAAGGCTTTTTCAGTAACATTATCACGATCTTCCCCAAAAGAACGATTTCCGATGATAGGATTTTTAGGATTGGTATTGATATCGACTACAGGTGCGAAATTAAAATGCACGCCAATTCGTTTACAGTGTTCTCCAATTTGATAACCTGTACGTTCCACTAACTTGTTATCTCTTATGGCTCCAAGGGTCATATTCCATGGAAAAGCATAGGTAGAATCCAAACGCATACTCAAACCCCATTCGGCATCCATACCGATAAGCAAAGGCGTTTTAGAAATGGCTTGGTATAAATTATTGAGTTTGGCTTGACGAACTGGACCTCCTTTTGAAAAAATCAATCCACCTATATGTTGGTCCCTTATAAGTCTAGCTATTTTATTCTCAGTTGCTTTATCTTGATTCGAAAACACCTGAACCATAAACAATTGACCAATTCGTTCTTCTAAAGTCATAGCTTGATATAAGCTATCGACCCATTTTTGTTGATCAATCCTATCTTTAGTAACTAAAGGATGTGCTTCATTTTGTGAAAACAGTGTAAGGCAATAAAAGCAAGTGGCAATGAGGGACAAAAATTTTCGCATAAATCTATTCTACATTTACATCTATATACAACTAAAAACTATGCCAAAATAGTATTTTTAGAACTAAGTATAAAGACTTTAAGATAGATTTATAAAGACAGTTGTAAACATAATTAAGTGTCAACTTAATCAATTAAATCGATATGTCTGTCGTGATAACCCAAAAGATAAAGCACACCGTCAAGTCCGATACTTGAAATGGAGCTTTGAGCATTATCTTTCACCTTTGGCTTGGCATGAAAAGCGATTCCTAGACCAGCCAGATTAAGCATTGGTAAATCGTTGGCACCATCTCCAACAGCTATCGTCTGTGCAATATCGATAGCTTCCTTTTTAGCAATTTCCTTGAGATATTCAGCTTTTTTATTCCCATCAACTATGTCACCAACATAGCCTCCTGTTAAAACACCATCCTTAATCTCCAATTCATTGGCATATAGGTAATCCATACCCAACTTATCCTTTAAGTAATTTCCAAAATAAGTAAATCCACCAGATAAAATTGCCGTTTTAAAACCGTAGCTTTTCAAAGTATCAATTAATCGTTTGGCGCCTTTTGTGATAGGTAGGTTTTCTGCTACATCCTGAAGGACATCTTCGCTCAAACCTTTTAATAATTTCATGCGTTTTTTAAAACTTTCCTGAAAATCGATTTCACCTTGCATAGCCGATTCTGTAATCGCTTTAACTTCTTCTCCAACACCAGCACGCTTTGCCAATTCATCAATAACTTCAGCTTGAATCAATGTTGAATCCATATCGAAACATACTAAACGACGGTTTCTTCTAAAAATATTATCTTCCTGAAAAGCTATATCAACATCCAAATCACTTGAAATTTCAACAAACTTTGAAGTGAGATCGGCTTTACAATCAATTTTTCCTCTAATAGATAATTGAATAGATGCACGTGGATATTCTTCTTTTTCGACTAATGAAATACGACCCGTAAGTCTTTTGATGGCATCAATATTTAAGTCTTTATCAGAAATCACTTTAGTAACTCTTGATATTTGTTCTGCCGATAATCGCTCACCCAAAATCGTAACAATATAACGGTCTTTACCCTGAAGAGTGACCCATTTTTCATAATCTTCTAAGGTAATCGGTGTAAACTTAGCTGTGACTCCAAGTTCATAGGACTTAAAAAGTAAATCTTTTAGGACTGCAGCAGAATCATGTCCCGATTCAATTTCAAACATAAAACCTAAAGACAATGTATCGTGAATATTTGCTTGACCAATGTCTAAAACCTTTGCTCCATATTGAGATAAAACATTGGTAATGCCAGAAGTTAGACCAGGTTTATCCTGTCCAGAAATATTCATCAGAAAGATTTCTTTTTTCATAATAAAAAATGAGGCTTCTATTTTATAAAAATCTGCTATGCCAACTTTCACTAGCTGGCACTTCCCAATTTTCGTTAAACTCTGCAATATTGGCCACCATATTATTAAATACTATGGTGTTTTTTGAAATAGCCTTATCCTTTGCCATTTTCTTGAAATCCAACAAAGGCTTATAAGCTACATATGCTCCTTGTTTGTAAGACACATTCATCTTATCCATAAGATCAACATTATAGTCTTTTTCCAATTGTTGTATAAAATGAACTGAAGCATCTATACTACAACCTGTCGCCTTATTGAGATTTTGGTTTAAAGCAATGACTATAAATCGCTTGTATTTTATGGTATAGCCTGCCTGAAGATCACTTCCATGGGCTGTCCAATCTTTTAAAAAGACATCTATTTTCTCTTTTATTTCTGAAAGCTCCTCATCGGAAAAAGAGCGATTGGCTTGATAGATCCAAACCCTTGAATCTTCTGGTAACGTATTAAAATCAACTAGCATAGATTCTTATTTCTGATGTTTCTTAAAATTTCTATAGGTAAGAAAGCCATACATGATGCTTGAAAAAACATAATAAAATCCAAGACGTTGCCATGAAAATCCGCGTCCCAAAAAGTAATCAATGACGGTTATTATCAGACAGAACACGACACCACCTACCAAACCAGCAATGATGACTTGCTTTTTATCAATTTTTGACACGGTTATAAATTTTCAGAATTAGCAATGATTTCGGCAATATCCATAACCTGGACCTCAGCCTCCTTTTCGTGAGCCTTGATACCATCAGTCATCATTGTATTGCAATAAGGACAACCAGTAGCGATGATATTTGGTGCCGTTTCCAAAGCATCTTTGGTACGCAATACGTTGACATCCATATCACCTTTTTCAGGTTCCTTAAACATTTGGGCACCACCAGCGCCACAACACAAAGCTGTACTTTTGTGGTGTTTCATTTCGATTATACGAGCATCTGTTTGTTTAAGAATATCCCTTGGCGCTTCATAAATTTTATTGGCACGACCTAAATAGCATGGATCATGAAACGTAATACGTTTTTCCTTATAGGTTTTTGCCTGAAGCGACAATCGATTGGAATCAATAAGTTCCTTAATGAATTGTGTGTGATGCAACACCTCATAATTTCCGCCAAGACTTGGATATTCATTTTTAAGTGTATTGAATGAATGTGGGTCACAAGTAACTATACGTTTAATTTCATAGCCATTCAACACCTCAATATTCATCATGGCCTGCATTTGAAATAAAAATTCGTTTCCAGCGCGTTTGGCAACATCTCCAGTACAACTTTCTTCAGTGCCCAAAACCGCAAAATCGACATTGGCCTTGTTAAGGATTCTTACAAAAGCCCTTGTTATTTTCTTTGCTCTATCATCATAACTTCCAGCAGAACCAACCCAAAACAAAATTTCAGGTTGACGACCTTCCGCCATAAATTCTTGCATTGTTTTTACCTTAAGTTCATTGCTCATAATATCAATGCATTTATGTTATTCATTTACCCAATTTAATCGGTCCATTTGATTGTATGGCCAAGGTGCTCCGTTATTCTCAATATTACTCATCATATTGTTAAGCTCCATAGGAGCAGCACTTTGTTCCATTACTAAGTAACGACGCATTTCTAAAATAATTGACAACGGATCAATACTCACAGGACAAGCCTCCACACAAGCATTACAGGTAGTACATGCCCAGAGTTCTTCGTTGGTAATATAATCTCCTAGCAACTGCTTGCCGTCATCTTTAAATTCGCCTCCATTGGCATCTATATTTTTTCCAACCTCTTCCAATCGATCTCTTGTATCCATCATGATTTTCCGAGGCGATAATTTCTTTCCAGTCATGTTTGCCGGACAAGAAGAAGTACAACGTCCACATTCTGTACAGGTATAAGCATTCAACAGTTGTACCCAACTTAAGTCTTGAACATCACTTGCTCCAAATTTTGCTGGTACTTCTGCTGTATCAGTAGCTTCAGGAACAGCAAACGGATCGGCATTTGGATCCATCATAAGTTTCACTTCATTAGTTACAGACTCTAAATTTGAAAACTGTCCTTTAGGCGTTAATTTGCCATAATAGGTGTTTGGAAATGCCAAAAGAATATGCAAATGCTTTGAGAAATAGAGGTAATTTAAAAAGACTAAAATACCTAAGATATGTAACCACCAAGCCGTACGTTCAATAAGATGTAAGGTGTTTTCAGAAAACCCTTCAAACCAAGGCGCTATAAATTGGCTGATCACATTACCGGAATCCATAGCTTGAAACTGTAAATCGGTAGCATTCATGGTAAGGAACAAGCACATTAATACCACTTCAAAATACAGAATGATATTACCATCATTTTTAGGCCAACCTTTCATTTCAGCACTCAGGAAACGTTTTAGTTTAATGACATTTCTCCGCAACCAAAATACGATAACAGCCACTAGAACCAAGACCGCCAATATTTCAAAAGATCCTATGAGAATCCCGTAAAGAGAACCCATTGAAGAAAAAATACGATGGGTTCCAAATAGACCATCAATAATAATTTCCAGAACTTCAATATTAATGATGACAAAACCTACATATACTATAACATGGAGAAATCCTGCTATTGGTCGTTTGACCATCTTACTTTGTCCAAGGGCAATCATCGCCATATTTTTCCAACGTTCACCTTTATTATCTGAAACGTCTTTATCTTGGCCCAATTTTATGTTCCGGATGAGTTTTTTTACATTTCTAGTAAAATACCCAACACCTAATATTAGTGCTAAGGCAAATAGAATTTGTGGAAGATAGCTCATATACTGTTTGTATTATTTTTGATCTCTAATTTCATTCCCCTCGGCATCATAGCGTTTAGGTTTCTTTCCAAAAAGAGAAAAATGCACGTATCGTTTCGGGTTGAGTTTCATGTCTTGTAGTAGCTGTTCCAGTTGTTTGGAAGCTCCTTCAAGATTATTGTAGAGACCTTCATCTTTTAAAAGTTTTCCAATGCTTCCTTGACCATTATTGATGTTTGCCATCATCAAATCAAAATTCTGAACTGTTGATTGTAAATCGGCTATTGTTGCTGATAAATTAGCATTTGCCAAGGAGTCTGAAATTTTAGAGAAATTCTCAGACGTATTCTCAAAATTAGACAAGGTTGCTGTTAAGGCTTCCTGGTTGGAATCAATTAAACGGTTTAAGGAAGTTGAGGTTGTTTTAAAGGATTTTATGGTTGCATTCAATTCTGAAATGCTTTCTTTAAGATTGTTTTTAGTTTGATCATCCAAAACGTCATTGACATTTGCCAGAAGAGAATCTGCTTGAACCATAACACCTTCAATTTTTTCCTGTAAAGGTGTTAATCGTTGGTTGACCAATTCGGTTAAACCAGCTTTAACTGAAGATTCCAAATAGCTTCCTGATTCAGCGTTTTCAGCGTTGTCAAATGCAGGTATAATAGCAACAGCTTTACCTCCAATGAGTCCTAAATCATACAATTGTGCCTTACTGTTCTTTGAAAATTGAAAATCATTATCTACCATAAGGGTCACCTTCAATTGTCCAGATCCATCCCCTTTAAAATCAATGGCTTTCACTTTACCAACGTTCATTCCATTAATTGTCACTGGAGTCGAAGGCGCCAAACCTTCTACATTATCATAAATGGCATAATAGGTACGAGAAGAATCTAAAATATTTTCGCCTCTAAGATAGTTAAATAGGTAGATGAACAATACTATACCAGATATAACCAGTACTGCAGTTTTTACTTCTCTAGAAATTTTCAATAGTCTCGTTTTTGTTTATAACAAACTTAGCAATAAATATATAAAGAATGTTTCTAATTTGCCGATGATTTTAGCACTTCTGAGAGATTGACTTGTTTCCCATCTTGAAAGGCAACAACAAAACTTGTAGTGTAGCCTTTTTGCTTTGCGATAACCTCTAAACGTCTTATTTCATTAAGGTCTGACGTATTGCCATAATAATACTTATATAGTGTGCCGACTTTTTCCTTAGAAAGATCGGTCAAGCCATTAAAATTATAAGATTTTGGTTCAAGATCTCTTGAACTTGCTGCAATTTGAACTTTGAAAACCGTGCCTTCATAAACCAAAGGCGACACTTCTATATCGGTATTTTTTTCAATACCAGTATCGTTATATATATTTTCTCCAATGTTTTGGTCTAAGTTCTTTTTATAATCCAAAATAGCTTCCACTATAGAGTTTGACATTTTATCTTGTCCGTTTTTTGAATTAAGGTAAGCACCTTCTTTCTTATAGGTTAAAAACCCTGTTTCAATTAAAACACTTGGCATATAAGTATTGTGCAACACCCAGAAACCTGCTTGTTTTACACCTCTACTGTTACGCTTTCTCTTAAACTTAAAACTATCCTCTATCAATCTCGCCAATCGGATACTTTGCTCAAGATATTCTTCTTGCATCAAAGTAATACCAATCATAGATTCAGGTGAATTAGGATCAAAGCCTTCATAGTGCTTTTGATAATCGGCCTCTAAAAAGATAACTTCATTCTCTTTTTTGGCGATTTCAAAATTTCGTTGATTCGCATGCAACCCTAGAACAAACGTTTCGGTTCCATGAGCAGAAGAATTATGAGCATTACAATGAACCGACACAAACAGGTCTGCTCCAGCATCATTGGCTATTTTAGCACGACCTCTAAGAGTTACAAACTTATCTGATTTACGTGTGTAAATAACTTGAATATCATCATTTTTTTCAAGTTCTTTTCCAACTGCCAACACAATTTTTAAGGCGATTTCTTTCTCTTTGTAACCACTTCCTAAATTTCCAGAGTCGTGACCTCCATGTCCAGCATCAAGAACTACAACAAACTTGTCTTTCTCTTTTTCAAAACTAGTTGCATGTGTTAAAAAACATGTAAAAATCAAGACAGTATATAAGATAAAGTAGCGTACTTTCGTTTTCATACTTGTAGTAACGGTTAAGGCATTCGGTTTATTTTAAACATCTTGTCTAAACCCTTATTAGACATAAGGTTTTGACCTTTTTACAATTTCTGTGAATTATAAACAATTCATAAAAAATATATGTAATTTTGGCAATTCAAAAACCGAGCCATACTTTTACAAAAATACATTTAAAAGCATTGCGTACAAAGAGCTTCCACATAGTTTTTACTTTAAGTTTTACCATGTTTATCAACATGTTTTGCTTGGCTCAGGAGCTCCCAAAACCCAAAGACCCAATCAAGCCCAAACCAATCAACGATTCCACTTTAGTAAAAGTTGATTCTCTTTTGGGTCCTCCAATAGCGATTAAGGAAGTTGACAGTGTGGCAAAGGATAGTACTGTTAAAAAGAAAGAAACATTAACAGATATTGTAAAATACAAAGCCAAAGATTATGTCTCTTTAAACCAACGCCTGCAACAAACCACACTATACAACCAAGCAGAAGTGAATTATGGCGACATGACTATTACTTCTGGTATTATTGTAATTGACCATAACAAAGACCTGGTTTACGCTGGCCGACTGAAAGATACAGCTGGTGTTTATTCCCAAGCACCTGTTTTCACGCAAGGTCAAAATGTTGTTGAGCCAGATTCCATTATTTTCAATACAGTAACCAAAAAAGCTTTGATTTTTAATTCAAGAACAGAGCAAAGTGGAGGTACGATTATTTCCGATATTACAAAAAAGGAAAATGATTCGGTGTATTTTGTCAAAGATGCCAAATTCACTACTTCTGAAAACCTTGATGACCCAGAGTATTACTTTCTCATGCGAAGAGCAAAAATTGTTCCTGGGAAAAAAGTGGTTACTGGTTTGGCCAATATGTTTATTTACGATGTTCCTACACCTATAGGTTTGCCTTTCGCTTATTTTCCTATGTCAAAAAAGCAAACTTCTGGAGTTATTTTTCCAACATTTAGTCAGGATTTAGCTAATGACAGAGGTTATTTTCTGCAAAATGGTGGTTATTATTTTGCCATAAGTGATTACTTTGATTTAGCGGTTTTAGGAGATTACTATACAAATGGAAGTTATGGTTTACGATTGGAGAATAACTATGCCGTTAGGTATAAATTTAATGGAAACTTAAGTCTTCGATATGAAAATCTAATTAACAGTGAAAGAGGGTTCCCTGATTACTCCAAGTCGACTATTTATAACATACGCTGGTCTCACAATCAAGATGCTAAAGCAAATCCCAATTCTAGGTTTTCGGCTTCAGTTAACTTAGGTAGTAGCACTTATTACAGGCAGTCTAGAAATCAGGTCAATCTTTCCAATTCTCAAAACAATACGTTGGCCTCATCGGTTTCATACTCAAAAACATTTCAAGGAGAACCTCAAGTTAACATGAGTGTTACCGCAACGCATTCACAAAATACCAATACGGAAGTTATTAATATGACCTTACCTACTTTTCAAGGTAGTGTGAGCCGAGTCTTTCCGTTTGCACCTAAAGTTGGAACCAAGAAAGGAATCATTGAAAACATAAACTTTCAATACAATGTAAGAGCTGAAAACAGAATCCAAACTACAGATTCCCTTTTCTTTAAAAAAGAAATGTTTGATGATGCCAGAATTGGAGCTTTACATTCAATACCTGTAACCACAAACTTTAAGGTTTTTAAGTATTTCAGTATGAGTGCTAGTGCCAATTTTGAAGAAAATTGGACCTACAATACCATTAGACGCTATTACGATCAGGATTTGGAAACAACCGTCACCGAAGATGTCACAGGGTTTGATCGATTTTTCACATATAATTTCAGCACAAGTATTGGGACAACCATATATGGTATGTTCGATTTCAAGAAAGAAGGAAAAGATCCAAAAATCCAGGCTATAAGGCATGTTGTACGACCTTCCATAAGCTATAATATTAATCCTGCCTTTGATCAATATTACGATTCTTTTGATATTATTGATGCTAATGGAACAACTCGTGAGGAATACACACGTTTTCAAGGATCTATCTATGGTGCTCCAAGTCAAAACTTTTCTAGTTCCTTAGGTATTTCGGTTGGTAATAATTTTGAAGCCAAGGTAAGAGATAAAGACAGCACCGCAACAGAACCCAAAAAGGTGATTCTTTTAAATAATTTAAACCTTTCTACTTCCTATAATTTTGCTGCAGATTCCTTAAAATGGAGTCCATTGCGTGTTTCAGGAGGTACTACTATTTTGAAGGATAAGATGAATATTAATTTTGGTGCTACGTTAGATCCTTATGCATTAAACAATAACAATACGAGAGTAAATCAATTCAACATTAATAATGGTGGTAGTTTGTTCAGACTAACCAATGCCAATGTCAATATGAGCTATACCCTATCAAGTGATTCTTTTGAAGGTTCCAGCGAAGATGATGCTGCGATTCAAGAATCTATAAGAAGTGGTGGTCGTGCCGATGATCTTTTTGGTAAACCTCAGGATTTTGCAGATAAACGTCTAACTGATGATGACAAAAAAGACAAAGAAAAAGAAAATCCAGAGCTTTATAATTACAAAATACCATGGAGCTTAAGGCTGGCATACGCCGTTAACTACTCAAACTCCAGACGTGAAAATGAAATCTCATCACATTCTTTAATGTTCTCTGGAGACATTGAATTATCTCCTCGTTGGTCTGTTGGCGCATCCTCAGGTTACGACTTCAAGAACAAAGGGTTTACACTGACTCAGTTAAGATTTGAACGCGACTTATTATCTTGGCGAATGAACTTTAGTTGGGTTCCTTTCGGACCTTATAATTCATGGAATTTCTTTATTGGTATCAGATCGAGTTTACTTAAAGATCTTAAATACGACAAGCGTAGACAGCGTGATCAACAGTTATAACCAGAAAACTTATCTGCATACAATTTCAAAATCGTTTCATCGTTTTATTTTAAACTTCAATGTTTATGAAACCAATATCCTTCAAGATTTTAGCTGTATGTATTTTACTTTCAATAATATCTTGCGAGAGACCAAAATGCCAAACGACTAACCCTATTTTTCAATCTATGGACATTAGTTCCAGCCATTACAAAAAAGAACTGGCAAACGAAATTAAAAAAATAGGCATGAACAATCTTAGATATTGGTTAGCAGATTATTTTGAGGACAATCAAGAACATTACTTTGTGTTTTATGCTCAAAACGAGAGTTTATGCGCACAAGTAGTCATTAAAGCAGACATAGACAATCCTAAATTGAAACAGCTTATCAAGAACAAAGGTAAAGGTCGCTTTAATGCTGAATTTAAAAATTTAAAATTCGAAATTACAACTGATGACTCAGGAGATACCGAATTTGTTTATATCTCACACGACAGAATCATTGATTAGCTAAAGAACTTCTGCATACAGATCGAAATCTTCAGCTTCGACAATTCTAACTTGTGTGAACTCTCCAGTTTTTAAATAGGTTTTTGAAGCATCGATCAAAACTTCGTTATCGACATCTGGTGAATCAAACTCTGTGCGACCCACAAAATAATTCCCTTCCTTTCGATCAATAATGACTTTAAATTCCTGACCTATTTTAGCTTGGTTCAATTCCCAGGAGATTTGGGATTGGACTTCCATAATCTGATTGGCTCTATCCATTTTGACTTCTTCTGGAACATCACCCACTAAATTATAAGCATGTGTATTTTCCTCATGCGAATAGGTAAAACAGCCCAAACGTTCAAAACGCATTGCTTTCACCCATGATTTCAATTCTTGGAAATCTTCTTCAGTTTCTCCAGGATAACCTACAATAAGTGTTGTTCTTATAGTCATTTCCGGAACTTTTTCTCTGAAATCCTGTAATAATTTGGTTGTTTTTTCCTTAGTGGTTCCACGTCTCATACTTTTTAGGATATGATCTGAAATATGCTGTAAAGGAATATCAATATAATTACAGATTTTAGGTTCACGTTTCATCACTTCAAGGACATCCATAGGAAACCCAGTTGGAAACGCATAATGCAATCGGATCCATTCAATACCTTCAACCTTCACAAGATGTTCAAGTAGCTCTGCCAGATTACGTTTTTTGTATAAGTCTAAACCATAATACGTAAGGTCTTGGGCAATCAGTATCAATTCTTTAACTCCACTAGCCGCTAATTTCTCAGCTTCAATGACCAAATCTTCTATTGGTGTACTTTTATGTTTGCCTCGCATCAGTGGAATAGCACAAAAGCTGCAAGGTCTGTCGCAACCTTCAGCAATTTTTAGATAGGCATAATTTTTTGGTGTTGTCGTAAGTCGCTCGCCAATCAATTCGTGTTTATAATCAGCACCTAAAGCTTTTAATAGTTGCGGCAATTCTGTGGTTCCAAAATACTGATCTACGTTTGGAATTTCTTTTTCCAAATCGGGTTTATAGCGTTCACTCAAACATCCTGTCACAAAAACTTTATCTACAAGGCCATCTTCTTTTTTCTGCATAAATTCCAAAATGGTATTTACACTTTCCTCCTTGGCATTATTGATAAATCCGCAGGTATTAATAACCACAACATTGCCTTCCTCTTCATGAACCACATCCTTTCCACTCGCCTTGAGTTGTCCCATCAAGACTTCACTATCATAGACATTCTTGCTACAACCTAAAGTAACGACATTGATCCTGTTTTTTTTAAGCGACTTTGTTCTCATATTCAAATTTCGATTTGCAAAGATACGCAATGATTTAAGATATTTTTGAAATGGTTATTAAACCTTCCTATATTTATATTGTCATATTAAAAACACTATCAATGAAAGCCATAAACCGAATCTGTTTCCTCTTTTGTGTTCTTATTGTTTTTCAATGTACTTCAGATGACTCCACAACGACGCAACCTGATGGCACACCTGATTCTGGAAATGTTTACTTCCCACCTACTGATGGAAGTGATACTTGGGATACCACAACCCTTTCTGAGTTAGGTTGGAACGAAAGTCAACTTCAACCTTTATTGGATTTTTTGGAGGCTAAGAATTCTAAAAGCTTTATCATACTTCACAAAGGAAAATTAGTTGTTGAACATTATATGAATGGCCATAGTGAAACTACTCCTTGGTATTGGGCAAGTGCTGGTAAAACGCTTACGACTACAGTAACTGGAATTGCCCAAGAAGAAGGTTGGCTCAATATAAATGATCGTATTTCCGATCATATAGGAACTGGATGGACCAGTGCTCCGATTGATAAGGAAAATTTGATTACTTGCAAAAACTTACTGTCTATGAACTCAGGTCTTGACGATAGCCTAGGTGATGATGTATCACCAGAAAATCTTCAATATATTGCTGATGCTGGAGATCGCTGGGCCTATCATAATGTTTATGTAAAGCTACAAGATGTTGTGGCATCTGCTACCAATCAAACATGGTCAAACTATTTTAATACTGCTTTAAAAGATAAAATCGGTATGACTGGAGCTTGGATTCAAACAGGTGATTTCAGTGTGTATTGGAGCACCACTCGCAGTATGGCACGATTTGGTTTAATGATTTATGCGAATGGTAAATGGGAAACGAATCAAATTATTTCTGAAGCTTTTTTGAACGATGCTACCAACACCTCACAACCTATAAATGAAGCTTATGGCTATCTGTGGTGGTTAAATGGTAAATCAACATTTCACCTACCGCAATCCCAAATTGAGTTTCCAGGAGAATTGATTCCTAATGCTCCTAGTGACATGTATTGCGGTTTAGGAAGAGATGATCAAAAAGTGTATGTCGTTCCAAGCAAAGATTTGGTTATTGTACGAATGGGTGAACCTGCAGATGACATTAATTTTGCTTTATCCTCTTTTGATAACGATCTCTGGGAAAAAATAAACCTATTGATTAATTAATTATAATCTTTAGGTGATACTCTCATGTTCGATGCTTGTTCGTAACTATAAGCCCATTGCAAAAGTTGTTTTTCTGATAAAGGTGTTGAAATAAAAGTCAACCCTTTTGGAACTCCTTCCTTAGTATATCCCATAGGAACAGTTAATGCTGGATATTCGGCAACCGCAGCTTCGGCGGCATGATAATTATTAATTGATAGAATTGCATCTAATTGTTCCACTTTCATAGGCGTATCGAAGAACACCTTACCATTGGTCTTCAAAGTATTTTTTATAGCCTCAAATTCTTCTTTAGAACTGGAATCCTTTGATACACCTTCAAATAATCGCTGACCGTAAGGCATCGCTAAAAGACTATCTTTTAAATTAAACTCAATGATGTCCTCTATTGTTTTGTATGGAAGTTCTTTATTGGAATAGTTTTCAAAATAATTCGCTAAATCAACTTTCATATCTAAGTTTAAAAGCCTAATAAAGTCAGGCAAATCAACCTTTTCCTCACTTATTTCCACAATTTCGGCACCTTGTTGCTTCAGCAGACCAATGGCATTCATATATAAGGTATCTTTCATCAGTTCCTTAAATGCTCCAAAACGTTTCCCTTTTACGGCATTGGCATTTAGATTTTCATAATAATTTTTGATATCCAGTTTTGGTTCAACCGATTTGAAATCGGCTTGGTCATAGCCTTTCATAGCATCAAACACTATGGCATTATCAACGACAAACCTTGAAATCGGTCCAGGTGTATCTAAAGTTGATGAGATCGGCACAATTCCTGTACGGCTCAACACACCAATGGTTGGCTTTAATCCTACAGCAGAATTCTGGCTTGCAGGTGATAAAATAGAACCTGCTGTTTCACTACCTATCGCAGCAGCACAAAAATTAGCAGCGACAGCAACACCGCTTCCAGAACTTGATCCACCAGTATCAATGATTCGTCTTCCATAAGGATTGAGTGTTTGACCTCCAATAGCAGAATAACCGCTTGGGCAACTTCCACAGAAAAAATAAGCCCATTCGCTAAGATTTGCCTTTCCCAAAATAATAGCACCTTGAGACTTTAATTGAGAGGTTATGAAAGCATCTTCGGTTTCGTTGTTCTTCAAGGCCAATGCGCCAGCAGTGGTTGGAATTCCTTTGGCATTGATATTGTCCTTTAATAAAATTGGCATTCCAAAGATAGGATGCTTCGCCTTTTTATTTAACAGCTCTCTATCTTTTTGACGAGCAGCTGCAATGGCATTTGGGTTTAATGAAATAACGGAGTTTAATGATAAATCGTTTTCACGATCATACTTTCTGATTCTAAACAAATAAAACTTGGTTAAAGATTCATAACTCAATTTACCTTCTGAAACAGATTTTTGTAAAGATGGAATGTCTTGATTTAAAATTAAAGGCTTAAGCGCTTTATAGGTTGCTTCTTTAAAGTCTTCCAACTGAGTGTTAATGTCTTCCCAAATGACTTCGTTCGAAATCAGTTTAGAATCTAACACCTTAAACTCTCTAAAATCTTTTGTAGAAATGGCGCTGATATCATCAGCAACCTCATTTGCATTTGTATCATTAATTTGCTTCTCATCTTTTTTACAAGACAAGAAAACTAATGTGAGTAATAAACCGAGTAAATATTTCATCTTTATTTTCTTATAAAAATAAAGAAAAAACAGAATTTATTTGAAGAATGAATCTACAAACTCATATTTATTGAACACTTGCAAATCCTCAATACCTTCACCTACTCCAATATATTTAACTGGAATTTGGAATTGATCACTAATGCCTATCACCACACCTCCTTTAGCAGTTCCATCAAGTTTTGTAACGGCTAATGCGGTCACTTCAGTAGCTGCCGTAAATTGTTTAGCCTGCTCAAATGCATTTTGACCTGTTGAGCCATCCAACACCAAAAGCACATCATGAGGTGCATCACCAACAACTTTTTGCATGACCCGTTTTACCTTACTCAATTCATTCATCAAATTGACCTTGTTGTGCAAACGTCCTGCAGTATCTATTATCACAACATCAGCGTCTTGAGTTACTGCAGATTGCAAGGCATCAAAAGCCACACTAGCAGGATCGCTACCCATAGATTGTTTGATCATAGGAACATCGACGCGATCTGCCCAAACTTGAAGCTGATCGATTGCTGCAGCTCTAAAGGTGTCAGCAGCACCTAATACGACTTTAAGTCCTTTCTTTTTGAATTGGTAAGCCAATTTTCCAATCGTTGTAGTTTTACCTACACCATTGACACCAACCACCATAATTACATAAGGTGTTTTAGTACCATTGTCTTGTTTTGGTAAGTCAGGAATTGTATAGTCTGTAGCTTCTCCTGAATTGGTTTCGGATAGTAATCCGGCGATTTCCTCACGTAAAATTTTGTTGAGCTCCGAAGTGCCCAAGTATTTATCTTTTGCGACGCGTTCCTCGATGCGTTCTATAACCTTTAAAGTGGTATTGACACCAACATCACTTGTTACCAAGACTTCTTCAAGATTATCGAGAACATCATCATCAACTTTAGATTTTCCAGCGACGGCTTTATTAAGTTTTGAAAAAAAAGATGTTTTCGATTTTTCCAACCCTTTGTCTAGTGTTTCCTTTTTTTCAGAGGAAAATATTTTTTTAAAAAAACTCATTTGTTATACCTATTTCAATACTCCTATCAAAACTTAGACCTAAAATTTATTCTGCTAAAATGGCAGAAAGAGGTCAAATATAGACATAAAAAAACTGCTTTCAAATATGAAAGCAGTTGATATGATATATGAAATGTCTTGATTATTTTTTATCAAAAAAATCGTTAACCATGTCTGGCGACATAACAGACTCTACAAACATGTAAGCACCTGTTTTAGGTGATTTTACCATTTTAATAGCTTTTGTAAGTCTTTTTGATCCTGTTTGTAATGATGCTACTGATTTCTTTGCCATGACTTATGTGTTTTATCTTCCAGATGGAATCTATTTATTTGATTTCTTTATGAACGGTCATACGCTTTAAGATTGGATTGAATTTTTTAATCTCCATTCTTCCTGGCGTGTTCTTTTTATTTTTAGTTGTGATGTAACGAGATGTTCCTGGTTGTCCAGACTCTTTGTGCTCAGTACATTCCAATATAACCTGTATTCTATTTCCTTTCTTTGCCATCGTACGTATCTTTTAACGCGTTATGCTTTTTATTTTAAAAATCCTTTAGCTTTCGCTTGCTTTAAAGCCGCAGAAATACCAATTCTGTTAATTGTTTTTAAAGCTGAAGTAGATACCTTAAGTGTAACCCACTTATCTTCTTCAGGAATATAGAAACGCTTCTTAATTAAGTTAGCGTCAAATTTACGCTTGGTTTTATTCATAGCGTGAGAAACGTTGTTCCCAACCATGGCTTTCTTTCCTGTAAGTTCACAAACTCTTGACATTTCTTTCTCTCTTTAATTGATGTTTATTTAAAACAGGGTGCAAATTTAAGAAAACTTTGCAATACCAACAAAGTAAAAGTGTTACTTTTTTAAAATTTCTTTTTGCAACATTTCAAAGGCTTTATTTGCTGCTTTATGAATCACTTTTACTCTATGGTTTCCGAAGCTAAAACACTCAGAATATACTTTAGTTTTTGTTGCAATGGCGATATAAACCACACCTAAGCCTTCATCGGTATCATCTTTTGTCGGACCAGCATTTCCTGTAGTGGCCACAGCAAAATCTGTATCCAATAATTGTAAGACTTGCGAGGCCATAGCTTCAGCTACCTCAGCACTAACTACAGAAAATTTTTCAATCAATTCTTCTGGAACTTTGAGCACATTGACTTTTGTCGCCTTTGTATAACTAACCACACTTCCCATAAAATATTTTGAAGCTCCAGGATTGGCAGTTATGCGTTGAGCAATCAATCCGCCTGTACAACTTTCAGCTGTTGCGAGGGTTTTATTCATTTCGGTTAGATATTTACCAATCATGGCCTCGATGGAAATATCATCTTCATAACCTGCAAAAATATCCTCAATAAGTGGCAACAATAAATCGGTTTGCTTTTGCATGGCGGTTTCTACTTCATCTCTATTTTTTCCTTTAGCAGATAAGCGTAATCGCACTCTTCCTAAATTTGGTAAATATGCTAGTTTGATAAACTTGGGCAATTCATTTTCAAAGGTTTCTAAACGCTCTGCCACTGAGCTTTCTCCTAATCCGTAAGTCAAAAACGTTTTGTGCTGAATGAATGGGAACTTGAATTTTTTCCGAAGCTTTGGAAGCACTTCGTCAGTCATTAAAGCCTTCATCTCAAAAGGAACACCAGGCAAGGAAACGAATACCTTATTGTTTGTTTCCAACCACATGCCAGGAGCACTTCCATACTTATTCATCAAAACATCACATTTTGAAGGCACCAAGGCTTGGTCTAAATTGACCTGCTTAAGCGGTTTCTTGACATACACTTCCCATAAATGCTCAATATTTTTTCTAACGGAAGGATTTTCAACCAAAACATCATTAAAATAATCTGCAATGGTTGTTTTGGTAATATCATCTTTGGTAGGTCCTAAACCACCTGTTATTATAATGATATCTGCATTGGATTCTGCTTCAGAAAGCGCTTTGAGAATATGGTTCTTGTCGTCTTGAACCGAAGTAATTTGATAGACAGAAACACCAATCGTATTAAGTTGTTTTGCAATAAAAGCCGAATTGGAATCTATAATTTGACCTATGAGAATTTCATCACCAATGGTAATTATCTCTGCTAACATTACAAACTGAAATCTGCTTTGAGTTCTTCACTCGCATTTTCAACTGCCTTTAACACCAGTTCCAATTCATGTGAGCAATCTTCACCAACTTTTTCAAACTTTCCCCAATCTTGTACAACAATAAGATCGTCTAAAACACCTAGTTCGAATAAATCGACAGTGGGTTTCATTTTATGGGCCGCTTGATAAGCATTGTAATAATCTGTTTCAGCTACAGCTTTTTGGAGTCGCTCGGCATCAACTGGGACCTCTTCCAAAAAGGCCTCAACGATCGATTTAACAAAATCCTCATCATTATCAGCCAATTCGCGAACTCTAAATAATTTATAATGTTGTTCCATTTATTTTATTGTTATTGAAAACAGCTTTCTGTCTTCTAAAAAACCGGTTAGTTTGTCATTAGCAATAACTTTGCCAACTCCTGCGGGAGTTCCTGTAAATATAATATCTCCAATCTTTAAAGTAAAATATTTTGAGACATATTCTATAATTTCATCAATTTTATACAACATTAAACTGGTATTACCCTTTTGGACAATTTCGTCGTTTTTTTTAAGACTGAAATTGATGTTGTCAACATTTTTAAAATTACTTTTCGGAAGCCATTCTCCAACCACAGCTGCACCATCAAAAGCTTTAGCTTTTTCCCAAGGTAATCCTTTTGATTTCAACTTAGATTGTAGATCTCTAGCTGTAAAATCGATACCCAAACCTATTTGATCGTAATATTTATGGGCGAATTTTTTAGCGATATATTTTCCAACTTTATTGATCTTCACCAAGACCTCAACTTCATGATGGATCTCATCTGAAAAATCTGGAATAAAAAACGGTTGTTTTTTTAATAAAATAGAAGTGTCGGGCTTTAAAAACACAACAGGTTCTGATGGTTTTTCATTTTCCAGTTCCTCAATGTGTTCCGTATAATTTCGACCAATACAAATGAGCTTCATATTTAAGACAATTTATTATTGAAGGCTCTTAGTTTAATAGCAGTTAATACCTTTTTAGTGTACAACGGAAAATCGGCATTCAACAACCACCCAAAATAACCAGGCTCGTTTTCCAGAACTTCAGTGACCAATTTCCCTTTATGCTTTCCAAAGGAAAAACACTCCTCGCCTTGCTTATTATAGATAATAAATCCGGCAAAATCGGCAAACTTTTTACGAGAACTGAATTCAGCTAAAAATTTGGTGTCATTTTCTAGAGTATCATAGCGTTCCAACTGAGCCTTCAATACTTCATAAGTGGCTTTGGTATCAGCTTCAGCGCTATGTGCATCATCAAGGTTTTTATCACAATAAAACCTATATGCAGCACTTAAGGTACGTTGTTCCATTTTGTGAAAAATAGTTTGCACGTCAATGGATTGGGTGTTTTTCATGTCAAAATCAATATCAGCTCGAAGCATTTCCTCAGCTAGTAACGGAATGTCAAATCGGTTGGAATTGAATCCTCCCAAATCAGAATCCTTAATCATATTGTGCACCTCTCTCGAGATCTCTTTAAATGTAGGTTTATCGGCAACGTCTGCATCTGAAATACCATGCACTTTTGTCACTTCAGCTGGAATAGGAATGGTTGGATTGACCAATTGTGTATAGTTTTCTTCCTTTCCGTTGGGATGAACCTTAAGAATTGAAATTTCTACAATACGATCTTTAGTAATATTGATACCTGTAGTTTCCAAGTCGAAAAAACAGATTGGTTTCGTTAAGTTGAGTTGCATGAAATGATTTTTGGCAAAGATAATTAGAATGCCGAGAAAATGAATTTTACACCAATAAAAAAGCACAATTGATAAAATTGTGCTTTCTATTTATATGTAATTAAAATTATATCTCTCTATTTGAATCCCAAGCCTCAAGATAATCCTTGACGGCTTTTACAAATTGACCACCAAGTGCTCCATTAACAACTCTGTGGTCGTAAGAATGTGACATAAACATTCTGTATCTGATACCAATGAAATCACCTTCTGAAGTTTCTACAACTGCAGGCACTTTTCTAATGGCTCCAAGTGCTAAAATACCCACTTGAGGCTGGTTGATTATTGGCGTTCCCATAATACTTCCAAACGTACCGACATTAGTCACTGTGTAAGTACCACCTTGAATATCATCAGGTTTTAAGGCATTGTTTCTCGCTCTATTCGCCAAGTCATTGACCTTTTTGGTCATACCAACCAAGTTCAATTGATCTGCATCACGAATAACGGGTACGATAAGGTTCCCATCTGGCAAGGCTGCCGCCATTCCTAAGTTAATATGTTTCTTTTTAATGATTTTATCACCTTGAACCGAAATGTTCATCATTGGAAAATCACGCAAAGCTTTAGCAACAGCTTCCATAAAAATAGGTGTAAAAGTCAGGTTTTCCCCTTCACGCTTAAAGAATTCATCTTTAACCTTATTACGCCAATTCCATATTTTAGTCACATCGGCTTCAATAAAACTTTGCACATGAGCAGAGGTTTGAACCGACTCGACCATGTGATGGGCTATGAGTTTACCCATTCTAGTCATTTCAATGATTTCATCATCTCCACTTGCTACAACAGGTGCTGGCTCAGCTTTAGGTTGCGGTTTTTTTGGTTCCGAACTCGGAACAGCTTGTGTTTGAACTTCTTTAGCAACCTGTGGTTGTCCATTTCTGTTTTCAATATAGGACAGCATATCATTTTTAGTGACACGTCCATCTTTACCTGTTCCGGGAATCTGATCGAGTTCGTTTTGTGCAATACCTTCTTGTTTTGCTATATTTTTAACCAAAGGCGAATAGAAGCGATCACCTGAACTTACAACTGGTGCTGCTACCGCTTCTTTTGCGGCAGTAACCGTATTAGAAACTTCGGCTACAGCAACAGGTTCTGAAACAGTTTCTTGTGATTTCGGTTCAGATTTTGGTGTGTCATCAGTAGATGGACTTTCTCCATCAATTTCAATCACCGCAATAGTCTGTCCAACTTGAACCACATCGTCAACATCAAATAATTTTTCAACCAAAACACCATCAACCTCACTTGGCACTTCACTATCGACTTTATCTGTAGCGATTTCAAGAACCGCTTCATCTGCTTCTATAGTATCACCAACTTCTTTTAACCACGATGTTATTGTTGCCTCAGCAACGCTCTCTCCCATTTTAGGAAGTTTAAGTTCAAATTTTGCCATATCTGTAATCTAAGGTCTGAATTCTATTTGATGGTTGCAAAATTAATAAAAAAACAATTCGATTGTTGCGATTAATTTAATTAATTCTGACTAAGGTGAATTATTTCACCTCTACTTTTGGAGCTATTACTTCCAACGATAAAGGTAGCCTTTTTTGGTAAAATTTTAAAAGTGGCATTGCAATTTTTAGGTGTATTGGATAGGATTTCGATGATTGACTTAAAACTGAGATAATTATTGTCTAAAATATATTCCGTATTGTCTTGATAAACTTTTAATTCAGTTTCTAAGAGAAGTTCTTTCTTTAAAGTATGCTTCAAGTCTTTATTAATACTATTGGAAATAAACACTACACGTTTTGTATCAATAGGTTTGTTTTTAGGTGGCTTTTGAAACCATGTTGCTAATCGCACTCCAAACCAAACCATAATATTAAAAATCACATTAGACGTGAAATACTTTAGATAAAAGATTTGCATAGCACCATAAAAACGTTGCGCATACTCTTTGTTTTTTAGAGTACTTTCTCCTTTATAATGAATCACAGTTGATGTCCCAAAATAATAGTTGTGATAACCTGCCTTTTCTATTTTGTAGGACAAGTCTATATCGTCACCGTACATAAAGTAATCTTCATCAAAACCATTGACTTGTACATATACTTTCTTCTTGAGCAACATGAAAGCACCAACCAAAATGGGAACAGATCCTGTCTTATGCTCATTTAAGGTTTTTACATAATAAGAATCTGTGAAACCCAACATTTTTTTAATAGCCACATTTGGTGTTGGAACATAGCGTTTAGATTCGGGTAAAAATTGCCCTTTACCATCAATTAACCTACATCCTAAAGCGCCAAGATCTTCTTTTGAATCGGCAAAAGCCAATGCTTTCTCGAAAGTATCTTCGGCCACAACCGTATCAGGATTTAGAATACATACATAGTGCCCTTTTGCCTTTGAAACACCAATATTATTACCCTTTGAAAAGCCTAAATTTTGTTGGTTCTCAATAAGTTTTATCTCAGGAAATTGAGACCTTACCATAGCGCAACTATCATCAGAAGAATTATTATCGACAACAATGATTTCTGCGTCGAGATTCTTGATTGAGGCCTGCACACTTTTAAGGCAAAGCTCTAAAAAATAGCGAACGTTATAGTTTAATATGACTACAGAAAGTTTCAAACAGGATTTAGGATTTTAATGAAGCTTCAAAAGGAATTCTATTGATAATACTTCTTCCTAAAGTAATTTCATCTGTATACTCTAATTCATTTCCTACAGATATTCCTCTTGAAATCGTAGAAGTAATGACATCATAATCTTGAATCTGCTTATAGATATAAAAATTGGTTGTATCTCCTTCCATCGTTGATCCTAAAGCAAAAATCAACTCCTTAACATGACCTTGTTTTACTTTTTCAACTAAGGATTTGATGTTAAGTTCGTTTGGTCCGATACCATCCATTGGAGATATTTTACCGCCCAAAACATGGTACAAACCTCGAAACGAACTGGTGTTTTCGATGGCCATGACATCTCTAATATCTTCAACAACACAAATAATATCAGTGTTTCGATGTGGATTGGCACAAATCTCACATAAATCGGTATCGCTAATATTGTGACAACTAGCACAGAATTTTATCTGACTTCTCATATCACTTAGAGCCTTGGCCAAATTATGACTCTGTGATTCAGGTTGCCTTAAAAGATGTAGTACCAAACGCAATGCCGTTCGCTTACCTACACCTGGCAATTGTGACATCTCATTGACAGCATTCTCAAGAAGTTTAGAAGCGAATTCCATAGGTATAAAATTACATCAAAAAAGCCACGTATATCAACGCAGCTAGAAAAACTTAAGAGGATTAATCAATAATTAGCTTTTTGGTCACCACACCATTAGCATTATTGACAGACACAAAATACAAACCAGAATCAAACTGAGAGGTATCGACATTAAGTGCAGATGTTAAAACCTTTTCTTTACTGTAATACACTAATTTTCCTAAAGCATTATAAATTTTGACCGAAACTTTATCTGCTTTATTCCAAGATATGCTTACTTGGTCTTTAGCTGGATTTGGAAATAAAGTAAAAGTATTTAAATCAAAATTTTCGACACTAAGTGTGTCATCAAAAAGGTTTGATACCCATAGACCTCTTCCATAGGTTGCAGCATATATTTTATTATTTGCTGTATTGATTTCCAGTTCACTGATGATCACATTTGGCAGATTATTACTAAAGGGCTGCCATTCGGTGTAAGTGTTATCAATATAAAAGACCCCATAATTCATCCCTAAGTACAAACCATCATTTCCATTGTCGTCCCACACCAAAGCTCTAGCACTAAAATTTGGAAGATTCAACAAATAGGAAGTCCATGTATCTCCTCCGTTAGTCGACACATATACCTTCTGGGAACCAGTAGTAGCGATAGCAACTTTTTCTGGATCGGTTGGATGGATAGCGATAGAGTTTATCGAACCACTGAACCCTGTTAATTGTCCCCATAATCCAAAATTACCACCAGATTCCGTTTTATATAAAGTATTACCAAATGCAGCATACATTGTAAAACTATCAGGACCAATTTTCAAATGGTTTAGATTAGGACCGAAATCCTGGGAAATTGAAACCCAGTTATTTCCTCCATCCGTTGATTTATAAACTTCATCATATCCAGTATATATTACATTTGATTGATTAGGATCTTGTTCAAAAGGTGTAATCCAGTTACCCGTTTTGCCAAGTGGAGATTGGAACCAAAATTGACTATTTCCGCCATTAACAGATTTATAAAGTGTTCCATTTTGTGAAGTTCCATACAATATATTAGAATTGTCTTTATCTACAAAAGTTTCCATACCATCAGCACCAAGCCAATCTTTCCACACACCATTACTTCCCAGAACTGAAGTCCCGTTATCTTGAGAACCTCCTGTAACAATTACAGGGTCGGTTTGACTGATTCCTATTCTGTAGAACTGTCTAATCCCTAGTCCAGGCGTTAAATCCCTGTAGTAGGAAGTGGATACATTTAGTGGGTCATCAGCTACATATATACCGCCATCGGAACCTACATAAAGTTTGTAGCCATCTGTTGGGTTTCCAACATATTCCAAAATATCTATATCGGCATGACAATAGCCTATATTTTGGCTTGATGCATTCTGTGGAATCCATTGCGAAGTAATATTAAATGTATCTCCACCATTAGTTGATCTCCAAGACAAAATACCAGCTATATGCACATCCATAGCATTAAGAGGATTTACTGTAACATCCATATCTCTTGGTGCCTGACCTAAATTATCATCAGCAAATGAGCTGTAACCAAAATAATTATTGGTACCATGATCCAATTTGGTAAAATTGTTTCCACTATCTGTTGATCTATGAAACCCTCCAAAAGTTCCGCCTGAGGCCTCTACCACATACACCATATTAGGGTCATCGGCTGAAACCCCTATCATTTTAGGTCCTGAAGAGAATTCATTTGGAACATTTTCAAAACCGTCAGAAAAAAACTCCATACCTAAAGATGGATCAGTAACTGAAACATCATCAATGGTCAAACCTCTTCCATAATTTGCTGTTCCTTCAAAAGCGATATAATAATCTGAACTCGGGTTTGGCAAATTTAAAACAACATCATTCCAAACTGCAGATTCTGCAGTATAACTGGCTAATTCAATCCATGAGCCTCCTGAAGACGTCTTGTAAAGCACGCGTAAAGCATCAATATCTCCAGCCCAATTTACATTTGTAAATGAAAAATTTAATTTCGGTTCACTTGCTGCTGAAATATCAATCGATGGTGAGACGAGATTAGTAATAGGTGAGCTAAAATCGCTAACATAACAAATTGCCATAGCGCTTCCTGTTCGAGGAAAGACTGTACTATTTTGATTTGCTCCTCCAGTAGTCCAGTTATTTTCACCACTTATATATTCTTGGCTCCAATTACTTAATCCGTTAGGTGTTTGAAATGTTTGTCCACCATCCACAGATTTAAAAAAGGCATTACCTGAAGCATAAACTACATTAGTATCGCCAGGTTTGAATTCTACATCGTATCCATTGGTTGCAGAATCATGAATCAAAGACCAATTCAATCCACCATCTGTAGATTTAAAAATACCTCCACTTTCTACAGAACAATACATTTTATTGGTATTCGTTGGGTCAATTAAAATCTTATTAACTCTTCCACTACCTGTATCAGCATGTAGGTTCCAAGTAGTTCCTGAATCTGTCGATTTAAAAATACTTCCACCTGTAGAACCCCAAAAATAGATAGCTGGATTTGTTGGATCCATGGCCAATGCATTTACACTAAGTGTTGAAAGGTTATCAGTTAAGACCGTCCAATTCGCACCACCATCTATGGTTCTCCACACTCCTCCTGTTTCAGACCCTATGATGATATGATTAGGATTTGATGGTTCCACAGCTATAGAAGTCACCCTTCCAACTCCTGGATTCCATCCAGAGGTTTGGTTCCAGTATTCTGGACCTAAAGGTTGCCAAGTACCAACTGTTGTTCTTGCAGCTCCAAAATTCTGATTGAAATAACTGTTATAATTTTCAAGTTCAGTGAAATAAAACTCTGGGGATTTCAACATCCCGTTTTCATCCATGTCTTGCTGCGCTTGGTATTCCCAACGTTTATATGGTTTATAACCTGTTCCTCGGCCTGTTCCAACTTCAGCAAAATAGGCTTCAGCAACTTCCTGAATCTCTTGAACTGTATAAGTTCCTTTAGCTATCATTTCTCTGTAGCTTTGAGACCATGTAGTGCCAAACATAAATAATAGAACGAGTAGTACACAACTATTTTTCATCAGTATATTAAATTTTGGGTAAAACCAAAGTATTATTATGCTTCTTTGTTATAAGAAAAGCCCTTTTTTAATAATAAATACTTAATATTGTTTACAATTTTTTTGCTAAAATAAGGTATTTGAACCAAATAATTTGTTAAAACCAAACTATGTCTACGAACGCTATTATCTTACTTATCCTTGCCTACTTTGGTTTACTTATAATAATCTCTTATTTTACTGGCAAAGAAGATTCCAATGAAGCCTTTTTTAAAGCTAACAAGTCGGCTCCTTGGTATCTGGTAGCGTTTGGAATGATAGGCGCTTCCTTATCTGGCGTTACTTTCATTTCTGTTCCTGGAGCTGTTGAAGACAAACAGTTTGGTTACTTTCAGGTTGTATTAGGTTACTTCTTTGGCTACCTCATTATTGCGTATGTGTTGCTACCGCTTTATTATAGAATGAATCTTACTTCGATTTACACCTATTTAAGGGAACGGTTTGGAAATACGAGCTACAAAACCGGTTCCATTGCCTTCCTAATTTCGAGAACTGTTGGCGCAGCATTTCGACTATTTTTGGTAGCTAAAGTTCTACAATTATTGGTTTTTGAAAATCTATCTATACCATTTCCAGTAACAGTTGTGATTACGATTGCTCTTATTTGGTTATACACTTTTAAAGGAGGTATCAAGACCATTATTTTTACAGATACACTTCAAACCTTATTCATGTTGGTTTCGGTTATCGTTACAATTTCTTTTTTAGCAAGCGCTCTAGGTATGAGTAGTGTTTCAGAAGTTTATAACAGCATTGCAGAGAGCCAATTGAGCAAGGTCTTCTTTTTTGAAGACGGTAATGACTCGCAATACTTTTGGAAAAGCTTTTTAGCAGGTGTTTTCATTACGATTACCATGACAGGCCTAGATCAGGATATGATGCAGAAAAACTTGACTTGTAAAAACTTGAAGGAAGCTCAAAAAAATATGGTCAGTTTTAGTGTCATCTTGATTTTTGTAAACCTTCTATTTTTATCCTTAGGATTATTACTTACTCAATATGCTGCTCAAAATGGCATCACTGCAAAAAAAGATGATTTATTTCCAACAATTGCTATGCTCCCAGAGATAGGAGTAGTTACCTCATCATTCTTTCTACTCGGACTTATTGCCGCAGCATACAGTAGTGCAGACAGTGCCTTAACATCTTTAACCACTTCATTCTGTATTGATATTATTGAACTGGATAAAAAACCCAAAAAAGATCAAAAAAAATATCGAAAACAGATACATATTTTGTTTAGTGTGATATTAGTTATTGTTATCATCTTGTTTGACTTACTGTTTAAAGATGTGTCTGTTATTTGGGAACTTTTCAAGGCAGCTGGCTATACTTATGGCCCTTTACTGGGATTATTTGCTTTTGGTATCTTAACCAAAAAGCATTTGAAAGATAGCTATGTATGGATTATAGCTATTGTTGCTCCTGTCTTGTCATACATCATAAACATCTATTCGGAAGAATTGCTGAACGGCTATCAAATTGGTTTTGAAATTTTAATCGTCAATGGTTTATTGACCTTTTTAGGCTTACTATTAATAACTACACAATCAAAAACTAATATTGATTAGTACCTAACAATACTAAAGTACAAGCCACTTCGAATTCAATATCATTGTCTTGCAATAGCTTTTGGAATTCAGGGTTTTCCGTCCCAGGATTAAAAATAATCCGTTCGGGCTGTAATGAAATCAAATAGTCATAATACGGTTTTTGTCTTTGCGGATTAAGATATAGTGTAATTGTGTCTATGTTTTCATAAGATTTTAAATCGGTATCAATTGTAATGCCTGCAACCACACCTTCCTTTAATCCATAAGCCACTACATCGTGTTTGTTTTGAACCAAACGATTTATAGCAATATTAGAATATCTCATAGGTTTTAGCGAGGCTCCAAACACTAAAGTTTTTTTATTCATCTAATCAAATTTAATTCATAAAGCTAGTCATTCTATTTGTCGTAAAGAAATCATGTTTTTTGTTAAAAGCGTGTTAAGTTGTGTTAAAAGAAGTAACACAAATGAAATATAGGCGTCTATGTTGTATCACTTGTTTTTAAACAAGAACAATATTAACTCAATCAATCAAAAAATGAATAGAATTACACTATGGTGTATGCTATTACTTTCTGTAATGGCAAATGCTCTTAACCCAGAAGCTGTCGAAGCTAGAGAAGGTTCCGTTTCGGGTCGAATAATCGACGCTTCTCTCAACCAACCATTACCCTATGTCAATGTCATTATTAAAGACACCCAGTCTAATACCATTACTGGAGGAATCACCAATGATGACGGAACTTTCGAAATTAACAACATTCCTGAAGGCGATGTTATTTTAAGTGTCCAATTTATTGGTTTTAAAACCGTGAACAAACCTATTTCCATAGGAAAAGGTAACTACAAAATCAATGTTGGCGATATCTATTTGGAAGAAGACGTTGAAAGCTTAGACGAAGTTACTGTGGTTGCTGAAGTAACCACCATTCAACAAAAAGTAGATCGCAAAGTCATCACCATTGGAAAGGATTTAACGACTTCCGGACCTACGGCAAGTGACATTATGAACAATCTGCCTTCTGTTAATGTTGATCAACAAACTGGAAACATCAGTCTTAGAGGTAATGAGAATGTAAGAGTGATGGTAGATGGCAAATTATCAAATGTTCCAATTGCGCAACTCTTGAGGCAAATTCCATCTACATCTATCAAACAAATAGAGTTAATCACCAATCCATCTGCAAAATACAATCCAGAAGGCATGAGCGGTATCATTAATATCATCTTGCATAAAAACACTACTATTGGTTTCAATGGAAATATTAATGTTGGATTAACAAAGGAAATCTTTGCGAAATTCAACAGTTCCATCGACATGAACTATCGTAATGGAAAGTTCAATTTTTACGGAAACTACGGAAACAATATCGGTAAATATGCCAATTATGGAAACATTGAACGATTGGATGATCAATCGGTTCAAAACTTTGATTTTGGCAATAATAATAAATCACATCTTTATAAGGTTGGTGTCGATTTTTATATGAACGATAACAATACCTTCTCATTTTTCACCAATCAAAATTTATTTGACGGAAAAGGTACTGGTTCTACCGGAATTCAATATATAAATGAACCGCTTCAACTTCAAAATTTTAATAATACCATAGATAATGTTGTATCACAGTATAATGGAATTTATAATCATAAGTTTAAAAAAGAAGGCGAAAAATTAGACCTTGAGGTAGATTACAGTACGTTCAATCAAGACGAAATAGCAAGGTTTAGTTTTACAAACATTCCTTTTCCACCTAACTACAGAGATTTTGTAGATACGAATAGAGATCAAACGGTTGTTAACCTTGATTACACCAATCCGTTAGATGAAAAAACAAAACTTGAGGTTGGTGCTGAAGCACGTCTTTTTGAAACCAACATTGACTATGATTCTTCAGGTCTTTCTGTAAATCCGTTGCAGGATATGACACCAAACAATGGTGATGAATTTATTCCAACACCAAGTACCGACTTTACATATAAGCGTGACATTTATTCAATATATGCAACGTATGGAAAAGCGTTTGAAAAATGGAGCTATCAAGTAGGCATTAGAGCTGAAAGTGTAACCGAAGATGCCTCTGCGATTAGTCAATCGGTAAATGGTGAAGACAATATCCCTTTTGAAAACGATTATATTCAGGTTTACCCTTCTGTTTTTGCGACATATACTCCTAGTGATAAAAACACATTCCAAATGAGTTTAAGTCGACGTGTTGACAGACCAGGTTTACAACAGGTCAACCCTATCCGCGAATGGAGCACACCTTTGATTTCTTCTTTTGGAAATACAAATCTCCAACCGCAGTTCACCAACTCTGTCGAATTGAACTACACACGTAATCTCGAAAAAGGAACGATTACTGCTGGCGTATTTTATCGTTTGGTTGAAGATGAAATCAACAGAGCCGTTTTTATTGATCGTTTAGACCTCAACAAAAACATCTTGACTTTTGACAATTTCGAAAACACCACAGCATTCGGTGTGGAATTGAGCAGCAATTACAGACCTACTAAATGGTGGAGCTTAAATGCGAGTTTCGACTTATTTGCCAGAACCCAAAAAGGTATTGCCGAAGAATTGACACAACCTATAGAAGTGGCAACCATTGATGATATTTCTCGTACATCGATTGAAGTAGATAATGTTGTATACAACATTAGATGGTTTAACAATTTTAAGGTAACCAAGCAATTAAACTTGTCGTTATTCACCATGTACAGAGGTGAAGAAAAAGGCTTACAGTTTACTAGAAAACCAATGTTTATGGTCAATACTGGCTTACGTTATAGTTTCCTTGAAGATAACAGAGCTACCTTTAGCTTCAACTACAGCGATATTTTCAATACCATGAAATTTGAATTTGAAGGCGACAGACCTTATCCTCAAGTTGGTCAATTCAACTGGGAAAGCAACACTTGGAATATTGCCCTTTCCTATCGCTTTGGAGGCGGAAAATACAGAGCCTTACAACGTAAGAATCGCGATGACAACGAAGCTTCTGGTGGAGGCGGATTCCTGTAAACAATGTTTAGTATTCTTAATAGCCTACATAATAGTTGATGGTTAGTGTTAAGTTTGGTTATTAAGTCTACAGCCCGAAGTCTTATGGCTTCGGGTTTTTTTTAAAGTATTTTTTTAATCAATTGTAAAGTATCTGATACTTAAACGACTAAAGCACAACGACATTGATTTTTGAGATTAATAATCCATGATCAATATGTTTTAAGTTGATTGATAAATAGCAAAAAAGTTCGCATTTACCTCGTGCGAACTTTTTTTGTGTTAATTGATAGTTAAATTAGGTATTTGATATAATAAAATTGAAATTTCAGCGTCTTGTATATGTGATAAGTTTTAAAGTTAATCAGTTTAACAAATCACTGTTTTATAGTTTTAGTGTTAGTGAAGATTGATTAATAGCGAGGAAATCCGAAATCGTAAGGTTTCGGGTTTTTTTTTACCATTTAATGATTACACTTCCCCAAGTAAATCCACTACCAAAAGCCGCAAGCACAACCGTATCACCTTCTTTTATTTTTCCTTTTTCCCAAGCTTCTGTCAAAGCAATAGGAATAGAAGCTGCTGTGGTATTTCCATACTTTTGAATGTTGTTGAATACCTGGTCATCACTAAGCTTGAACTTACGTTGGATAAATTGTGCTATTCGTAAGTTAGCTTGGTGCGGAATCAACATATCAATATCAGAAACCTGTAAATTATTGTGCTGCAAGCCCTCCATGATAACTTCACTAAAACGAACCACTGCGTTTTTAAATACAAATTGACCGTTCATATATGGATAATAGCTTTCATCATTAGGATCGTTTTCAGCAAGAATATCATTCACCCAACGTTTACCCATTCCTGGAGCAATCAACACCAATTCTTCAGCATGTTCCCCTTGTGAATGTAAATGGGTTGACAAAATACCCTTTGTGGCATCCTCTTCTCTAGTCAAAACCGCTGCTCCTGCTCCATCGCCAAAAATCACGGAAACGCCTCTTCCTCTAGTTGTCTTATCTAAACCATAAGAATGTAACTCACTGCCAATAACCAAAATGTTCTTGTACATTCCAGTTTTAATAAAATTATCAGCCACAGAAATTGCATACACAAATCCTGAACACTGATTACGCACATCTAAAGCACCAACGGTTTTAATGTCTAAGGCATGTTGTACCTGAACACCTGGCCCAGGAAAGTACATATCTGGACTCAAGGTCGCAAAGATGATAAAGTCAATATCATCCTTATCAATTCCAGAACGTTCAATTGCTATTTTAGCAGCCTTTACACCCATGGTAGCAGTCGTATCATCAGAACCAGGTTTCACCCAACGACGCTCTTTGATTCCAGTGCGCTCTTGTATCCACTCATCACTGGTGTCCATTAGTTTTGTTAAATCGTCATTGGTCACAACATTATCTGGAACATAATGTCCTAAGCCTATTATTTTGGAATTGTACATCGTAATTTTAAATTATTGTAAGTTCTGCAATTTAACCATTTCAAGGCTACTTTATCACGAAACCCAATTCAATTCGTTATGCATGCATAATAGTTAAAAAATGTCAGTTTGTCACTTTCTAAGAGTTGGTACTTTTTTTGTCATAAAGTGAACATTGAATACAATTTTTAAAAACACATATATCATGACAAAAGGAAACATTAATGTATCGGTTGAAAATATTTTTCCGCTCATTAAAAAATTCTTATACAGCGATCACGAAATTTTCTTACGTGAATTAATTAGTAATGCTACAGATGCAACTTTGAAGCTAAAACATCTAACGCGATTGGGAGAAGCCAAAGTAGATTATGGAAATCCTATTATTGAAGTGAAAATAGACAAGGATGCTAAACAAATCCATATTATCGATCAAGGTGTTGGTATGACTGCTGATGAAGTTGAAAAATACATCAACCAAATTGCGTTTTCAGGTGCTGAGGAATTTTTAGACAAATATAAGGATGCAGGCAAAGACGCTGGAATCATTGGTCATTTCGGATTGGGATTCTATTCTGCATTTATGGTTGCCCATAAAGTAGAAATCATTACCAAATCGTTTAAAGATGAACCAGCAGCACATTGGACTTGTGATGGCTCACCAGAATTTACTTTGGAAAAAGCCGACAAGATAGAACGAGGTACTGAAATTATTCTCCATGTAGCTGAGGACTCTGAAGAATTCTTGGATGAAGGCAAGATTCGTGAACTGTTGATGAAATATAACAAGTTCATGCCTATTCCTATCAAATTTGGAACGAAGGAAATCAATGATCCTGAGTTTGAGCCAAAAATGATTAAAGACAAGGATGGCAAGGAAACCAAAGAGCCTCACAAAAAAATTACGGTTGATGACATCATCAATAATCCGAATCCAGCTTGGACTAAGCAACCAACAGATTTAGAAGATGAGGACTATAAAAACTTCTACAGGGAATTGTATCCAATGCAATTTGAGGAACCTTTATTCCATATTCATTTAAATGTGGACTATCCGTTCAATTTAACTGGAATCTTATATTTCCCTAAGATGACCAACGATTTGAACATTCAGAAGGATAAAATTCAATTGTATCAAAACCAGGTTTTTGTAACCGATAATGTGGAAGGTATAGTCCCTGAATTCTTAACCATGCTACGTGGTGTTATCGATTCTCCAGACATTCCGTTAAATGTCTCTCGTAGTTACTTACAAGCAGATGGAGCAGTTAAGAAAATTTCATCGTACATTACACGTAAGGTTGCCGATAAATTGAAATCGTTATTCAATAACAATCGCGAAGATTTTGAAAAGAAATGGGACGACATAAAAATTGTAATTGAATACGGAATGCTTTCCGAAGAGAAATTCTTTGAAAAAGCAGATGCCTTTGCACTGTACCCAACTGTTGATGGTAAATACTTTACCTATGAGGAGTTATACAACAAAATCAAAGCGAAACAAACTGACAAGGATGACAAATTGGTGATTCTTTACGCTTCAGATACCGATGCTCAGCATGCTTATATTGAAGCCGCAAAAGCTAAAGACTATGAGGTTTTATTATTGAATTCTCCAATTGTGAGCCATTTGATGCAAAAACTGGAATCAACTAAAGAAAATATTTCATTTGCTCGTGTAGATGCCGACCATATCGATAATTTAATCAAGAAAGACGATACGTCGGTTTCTAAACTCTCTGAAGAAGAAAAAACCAAACTTGACGAATTACTGAAAGAGGTCATTCCTTCAGAAAAATTCATGGTGCAATTGGAAGCAATGGACAGCAATGCCTCTCCATTTTTAATCACACAACCTGAGTTTATGCGTCGTATGAAGGAAATGCAGCAAACAGGAGGTGGTATGTTCGGCATGGGAAATATGCCAGAAATGTACAATTTGGTGGTCAATACAAATTCTGAATTGGTTAGTGAAATACTAAACACAAAAACCAAGAAAAAACAAGAACGCTTGATTAACCAAAGTTTAGACTTGGCGCGTTTGTCTCAAGGATTACTTAAAGGTGAAGAGCTCACCAATTTTATCAAGCGTAGCTATGATATGATCAAATAATTGAAATACTAGTTATTTCGAAACTTCTAAAAGCCACTTTGAAAATTCAAGGTGGTTTTTTATTTCAAACCTATCCATTTCATAACAAACAAAGCAGAAGAATCAACCGTATTTGATAATTCATTACCAGGTTGCAAAACTATTCTTGACAAAGATTTCGTTAAAGGTAATAGATATGAAAATCCTTCCTAAAAAGCTACTCAACTAATTTTTAAGAATTCTCGTCGAAGCTTATTGGTGATTTCATAACGAATGCTTATCTTAATTGGAAATCAACCTTTTACCTTTAGATGCGTTCTGATAACTCTGTCATAAAGAAAATCTTTAAGGACTTAACTTTCAATGAGGAAGAAATTAAGATTATCGAATCTGTTTTTTTTAAAGTCACTTACAAAAAGGGAGATATTATCATTAAGGCTAATGATACCGTAGATTACCAATATTATATTCTCGATGGTTGTTTAAGATCCTTTTACGTTGATAAACAAGGAAGAGAATATACAATACAATTTGGCATTAGTGATTGGTGGATTAGTGATTTTACGGCATTTTTTTCAGATAGCAAAGCACTTATGAATATAGAAGTGATTCAAGACGCAGTATTGTATCGAATTTCTAAAAATGACAAAGAATACCTCTATTCAAGCATCCCTAAAGTTGAATCTTTTTTTAGAGTTAAACTAGAAAGAGCCTTTGCTGCTTTCCAACGACGTATCCTATCAGGATTATCACAGCCTGCTAGCAAGCGTTATTTAAGATTTATAAAACGTTATCCAAATATTGAAAAGTCTGTAAAGAACTATCATATAGCATCTTATCTTGGTATTACCACCGAAAGCCTTAGTAGAATTAGAAAAGAATTAGCCTCTAACTAGACTAATTACCATACATCAATTTTTATATTAATCTGTTAACATATATTTGCAACGGATATGGGAAAGTGTCAATGATACACCTATATAAAAAATCCCTAATGATTAATAGCTAAAAAAGCGCGAGTCTTATGACTTGCGCTTTTTTTATAGCCAAAGATGACACATCTAACTCTTTTTTTGTATTTTCAATCAAACTTGTTTGAATACGCTTATGACTACATCGAAACAATTAGCAAATCGCTTAAGGGAATTATTCTTAAACGGAACTTGGATTGCGGGAACCAATTACAAGTTGCTATTAAGCGGTGTGGATTTCAAACAAGCGTCCTATCAAGTAGAGACATTGAATACCATTGCCAAACTTACATTCCATATTAATTATTATCTTGAAGGTATCTTACAGGTTTTTAATGGAGGACCTTTAAGTATTAAAGATCAGTATAGTTTTGATTCCCCTCAAATTGAATCTGAAAATGAATGGGTGCAAATGCGACAAAATTTATTCTCTAATGCCGAATTATTTGCCAATCATGTTGAAAAATTGACGGAAGCGCAATTAAATTCAACTTTTGTAGATGAAAAATATGGAACCTATGCTAGAAACATTGAAGGATTGATTGAACATAGCTATTATCATTTTGGTCAAATAGCGCTAATAAAAAAACTAACCAATACAATTACATAAATGAAACAAGACAAAAACCTTCCTTTGGGTATGTCATTCGGGATTGCGATTGGATCTGCCATCGGAATAGCAACAGACAATCTAGCCATTTGGATTGCTGTTGGTCTTTCATTAGGAGCTGCCATTGGATTAGCCCTAAAGAAACGTTCTGAAAAAGACAAAAAGTAAGACTCAAAAAAACTCTCGATACTGAAGTAATCTAAAATCAAAAGTATTGAACTTTGGGTTTTTTGCCTTTAATTGTCTGTACAATGGCAACCTACTAATCGATATATTTGCTGCCCCAGAAACCGACGTCAATGATACTGTGGTAATCAACCTATCTTTCTTTATATCGTTATCTCTCATTTTAAATTGATGAATTCTTGGAACTTCATTAGAAACAAGTTCTAGTTTTAGTTTATAGGATTTCAAATGTCTTCGGAAAAAATACTCAGGTCCATTTTTACTGTTTCCTCCCGTAAACAAAAGTGTATGAATGTTTGGATAGATCTTTAAATAGCCCATAATATCTCTCAAGGTGACTTCTGTCATTCCCAAATCGGAAGCATCGATTTTTTCTCGATAAGCACTATCAACAATGTCGCAAACACCTATTTTATGTTCTATCAAAAACGATTTGCGCTGTTCTACCGCTTCAGAGGAATTATCAAAACGCAATCCGAGATCATGGATTTCATCAATATATAACCACAAAGAGTTGTAGTAACTTCCATAGCAAAAGTCAACATCTTTTTCTAATAATTCTCCAACACTAAATCGAGGTGGTGGTAAAGTACCAACTATCAATTTCTCAGTTGTTTCAGTGATAAATGGTTCGTATGGATGTTTATGCAAAAACAAGAATGGACTTGATTAAAACAGTAGTTTTTTGTAAATTAATGAAAATCAAAATGAATTATGGGAAAAGGAGATAAAAAAACCAGACGCGGAAAAATACACAAAGGAACTTATGGTGCAAGACGACCAAAGATTAAAAAGCGTCCAAGAACCGAAGATAAAATCAACCCAAATAAAAAAGGATAATTATCTCGTAAAAACTAATTCCTTCTCTGATGATAAGTTTTCAGTGAAACGGTAATTTTCATAATCAAATCCCTTAATATCCTCAATAGTCTTAGCATCTGTATCAACTATGTATCGTGTCATAAGACCACGAGCTATTTTTGAGAAAATCGCGATGGTTTTATAGGTACCGTTTTTGAGCTCCTGAAATTTAATATCAATAACAGGAACTTTCAAGGCTTTTGTATCGACAGCCTTAAAGTACTCGTTACTGGCAAGATTAAGAAACAACTCACCATCTTCAAGTTCATCGTTTAAGGATTGGGTGATTTGCTTTTTCCAGAAATCGTACAGGTTTTTATTCTTCCCTACAGGGAATTTAGTTCCCATTTCCAAACGGTAAGGTTGAATCAAATCCAAAGGCTTCAAAACACCATAAAGTCCTGAAAGGATTCGAACCGTATCTTGAAGTTTGTCAAGCTTTTTGGTTTCAATGGTGTAAGCATCCAATCCTCTGTAAACATCTCCATTGAAAGCATAAACTGCTTGTCGTGCATTATCTTTGGTAAATGGAAGACTCCATTCTTGGTTGCGTTCGTAATTAAGTTGACCTAAATTATCAGAAATATGCATCAATTTCGATAAACTTTTTGCTGATTTCTTCTTCAACAATTTGTTTAAGCGTTCAGCCTCATTCAAAAAACATGCTTCAGATGTTTTCGTTGTTGGTAGTTTAGTATCGTAGTCTAATGATTTTGCTGGAGATAATACTAGCTTCATAAGTTCAATGTTTATAGCTCAAAAATACAACTTACATCACCCAAAATTCAACTTGTAGATTTTATAATTTCAATAGTATAATTAATGAAATTTATACACTTTTACATCTCTATAAAATTTTCTTGTAAAACCTTCCATGTAAAATTGAGATATAAGTCACTTCTTGCCTCAAGTGGATCTCGATCTCCAGATCTAACGATTTTCATTTTTCGATCCAAGATTTTAAGGTTTCTTGCAGTATCCCTAATTAAAGGATTGTGTTGGGTATGCTTATGATATTTATGTTCTTTATGAACGATATTGGAATAGCTATACAAATAGAATTTTGTTCCAATAGCTTTCTGCAAAAAGTAAAAAAACACATCATCTTGACCATAAGCGCCACTAAACTCCTCATCTACTCCATTAGTTCTATGAAACACTTCTTTATTCATAAAAAACACATTAAAATGGGCATCTACAGGTTTTAAACCCGCAAAGGTTCTAAACTTAAAAATTGAGTTTCGAGGTGGATGGAAATACAGCAGACTTTCCAATAGGTTTTCAGGAAAAAAAATATCTAAATCGGTTACAACAATATTTTCAGACTTGGCAAAGGTCACACCAAGGTTTCTAGCTCCTGGTTGATTCCAAGGAATATCTTCATTGATACGAACCAATGTATAATTTAGGTTGACATCCTCAGCGATTTCAATCGGAGATTTTGAAGCGTCATCAACAAAAACAAAATGGATTTTTTTTATCACTTCAGGATTGTACCTACTGTAAATATCTATGAGTTCTTGAATCGGATTGTATTCATTATCCTCGAGATAAAACTGAACAATATAGGTAAGTCTAATATCTGTATTGACATAATATTTTTGGTGATGTGAAATATATGCTGCATGCTTTACAGAGTCTGCAAATTTTTCAATCTCCCAAGCAGAAATATCAGCATTGTGAAAGCCAAATTGATGATTCCAAATCCCATTTTCAACACTGAAATCATGAGCTAACTCTAAAGGAGCAAATTTAATACCTTTACTTTCAAGATATGATCGGTAAGTTCTACAAATTCGAATATCTTCTGGATGCACAAATGTGATATGGTCGTCTTCGGAAAGTAATTGCAATAATTTTTTTGACCTAAGGCTAAATCCGCCATTTCCCATTCCCCATTTTGTAGGTGCACCAATATAATCATATTGAAGAAATTCTTGCTTCCATTGTTCAGGATTCACAATAAATCCATCATATTGGATAGTTAAGACAAAATCAGTATCGACATATGTATCTAAATGCTTTATCATAAATTCACTATACGCTTCAATGGTATCTATCTTAGGAATTTTTACAATTCGATCATCTGAAGAGTCCAAATGGGTTAAAAGTTTAACCGTTTTGAACTTGATGTATTTTTCTGAGACATCTGCTGCGAATATTAAGCGATCAATATCAATACAGTCTATTCCTAAAAGTGTGACATTTTCGAGATAATGCATGTTTAAAGACTATGTTTTAAGGCTAATATTTTAGGTAAAGGCTCAAATAATTCCAACTGTATTAAAGCGTCAAAAATCTCCATGAATTGTTTAGGCATGTGTTCTGTATCAATGGTATTCTCTTGAAGATTTTCTTCAATAAATTGATAGCTTTTACTATCATGAATATCAATAAGGTATTCGTTATCCTTACTTTTGAATATAACAGCCTTATCATCCATGGTATAATCAAAATCTGGATTTAATTGAAAAACAAAGCTTGGTTGCGTCCCAATTCGTTTTAGTAATCGCAACAATAAAAACATCATTTTTTGAGGTGAGACATTATTCAAGCATACACGATCCTCACAAGCTAAAATCACATTATAATTGCATCGTTGTCCACAATTGCCTCGTTTTCCCCAAATGAGTTCCACATGCTCTGAAAAAGCACCCCAAGATCCAGGACCTGTAGGACCGTAAATGGTTAAAATTGGGATATTGAAAGCTCCTGCTAAATGGGTCATTCCAGCATCGTTACCAATATGAAAAAATGCTCCTGAAACGGTTTCAGCAACCTCATCAATATCGCCAGTTATTAATTCATATTTCAAATTTTCAGAAGAAAAAAGCGATTCTGGATTTGGGTCGTTTGGACCAATGATAATTTTAACCTTTAACTCTGGAAACTTATCGTGAATAATTTCGATAAGCCTTGCATAGTATTCCACAGGCCAAGCTTTGAGTAAAAATCCAGCTCCTGGATGAACCGTATAATACAGCTCATCCGTTTCTATTTGCTCAAAATAAGGGTATCGTTCATTACTCTTTACAATATCTGGAAATTTAGAAATGATGCCATCCTTGTAATGTTCGATAGCATGCTGTTTTACCTTTTTGTGAGTGTGATACGTAATTTGAGGCTGCTTTTCTAAATCATTACTGAACTTTGGATAGTTACCCAATTCAATGACCTCATCATACAGAGACTCATCAACCTCATCTTCACTAACAACTTCAATACCGTCAAGATGTTTAGAAAATAGATGAACTAGCCTTGGCTGTGTGGCATAAGTAACCTTATTGAATTTTTGTTTTAACATGTATAGGGATGGAAGGGTGAAGAAAATATCTCCGATACCACCATAACTCTTGTATACTAAAATTGAGGAATTGGAATAAGAATTGCCTAAAGACATAAAACAATATTATAAAAAAATTCCTTTTTAACACTGATGATAAAAAGGAAGCTCAAAAAATGTAAAATATTTTAAAATTAAAGTAACTCGGACTTAATAACCGCCATCATAATAGCCATCGTCATAATATCCATCATCGTAGTAACCATCATCGTAATAACCGTCGTCATAATAGCCATCATCATAATAACCATCATTGAACATTCCATCATCATCACTATCATCAGATGAATTACAAGAAACCCCAATAATACTGGCAACAGAAGTTATCAATAACGTCTGACCTGTTCTCTTTATGAAATCTCTTCTTTTCATAGAATTAATAATCTTAATCGTATAAACAAATTTAGCATTTTATTTTAATTATCCTAATGCCAATTCTCTTAATCCACATGCTTAGCATAATTCCTCCATTTTTCGATGCATTGCTGCATATCTTCTGGGATTGGAGAATCAAACTGAAGTTGTTTTCCTGTTTTTGGATGAACAAATCCCAAGGTTTTGGCATGTAGTGCTTGCCTTGGTAATATTTTAAAGCAATTTTCTACAAATTGCTTGTATTTACTAAAGGTTGTTCCCTTCAAAATTTGATCACCTCCATAACGTTCATCATTGAATAATGTATGACCTATATATTTCATATGCACACGTATTTGATGGGTTCGACCAGTTTCTAGTTTACAGGATACTAAAGTCACATAACCTAAACGCTCTATAACCTTATAATGAGTGACAGCTGGCTTCCCTTTATCAATGTCATCACCTTCAAATACCGTGTTTTGCAATCTATTTTTAGGATGTCTGCCGATATGACCTTCAATGGTTCCTCGGTCTTCTTCCACGTTACCCCAAACTAAAGCCACATATTCACGTTCACTGGTTTTATCGAAAAACTGTTTGGATAAATGCGTCATGGTTTGTTCCGTCTTTGCAATAACCAATAACCCACTAGTATCCTTGTCGATGCGATGAACCAAACCTGGACGATTACTACTGTTATTAGGCAAATTATCAAAATGATAAATCAACGCATTAATAAGTGTTCCTGAGTAATTCCCATGACCAGGATGTACAACCATTCCTGCAGGCTTATTCACCACCAACAATTCATCATCTTCATATACAATGTCCAAAGGAATATCTTCAGGTGTCAACAAATACTCATAAGGTGGATGTTCCAAAAGAACCTTAATCTCATCAAAAGGCTTAACCTTATAATTAGATTTCACAGGTGTACCATTCACATAAATACTTCCATCTTTTGCAGCAGCTTGAATCTTGTTTCTGGTAGCGTTCTCAATACGATTCATCAAATATTTATCAATACGCAAAGGTGTTTGACCTTTATCGGCAATAAAAGAATGATGCTCAAATAACTCATCGTTATTATCGTCGTCTATAGGATATTCAGATGTATTCATTTAATTGGAAGATCGATTCCCGTTGCCAAGTACTAAATCAATTTTAGATGTCAAAGGCAGCATCTCTCCAGCTTTAATTGGTGATCCTTTATGACGAATGGAAAGGACTTCATCTTTTCCAATATCATCTGCATACGTAACTTCTCCAACTTCAAAACCTAAAGCCTCCAAAGTAGGTTTGGCTTGACGAAACGTTCGTCTTACGATATCTGGAACGGCTACTTTTCGATAACCTGATGGATTTAAAATTAAATAGATCTTTCTGTCTTCCTTGACTTGACTACCAGCTTCTGGATATTGCTCGATGACAGAATATTTTGGATAATCCGGGTTGAAATTGGCAGAGTCTTGAATTTCCATCACCAAATCATTATCATTAAGTTCTATTTTAGCCGTCTCTACAGTTTTTCCTTTTAAATCTGGAACAACAACAAATTCACCATGGTTAGTAGTGCTTTTGAGCCACCATAATGTTAAAAAAACAAATACAACCAAAGCTACTAAGGCTAAAGCGATTTGTTTAAGAAATTCCTTGCTTTTTAAAAACTTAATGAAACTCATTTAAAATATGATCTGTTGACAAATATATAAAAACCAAAGTGTTTACTTAAACGTTTATTTTGGTATTTTAGCTTAACTGAAAAATAGACTAGATTATTGTTATGCAATTTAATTTTAGGCTTGTGTTTTCAGTTCAAATAATTTCAATTTAAATGAAAAAAAATATTGCCATCATAATGGGTGGCTACTCAAGTGAGTTTGAAATCTCACTCAAAAGTGGCCAAGTCGTTTACGAGACCCTTGACAAAAATAAATTCAACTGTTATCGTATTCATATTTTTAAAGATAAATGGGTTTTTGTTAATGATAGTAACGAAGAATTTCCTGTAAATAAAAGTGATTTTTCAATTCTAGTGGATGGCACCAAGATTCATTTTGACTGCATATTTAACGCTGTTCATGGATCACCAGGTGAAGACGGTTATTTACAAGGCTATTTTGAATTACTCAACTTGCCTCATACGAGTTGCAACATGTACAAAGCTGCTTTAACTTTCAACAAGCGTGATTGTTTGAGCACTTTAAAACCATACGGTGTAAAAACCGCAGAGTCATACTATGTGAATCTTGGAGATGATATAGATGAAAATGCCATAGTGAAAAAAGTGGGTTTACCGTGTTTTGTAAAAGCCAATAGAGCTGGTAGTAGTTTTGGTATTACCAAAGTGTATAAAAAAGATGAGATTGCTTTAGCGTTAGAAGTCGCTTTCAAAGAAGATGACGAAGTAATAATTGAATCTTTCCTTGATGGGACTGAAGTTTCAGTTGGCGTCATTACCTATAAAGGTGAAATAACAGTCCTCCCAATTACTGAAATTGTTTCGGATAATGATTTTTTTGATTACAAAGCCAAATATTTAGGACAATCGCAAGAAATTACACCTGCGCGTTTAAGTGACTCAGATACTGAAAAAGTTAGACATTTAGCCAAGAAAGTTTACCAGGCCTTAAGGCTTAAAGGGTTTAGCAGAAGTGAATACATTTTCAAGGATGGTGAACCTCACCTAGTTGAAATCAACACCGTTCCAGGTTTAACAGCTGCAAGTATCTTACCACAACAAGCTGCTGCTGCCGGAATTAGTTTGAGTGACTTATTTGAAAATGCAATTGCAGAAGCATTACGAGATTAAAGTCGTATCTTTGATGTCATATTCTAGCTCAAGACTAATAAATTTATGAAACGAGCCATTTTTCCTGGGTCTTTCGATCCAATTACTTTAGGTCATTACGATATTATTAAACGTGGCATCAAGCTTTTTGATGAGGTGGTTGTAGCCATTGGTGTCAATGCTGATAAGAACTATATGTTTTCTTTAGAAGAACGAGTGAACTTCATAAAAGAATCTTTTAAGAAGGAACCTAAGGTTAAAGTGGTGACCTATGAAGGTTTAACCATAGAATTTTGCAAAGAAATTGATGCACAATTTATCTTGCGTGGCTTGAGAAATCCTGCTGATTTTGAATTTGAAAAAGCCATTGCACATACCAATAGAAAGCTCTCAAAAATTGAAACGGTATTTTTATTGACAGCGGCAAGAACTTCTTATATTTCATCCTCCATTGTAAGAGATGTTATTAGAAACGATGGCGACTACACTGTTTTGGTTCCAGATAGTGTAAGACTTAAATAAGGTTATTTCGCTTTGCCTTTTGAACGGCTTCCAGCTTATTATGTACCTGTAGTTTTCGGTAAATATTTTCAATATGTTTTCTTACAGTTCCTGTTGAAAGAATAAGATTTTCTGCGATTTGAATGTAATTTAACCCTTTGCTCAATTGTTCCAAAACTTCCGTTTCACGATTGGTAAGTTTGATGTCTTCTTTGTCTTTTTCATTTTCAATACTCATCGGATTCCGAAGTAACTTTAAGGTTTTAAGAGCTATTGATGGGTTCATGGCTGCACCTCCATTTAGGGTATCGATGATACCATCGTGTAATTCCTTTGCATTGATTTCCTTTAGTAAATATCCATCAGCTCCAGCCTTGATAGCATTGAAAATATTTTCATCATTATCAAATACCGTAAGCATGATAATCTTAATATGAGGATATTTCTTTTTGACCACTTCAGTGGTTTCTATACCATTGAGCACTGGCATTTCAATGTCCATTAAAATTAGGTCCAAGTTGTGATCTTCTTCAATTTTTGATAACAAATCTGAACCGTTAATTGCCGTAACCTTTATTTTAAACTCCTCAAAAAAAGACAGCTTTTCCTTAACGGCATTAATTAAAAAGGAGTTATCATCAACGATGGCTATTTTTACGGTCATGCGAATTATATTTTTTGTGGTAAAAAGTTACGAAAATCAATAAATAGGTCTATACGCTATTTGTCGTATTTTTTGAACTATTCTTCAGAAGCAATTCGATTGTAGTCCCTTGACCTTCGATAGAACTCAAGGAAAAATCACCATCAATATCATGGGCACGTTTTTTCATATTGTTGATACCATTACCAAGGTCTACTTTAGATGAATCAAAGCCTTTCCCATCGTCTTTAATCGTTATCTTCAAGTGATCTGGACTCTGACTGAAATCAACTACAATAGAAGTTGGCTCGGCATATTTAAGCGCATTGTTTACAGCTTCTTGAATGATACGATACACATTCATACCTTGAACAGAAGTGAGTTTTAAATTATTGATATCAGATGTCGTGGTATTAAATTTAAATTGAATACGATCAGATGCAGAATTTGCCTTTTCAATAAAATTTGAAATACGAGATTCCAAATCCTCAATACTGATTTCACTTTTGTTCATTGCCCAAATCGTATCCCGAAGCTCATAAATTGTTGTGGTGGTGAATTCGCTGATACTTTTTAATTTATTTGACAACTTTTCAGGTAATTGAAAACCATATTTCAAATTATCTAAAGAGGAAATAATAAAAGTGAGCTGTGCACCAATATTATCGTGCAAATCTCTTGAAATACGAAGGCGCTGGTCTTGCAACCTATTCTGGGTCTCAATTTTTAAAAGAGCTTCCTTGAGTTGGTTCTCCTTTTGTAGCTGTCTGTTTTTTATACGTTGCTGATTATAGAACAAATAACCCAACAATCCTAAAACTACGGCTAGAACAATCAAACCCAAAACTAAGGTGTTCTTTTCGTTCAATTCTAATTTCTGTTCAGCTATATCAGCACGTTGAGAAAGAATTTCCTTTTCTTTCTTTTCGGTTTGATATTCAATTTCTAGCTCAGCAATTTTTTCATTGGTTTCAATATTCAGGATGCTATCTCGAAATGCTGTCAATTCCTTAAAATAACGCAAGGCTGTCTTAGAATCGTTTTTGGCTTCATAATATTTGGCATAGTTATCAAGCGTCACTTCCATGTCGGTTGCTGCTTTGGATTTCCGTGCAAAAAAAAGGGCACTATCAATATATGATTTGGTGCCTTCTATTCGATTCAAATCAATTAAAACGCTGGCTAAATTATTATAACTGGCTGCCACACCAACTTCATCACCTATAGATTTTTCTATTTGTAATGATTTCCGAAAATAGGTCAATGCCGAATCGGCTTCATTTAAATAATAATAAACAGCACCTACATTGTTTAAGGATTCAGCCATGCCCTTTTTATCATTGAGTTTCTCCTCGATTTCCAAAGAATACTTAAAATAATCTAGAGCTTGTTGCAAATCACCATCATTAGCATATATGATAGCAATGTTATTGTATACTTCTGAAATGCCTTTTTTATTATCCAAGGCTTCAAAAATAGCTTTGGCCTTCAAATGATATTCGATGGCTTTGGTATTGACATCATTGTAACTATACACCAAACCCATACTATTGAAAGTAGTGGCCATTTCGCGTTTCATATCCTTAGCTTGGTATATGTCTAAGGCTTTAAGGTAATTGGTCAAGGCCTCGTCGTAAAGAGCCATGTTTCTATTAACGACACCAATATTATTGTACGCTGAAGCCTTTAAAAGCGAATCGTTGGTAGATAATGCAAATGTTGAGAGTTCTTTAGCTTTTTCAAAACTGCCCAAATCTCTGAAAACGATTCCCAAATTGTTTTTTGATTTAGCAATTTCGTAAGCATCTTGACGTTCTTCAGCTATTTCAAGTGCTTGTTCTAAAATGAGAATTGCTTTTTGAGGATCACTTTTATAAAGTGCCATAGCAGAATCATTAAGTTTCAAAGATTGGCTTTCTTGCGCAAAACATGTAATGATTCCAAATAACAAGAAAAATATAGGGCGTATAAAGTATTTCATCTTAAAGTTAAGTAAAAGCGAAAAAAAGATACGATATTCTTACTAAATTTTAAGGATTACCTGAGTTCCTTTATCTTCTCCAGAAACCACAGCCAACTCTCCGTTAATAGATTTTGCACGTTTTTGCATGTTGATAAGGCCACTTCCCTTTTCTACTGAATTTACCTGAAAACCTTTCCCGTTATCAATAATTGCAATTTTTAGTCGGTCTCCAACGGATTTTATATCAACTTTGATCATCGTGGCTTGGGCATGTTTTAAACTATTGTGAATAGCTTCTTGAATAATGCGATGAATGTTCATCCCTTCAACCGAAGTGAAGGTTCTTTTTTGATCGAGATTTGGTTCCACATCAAAAGAAAAATCTATTTTATCATCGAAAACATGTGCTTTATCAATATAGTTTGAAATACGGGTTTGTAAATCCTCAAAGGTTATCTCATTTTTATTCATGGCCCAAATTGTATCTCTAAGCTCATAAATAGTTTCAGAAGTAAAAGCACTTATGGTATCTAGTTTCAATTTCAACTTTTCATCTTTAATATCAAAGCCGTATTTTAAATTATCAATAGACGAAATAATGAACGTGAGTTGAGCGCCAATATTATCATGTAAATCCCTTGAAATTCTCAAGCGCTGTTCCTGAAGCCTGTTTTGGGTTTCTATTTTGATCAACGCATCTTTAAGTTCATTTTCCTTTTTAAGTTGTTTGTTTTTTAGCTTTTGCTGATTGAAAAACAAGTAACCAATAAATGCCAAAATTATAGCGAAACCAATAAGTCCGTAAACCTGATAATTCTTTTTTTGAATGGTCAATTCTTTTTCGGCAAGTTCAGCACGTTGGATTAAAATTTCCTTTTCCTTTTTTTGAGTGTCGTATTTTACTTCTAAGTCAGCAATAGCCTTAGCGTTTTGTTCAGAAAACACAGAATCTTTAATAGTCACAAATTTTTTTGTGTATTGTCTCGCCTTTTGAAAATTCCGAAGCATATAATGGCTTTCTGCGGTATGCAAATTAAGGTCTGCTGAATTGGGTTCGATATGAGGATATTTCTTTATCAAATCAAAACCTTTTTGTGCATAGATTAAGGCGGTTTTAGGATCATTGATTTGATTATAAGTAGACACCAAATTCGTATAGGTTGACATCTGTCCTTTCTCATCGGCTTGAAAACCTTCAGGCTTATCTAATGCTTTCAAATAATATTCAATAGCGAGTTTTGCATTTCCACTATCATTATAAGCATTCGCCAGGTTATCCAACACACGGTAATAATCAATAAGGTTTTGGCTTTTTTTAGCGATATCAAGAGCTCTTTTATAGGTTGAAATTGCTTCATCAAGTCGTCCTAAATCCTTAAGATTGATGCCAATATTATTCAGTGATGTTACTTGGTCTTTTTCCAAATTTAAACGTTCCCGAATTTCCAAAGCTTCCTCATGATATTTTAGAGCTTTTTCAGCAAGATTAATTTCTTGATAAATGAGTCCGATATTATTGAGGTAAATACTACGACCTTGTTCGGTACCATCTTCATCATTCATTTTGAGTGCCTCAAAAAAATAGCGTAAGGCATCATCAAATTCATTTCTATTCCAATGAAACATGCCAAGGTTATTGATACACTTGACTTCTATATTTCTGAAGTGATGTATTCTACTTAACTCTAATGCTTTTGAAAAATAGTGATTTGCAGAGTCCGATTTCCCTGTGACATCCATTAAGATGCCATAGTTATTGGTGAGTTCGGCAAGCCCATAATTATAACCAGCAGCTTTTGCCAAAGCCCTTCCCTCTTTTATAACTTTATTGGCCTTTTCAGTATCATTAAAAATATAATTGAAACCAACTGTTTTATAGATATCGAATTTAATGGAATCGTTTTTTTCTGCTCTAGCTACTGTAAGTAAACTATCTAGATTTTGCGAATGGAATTGCCCAGTAATAAAAAAAATGCTGAGCCAAATAAGAGGAGAAATCTTCATTTTAGGACACAAAAAAAGCATCAGAATTGAAATGCCTTTAGGGGCAACTAAATTTACTGATGCTTTCTTAAAAAATTGATTAATAGCTTTACTAATATAAAACATAATGAGATTGCCCTAATTTTTTTTCGATAAGTTGCAATTAAAAAAGATTAAGCGTAATCCTACAAAAATTACGCCCAATCATAATCTCAACAACAAGATTTACTTATTAAGATTGTAGGTATAAATTGTTGAATTATTAGCCTTGTAATAAAGGTATCCACCAAATTCATCTACTTCATATTCAGGTTTTTTATCCTTTAGAACAATTTCTTTTTCTACAGAACCATCATCCTTGTTTAGCTTCACTAAACCAACACCATCATCTAACTTGGTCAATACAAATTGAGCGTCTTTTGTAGCCGATGTTGCTTTAAATCGCTTCAACATTTCAGCTATTGATGAACCAGCTGCATAAGCCATTCCCTCGCCTAAATCTGCGTAACGCTGACCTCTAGCCGTGTAAGCTCCCAATCGGTTTCTGTTTTGGTTTGCCGCATTGTAAGCAGCAGCAGAAGTTGTTGCAGCAGCTACAGCAGTAACACCAGCCAAGATAGCTCCAAATGCACTTTTTCCTGGTGCACGATGGTATTCATGCCATTGTGTCTCACCGTTCCAATCCAATAGCATCATATTTTGATCTGAGGTTAATAAAATACCTCCATCTCGCATTTCAACACCAGTTGGATTTTCTTTGCCTTCAAATTTTGACTTAGCCAAAGTTGATGCTTCTCCTGAATTTTCATCTATTGCAAACAATTCTTCATCAGCACTAATGAGGTAACGCTTATTTTTAGCATCATAAGTTGAGCTTACAGCATCTGCACGTTTAAATTTCAACGGCTTGTTCCAAACTTGATCACCAGTGTTTAAGTCTACTATATTTGCATCTTCAGAAGTGATGTAAATCAATCCTTGAGGTGTTTCTGCCATGGTTAAGATATTTTCTCCAGTTTTTAATGGTTTTTTGAATAAGGTGTTTCCGTCGTAAGAGATTTTATTGATCCCTCCAGAACCAATTCCAAATAAAATACCATCATCCATGATATAAAAATGCTGAACATATCCTTTGGTCTTTGGAGCCTTATCCCATAAGTCCTCTCCAGTTGATGCACTGAACATCGTAATTTTAGATTCAGATTTAGCAGCAAATGTGCCACTGCCACCAGCAACATCACTTACTACTGCTAGTCCCTGAGGTAAAATCTGAAAATTAGACACGCCTCCTTTAACTTTTCGCTCATCTTGCCAAGCTTCACTGCCATCTGAATTGATTTTATAGATTCTTGTATTCTTTAGGTTCGCCGTTTTAGCAAACGCATAAATATCTGTTTCAGAATCGTTACTGGTCATCCAGTTGACGTTTTTCACTTTATTTTCCCAGACGGTTTCTCCTGACTTACTTTTAGCCAAGATTCCTTGACTGGTTGGAATTAATAGCTTGTCTTTAAGTAATAGTGGTCGACCAGTCACCATAAAGGTTTTCATGGTGACTTTTCCTGGCTCCACCAAGTTAAATCTATAATCTTCATTTCCAGTATACAAATCGTATACAGCCACTGCACTGGCATATTTTTCATCGGCTCTTCGTTGACCGCTGACCACCAATTTATTTTGTGGCATCATGACGTCACAAGTATATACTTGTTTCCAGCCGTTATCCTCAGTGCTGAATAATTTTTTACCAGACAAATAATCGATAACCGCTTTTTTTGTTGAAAGGTTAGCGAATCCTGTTTGTCCTATAATAACATAAGGCGCTTGAGGCACATAAAACAACTCTTCTGGCTTAACACGACCGTAATCGGTGAAATTAAAAAGTAAATCATCATGGCCTGGTTTGATACCAACAAGACCATCATTAGTAGCAACCACAACAGTTCCTCCCTCTGTAATGGTCATTTCATTGATCTTAGCTCCCAAATCGTAACTATGATCTGGAGCTTCTGCTTTTTGGGCTTGAAGCGACGTTGCACTCCAAAGGAATGCAACGACCACCAAGCTTGATTGAATTAATAGCGATTTCATTATTAGAAGTCTATGTTAAATGACCCTTCTGTTATGTTTCTAATAGAATCATCATCCCCATTTTTAGCACTAAAGTTGAAAGTTCCTTTGATTTTAGTTTCCGTCACTTCTGAAATATTTATTTCACCAACTTGAGTGTCATCATAAGGCGCTTGCCAAATTCTAACTTCTGGATTTGTAGGATCATTAAGATCTACAACAGTTGTTGTGTAAGATGCAACATTAAAAATGTTTGCGCCTCCTCCTAGCGGATAGGTTCCTTCGCCATCAAAACCAACTATATTCATAACAAAAGCCTTGCTTGATGTTCCACCAGTATTGCCTTGTATCTGCAAATTTCCGCTAGCTAACGTAGCAAAAGTTGCTATTTCAACTGACGTTACAGTTGTCCCATTAACTTTTGCTGTGATTGTTCCTGGCGATGCTGCTGTCTGCGCTGGATCACCACCATCATCATCGCTTGAACAAGATGTAAATGTTACTAATGTTAATGCCATAAATAACATCATAAAGTTTTTAAAATGTCTCATTGTTGAATAATTTTTGAGTTAATACTGAGACAAATTTGCTTTAAAACAACAGGCCAATCAATACGACATATGACGTATATTTAAAATACGATATGAGAAAACCTAGATTTTATAAGGGATTTGCGATTTTCTAACTGCTCAAGAAATGCTAGATGAGCATTAGATTTTGAGTTAAAAGGTCGATGTTGAAGTCCTTTTTGTATAAACTCGACATCCTCGAGGGTTGAAATAGCTTCATCAGAAATCCAAACCTTCTTAAAATATTGCCATATATAATCTATAGCCAACCTATTGGGATGCAACATATCCTCTTTATAAAAACGATAATCCCTTAATTCGTCCAGCATAATTTCATAGGATGGAAAATAATAATTGCGTTGACGTTCATCAACAACATTATGAATTGCAGTGATTAAATGCGATTTGCTTTGGGTGTTTTCCACAAAACCATCCTTTAGATGTCGTACAGGAGAAACGGTAACTATAAAATTGACTTTGGGATTTATCGATCGGACTTGACTAACAATTGCCTCTAATGATTCGGTTATCACACTTACCGATAACAACTCTTTTAAAAATTGCTTTTGTGGTACTTTATGACAATTGGCAACAAATTGATCCTTTTCAATAAAGCGATAGGCCCAAGCTGTACCTAAAGTAATAATAATGTGTGAAGCCGATTTCAGATGATTGTAAGTTTTCTCTATTTGCGCATTTAAGCTTTTAATCAATTCTTCTTTGGAAGGATTGCTAAATTGAGAATGCGCATCAAAACAGTGCCATTGTTCATTTAAAAGGAAAACATCTGCTTCAGTAAATTGTCTCTTATTTATAGCATCAAGTACCAAACGTTCGATTGCTAAAGGGTGAAAAAGAATTCCGAATGGATTACTTAAATATTGAAATTTATAATAATCAAGTTTAGCTGCTATATGTTCTGAAAAACAAGATCCAAAGAGCACAATCTTGGAATTGTAATCTATAAGGTTATGTGCTTGCTGCTTTAGCTGAAGTTTTGTTTGTAGCTCCATTCTAGTCGTATTCAATTCAAAGATAATGAACTCAAATAAACCAAATACTACAGGTTCAAGATTTCTGTTTTCTCTTCATGAAATACCTCAATGTCAGGTAAATCATCTATGGCTTTGTTGATGTAAGCTACAGCTTCGGTCTTTTGCTTCTTGTGCTTATGGATTTGTGCTAACCTATAATAAGCCCAAGCCTTTGGAACACCATCTGCTGCTGAATGATTCTTGATATAAGCTTTCAAGCAGTGTTCACCTTTATCCAATTCAGTATTGTACTCGGCAGCCACCTTACCTATTTGGTAGTGCAAGGCGTTTCTTTGATGCTTTTTATGCGCTGCTTCTATATTCTGTATGGCTTCTTCAGGTCGCTTATTGGTTTCATAAAACTGAGTCAGTTTATCATAGCAGGTCAACGATCCTCCAACTTTAATAGCTTTCAAATAATAGGCTTCAGCCAATTCGGGTTCATCATCATACTCATAGATATAACCCTTAGCTAGATATCCATCAACTTCAGATAAAGCTTCTAGCTCCTCAGCATATTTAAGTGATTTACTTTTGCTTCCTCCAATAATTCCTGGTAATTGCATATACAACTCAACTAATGCCCAACGTGTATTGATATGTTTTGGATCAAGTTCAGCAGCTTTCAAAAAAGCATTTTTGACATCACCTATAAAGGTTGCCGCTCTAATCTTACTAACACTTAGTGCTTTCATACCCAAAGCACCACCATATTTATAATGGTAATTTGCGTTATTAGGTTTTATTTCAGTAAGCTTTTCATAGACATCAATGGCATCATCCCATTTTTTTTGTTGACCATAGGCATCACCCAAGAGTTCAATGCCTTCAATATCATTGGGCTGTTGTTCAACATAGCTTTCCAATAAAGATTCAGCAGCTTGGAATTTCTTTGCTTCCATTAACTGTTTGGCACCTTTAAGTGTTTCAGATTGGCCATAGCCATTGAACACTATTAAAAACACACAAATTAAAAATGGATACTTCTTCATAAGCTAACTCAACTTTCTTTACTTAATATTTATACGTATTAAAAAGACTACTGGATTCTTGGTATTGTTTTTGATTTCAGGTTTACAAAGATAATGGGTTTACAACTAAAATTAATACCTTCACTAATTCAAACGTCACATTAGCTCGTTTTGTTTTTTTAAGATGCTTTTTTCAGTGTAAATTACATAAGAATTAAAATCAAATTCATGAAAATCCTTACCAGTATCCTAATCCTCATTTGTGCTGCTCACTTTAGCAATGCACAATCAAATTCTTATGAAACCTTATGGAAAACTGTTGCCGAATACGATGCTAACGGTTTACCAAAATCTGCTTTGGAAGTTGTAGAGTCTATTGCCAAAAAGGCTGAAAAGGATGACAATAAGCCTCAGAAAATAAAAGCGCTTTTGTATAAGAGCAAATACATTTTGATTCTTGAAGAGGATGCCCAATTGAAAATCGTTCAAGATTTTGAAGCTGCAATTTCCAAAAGTGAGAGTCCGACAAAAAATATTCTTGAGAATATGTTGGCTACAATGTATTGGCAGTATTTTCAAAATCATCGCTACCAGTTTTATAACCGAAGTAAAACCCATACAAAAGTTGACAGTGATTTTAGAACCTGGGATTTAGAAACCTTATTTGAAGAAGTTCAAAAGCATTTTCAACATTCACTTCAAAACGGCTTAATTCTTCAACAAACAAAACTATCAGATTTTAGTGCCATTTTGGTAGAACCTGAAGGATCTAAAACCCTACGTCCTACATTATTTGACTTACTCAATCATAATGCACTTCAATTTTATAAAACGACTGAAAATAGTATTTCCAAACCTGCTTATGCTTTTGAAATTGACGACCCTAAATTATTAGGTTCTTCGCAACATTTTGCTGAAGTTGAATTGGCTTCAAAAGATACAACTTCACTTCAGCTACAAGCATTGAAAATTTATCAGGATTTGATTCAATTTCATAACAAATCAAAAAAAACAGCTGCTTTAGTTGATGTAGATATTGACCGACTTCAATTTGTTTTGGAACATGCCACTTTTGAAAATAAAGAAACCTTTTACGAACAATCTCTTAAAGACTCCAGTGAAAAATGGAACTCTAATGAAGCGTCTGGTCTTTACGATTATGAATTAGCATCACTTTGGAGACAACGCGGACTTAAATACCACCCAAAAACCAATCCTGATGTTCAGTGGCAATTAAAAAACGCTCTAGATCTTTGTAACTCAGTCATTGATCGTTTTCCTAAAAGTAGAGCTTCCCAAAAGTGCGAAGCCTTAAAATCGCAACTATTGATCAGCACGCTCGGATTAACTGCTGAAACGGTCATTCCGACCCAATCTTTTTCAAAAATACTGGTAAACTATAGTAATATAAATCGGTTAGATTTTGAAATCTATAAAATCTCAAAGTCGCAGATAGCGTCATTTAACAAACTTTACAAGGAAGAGGAAAAATTAAGCTTTCTCAAAGGAAAAAGCCTGTCTAAAAGTTGGACCTCAGATTTAAAAAATGAGCATGATTATCAAAAACACAGTACCGAGATTATTGTTCCAAAGTTAGAAAATGGACATTACATCATTTTAGCAAAAGTCAACAACAAGTCTAAAACCTTTGCTACACAATCTATTCAAGTCACTGATTTTGCTATTGTAGATCGCTCTACGGAAGACGAACTAGTTTTTCAAATCATCGATAGAACTAATGGAAATCCTATAAAAAGTGTTTCCGTGAATCTTGAGTTCCAATCCAACAACAAAAGGCGCGACACTAAGCAGTTAATTTCCGATTCTAATGGCATCGTTCGGTTAAAACGAAAAGATAGAGGCTACTTTAACATCAATATCGATCTTTCAAAAGAAAAACAAACAGCCTACTTCTTCGGATTTTACAGTTATATCTATGATGACAACCACAACAAAACCAATTACAATGCTTTTGTATTTACCGATAGGAGTATTTACAGACCAGGTCAAACAGTTTACTTTAAATCCATCATACTTGAAAGTGAAAAAGGTACATCAAAACCACTTGTTGACGAATTTATATCTGCAACGCTTTACAACGTAAATAGAGAAAAAGTAGCAGAGTTAGAATTGAATTCCAACGATTATGGCTCTGTAGCTGGAGAATTTATCTTACCAAATACGGGATTGAATGGTGAGTACCATATTGAAATCTATTCAAGTGCTGGAATCATTAAAGAGCGCCATTATTTTTCTGTAGAGGAATACAAGCGTCCGAAGTTTGAAACCCAATTTGATCCTATCACTGAAACTTATAAAGTAAATGATTCGGTAACCGCAAAAGGAAAGGCTTTAGCTTATGCTGGAAGCACCATAACAGATGCCAAAGTGGTTTATCGCGTGGTCAGAAATGTTCAGTATCCTCGTTGGTATTATTGGTACAGACCTTGGTTTCAAAGTGAACCACAGGAAATCACTCATGGTGAAACCACAACCAATGACGAAGGTGAATTTGATATTGTTTTTAAAGCTATTCCAGATCAAAGTACCAATACGTCTTCACTGCCTATTTTTCAATATGAAGTCACTGCTGATGTCACAGATATCAATGGTGAAACTCGAAGTGCAACAACGACTATCAATGTTGGCTATCATTCGCTTCTTGCCAATATCACAGTAGAAAATCAATTGGATAAAAGTCTAAAAGACAACAGTATTTCTATTGACACCAAAAACTTAAATGGGGAATTTGTTCCTGCTGAAGGCAGTATAAAAGTTTATAAACTTAAAGCTCCAAACCGTGTTTTGAGAAAGCGCACATGGAACGCTCCAGATTATCAAGTGATTCCTTTTGAAGAGTTTACCTCCAAGTTTCCTCATGATTCCTACAAGAATGAAAATAATTCAATGTATTGGGATAAAGGCGAATTGGTTTTGGAAAAATCATTCAACACTGAAATGTCCAAAGAAATAGAACTTGGGAACATAAAAAAATGGACCTCTGGAAAATACCTCATTGTTTTGGAAAGTAAGGACAAATTCGGACAAGCCATAAAAGAAGAAGCAAGAACCACCATTTTTAGTCCGAAAGATGACACGCTTGCCGATCAAGAATTGTTCAGCATACATACCGACAAAGCGCAATATAATATTGGCGACAATGTTGAATTAACCCTAGGTTCTTCAGCAGAAGACCTTACAGTCACACTTAGCATTGAAAAAAATAGATCGATTACCAATACGTATCTCATTCAACTTAACAATAACAAAAAATCCATCTCTATACCTGTAAAAAGTGATGATGTAGGCGGATTTGCAGTTCATTACAGCTTTTCAGCATTCAACTCATTTCAAAGTAGTACGATGAGTATTAATGTACCATATCCAAAAAGCGAGTTGCAGATTGAAACCAAAACTTTTAGAGATAAGTTACAACCAGGTTCTGATGAAACCTGGAGTTTTGTTATCAAAGGTCCGAAAGGCGATAAAGTGTCTGCTGAAATATTAGCTAGTATGTATGACCTCTCTTTAGATCAATTTAAACCACACCAATGGAGTTTCAATCCGATACATAAGCCTCATTATTATGCACGCTTTGGAGTTAATGCCAACCGAAGCTTTGGTGTAAGAGGTTTTAATGTATCTAATAGAGATTATGTAAATCATCGTTTTCCAATACAGACTTATGACCAGCTAAATTGGTTTGGGTTTAATTTTGGAGATATCTATAGAAACAGGTTAAGTTCTGGTTTATATCTCGTTGAAGAGAGTGAAGTTATAGAAGAAATTTCAGTTAGTGATGTGCCAAATGCTTCACTTGATCAGGTTATTAGTGGAAAGGCTGCAGGCTTTGATTCTGACGATAGTACTGTAATACTAAGAGGAAGAAACTCAGTAATTGGTGATGAAAGTGTATTATACATAGTCGATGGAGTTCCATTAAATGAGGCAAATTTTAAAAAGATAAATGAATCAGACATTAAATCTATTTCAGTATTAAAAAGTGATGAAGCGAAAGCTTTATATGGAAATAGAGGAGCTGGGGGTGTTATTGTAGTTACTACAAAAGAAGGTTTTAAATCTCAACTAAATATTAAAATCCGAAAAAACCTTCAGGAAACGGCTTTCTTTTTTCCACAATTACAAACCGATGAAGAAGGTCATGTGAGTTTCAATTTTACGTCTCCTGAAGCCTTGACCAAATGGAAATTACAGCTTTTGGCACATACCAAAACCATGGAAAGCCATATCTCTACTTTAGAATCGGTGACTCAAAAGGAACTTATGGTGGCTCCTAATGTACCTCGATTTTTACGTCATGGTGACTCCATAACCATTAGCAGTAAAATTGTAAATCTCACTGATCAAGTCCTTAATGGCATTGCTGTTTTACAATGCAATACAGCTGCTGATAAAGGACAGAGTATCAATAGTAGAATTCAAAATAAAAATATTAGACGAGAGTTTTCCATTCCTGCAAAAGGCAACACTAGTGTCAGTTGGTCTATGGCCATTCCTGAAGACCTCAACCTGATCGAAATGAACTTTACAGCGCAAGCTGGTAACTTTAGTGATGGTGAACAACACACTGTTCCGATTCTCTCGAATCGTATGCTTGTTACAGAAACTTTACCTATGTGGATCAAGGGTAACGAAACGCGAACCTTTACTTTGGACAAGTTGAAAAATGTGTCATCTTCAACATTGAAACATCACAAGCTCACTTTGGAAATGACTTCCAATCCGGCTTGGTATGCCGTTCAAGCCTTACCATATTTGATGGAATACCCTTACGATTGCAATGAGCAAACCTTTAGTCGCTATTATGCCAATGCATTGGCAAGTCATATTGCCAATTCCAATCCAAAAATCCAAGAAGTGTTCAACCAATGGAAAAATGCTGATGCCTTGCTATCTAATTTGGAAAAGAATGAAGATTTGAAATCCATTATTATTCAAGAAACACCATGGCTTCGTGATGCTCAAAGTGAAAGCGAACAGAAAAAGCGCATTGGTTTACTGTTTGACCTCAACAAAATGAGTTATGAATTGGAATCAGCTAAGCGAAAGTTAAAAGCCAATCAGTTGAATAATGGCGCTTGGCCGTGGTTTAAAGACGGTTGGGCAAATCGTAACATCACACAACATATCATTGTTGGCTTTTTACATTTGAATCAGCTAAAGGCTATTGAAGATGTCAGCAAAGACCCAATGGTAAAAAATGCACTTTCCTATTTAGATGCTGAGTTTATCAAGGAATATGACAACCTTAAGAAATATAATAATGATGTCGATTTATCAAAAGATCATTTGAGTAACTCACAATTGCAATATTTATACTTGAGAAGTTTTATTCCTGAAGTAAAGGTATCTAAAAAAGTGTCTGATATCATGAACTACTACCATGGTCAGATTAAAAACCATTGGATGAACAAATCCTTGTACTCTAAAGGATTAATGACTTTGATTTCTTATAGAAACAAGGATCATGCTACTGCGAAGAAGATTCTAAAATCCCTGAAAGAAAACAGTATTACTTCTGAAGAACTAGGTATGTATTGGAAAGCCAACACCAGTTCTTGGTATTGGTATCAAGCTCCTATTGAAACCCAAGCATTGCTCATAGAGGCGTTCTCGGAAGCTGGTGAAACTTTGGATCCAACTTCAGAAAACAAAAAAACGGTTGACAACCTTAAGATTTGGTTATTGAAACACAAGCAAACCAACCAATGGAAAAGTACCAAAGCAACTTCTGAAGCCGTTTATGCCCTATTGTTACAAGGTAGTGATTGGTTGAGTGTATCAGAAATGGTAGATGTTATTGTTGGTGGCACTGAAATCTCGCCATCACAACTCAAAGATGTCAAACTTGAGGCTGGCACAGGCTATTACAAAACGTCTTGGTCTGGAGAAGAGATTACTCCTGCAATGGCATCAGTTGAACTGAACAAAAGAGACGAAGGTATTGCTTGGGGAAGCCTCTACTGGCAATATTTCGAGGATTTAGACAAAATCACTTCCGCAGAAACACCATTGAAACTAAGAAAAAAGCTGTTTAAAAAGACGAATACCGATTTTGGAGAAGAGATAACAGAAATTTCTGAAGGAAGCAATTTACAGATTGGCGATTTGGTTCGTGTGCGAATTGAATTGCGAAGCGATCGCGATATGGAATTTATCCACATGAAAGACATGAGAGCTTCCGGTTTGGAACCTATCAATGTTTTGTCGCAATACAAATGGCAAGATGGTTTGGGCTATTACGAAAGTACTAAGGATGCTTCGACTAATTTCTTTTTCGATTATTTACCAAAAGGCATTTACATCTTTGAATACGATTTAAGGGTAACCAATGCTGGAGAAATGAGTAATGGTATCACAACCATTCAAAGCATGTATGCTCCAGAATTCAGTAGCCATAGTGAAGGTGTACGTATTTCGGTAAGTTCTGAAGAATAACCCTTATTTACTTGGAGGTGTTGTTGGACGTACCTCAATCTTACTAGGTAAGGTTCTCGGATTCATTTTGAGCAAATCGATGACTATCTGACCAAGATCTTCGATCTGAATTTTCCAAGCACCTTTATCGCTTGGTTCATTTCCATTGAAATGCGTTGAAACCGAGCCTGGCATAATCGTCGTAACTTTAATACCATATTGTCTTAGGTCAAGCATCACAGCTTGCGTAAAACCTGTGACTCCAAACTTACTGGCATTATAAGCAGAACCTCCAGCAAAGAAATTGGTTCCTGCTAAACTTGAAATGGTTATGTAATAACCTTTTGTTTTTTTGAGTTCCTCAACACTTGCTTTTATGGAATTAAACACACCTGTAAGATTGGTATCGATTACTTGATTCCATTGCTCAGAAGTTAAATCTTCAATACTACCGAAATGTCCTAAACCAGCATTGGCAATCACGATATCAAGCTGCCCAAAGGTGTCAATGGCTTGTTTTACAGCTACTTTCTGACTTTCCAACAAACGCACATCTGCTTCAACACCAATAACATGGGCTTCAGCATTGGTTTTTACACCTAAGTCTTTTGCGACTTCATTCGCTGCATCTTCATGCCGACTTGTAATAACAACTTTTGCACCTTGTTTCAATAAAGCTTCAGCAATACCGTAACCAATACCTTTGGTACCTCCTGTAATTAATGCGACTTTGTTTTTGAGTGATTCCATAATACATTGAATTTACCCAAAATTACAAAACACTTCAGCTTTGCTGAAGTTTAAACTGTTAGAAAAATGATAAATTATTGGGTTTTGTCTGGCGGAAAACCTTCTAAGACTTTAGTCACGATATTGCGAACAAGGGCTTCCCGTTTTTCAGGAGAGGCATTCGGATTATAATTGGATTCGGAAACTGCTTGCCAAAACAAACCAATGCCATTTTCATCAACAAAATCAAAAACAATTTGTCTCGAATAAGTGTTTTGTCCGATTGGAATTCCTACGGAAATGCCTCCTCCAACATTCCTTCCCGTTCCACCCATTCCTACACCAACATTACTTCGTGATGGTTCTTGGTATTCACTACTTTTGATATCGATAAAAAAATCTGGATATTCAGCTAAAGTATAGCCTTTAGATTGCATAGCGTCATCAAGGGCATCCAGTAAACGCTTACTGTCTAATCCACTCAAACCAGTATTCATATCAGCATAGTAATTGTAAGTCTTATATTTTGAGAAATCTGCGGTACGCTCGTAATCGTAATTCACACGAATTGGCGCACAAGAACTAAGCACAATGACACATAGAAGGGCTAAAATCGGTTTCATCTTTTTTCTTTTAAAGGTAACAAAAATTATTCCGATTTTTTCTCGTCAACCGATTTTGTCAATGCCGAAGAAATGATGCCTGTTGGAATGGCAACAATTCCCAATCCGATCAACAAAATGAAAAACGTAAATACTTTTCCACCTACTGTGATTGGATAGACATCACCATAACCCACTGTGGTCAACGTAATGATTGCCCACCACAAACTATCGAATATAGAAGAAAAGTGTTCAGGCTGTGCTTGGTTTTCGAAATAGTAAATCCCTACCGCTGAAAAGTAAATAAGAATCAATGTGATAAACAAGAACAAGAAGATTTCTTCCTTTGCTGATTTTATTGCTCTGGTAAAATGATTCATGGCGCGATTGTAACGAACCAATTTCAACACTCTGAACAACCTTAAAAATCGTAAAGCTCTCAAGGATCTTAAATCGATTCCAAAGGACAAATAAAATGGCAGAATCGCCAACAAATCTATGATTCCAAAAAAGCTAAATATAAATCTCGGTTTGCTATCGGCAACATAAATTCGAAGGATATATTCCACCGTAAACACCATAACACAAAACACCTCAATAACGCGGAGTAATGTTTTGGTTTGCGGACTTAAATTTGGGATGGTTTCTACAGAAAACGTGACAATAGAAATCAAAATCAACGCCTGAATAAAGAAAGCAAAATACCTACTGGCATTATTATCGTTGATTTCTACAATTTGCTTGATTTTTTGTCTCATGACTTTTGAGTTAAATCAAAATTTAATCATTCAACATCTTCCAAAGTTTATCCTTAAGTTCGGTAATACCTTTTTGGGCTACGGAAGAGATAAACATATAATCGATTGGAAGGGTTTTGTCCAATTCGGCCTTGAGTTCTGCCTTCAATTCTTCATCAAGCATATCGCTTTTGGTGATGGCAATCATACGATCCTTATCCAACATTTGCGGATTGTAACGTTTTAGCTCATCCAACAAAATATCGTATTGCTTTCGAATATCCTTGGCATCTGCTGGAATCATAAACAATAACACCGAATTGCGCTCAATATGTCGTAAGAAATAATGGCCCAGTCCTTTACCTTCTGCTGCACCTTCAATAATTCCAGGTATATCAGCCATCACAAAAGTTTGAAAATCGCGATATTTTACAATACCCAAATTCGGTTTAAGCGTTGTGAATTCGTAATCGGCTATTTTAGGTTTGGCTGCAGTAATTACTGAAAGTAAAGTCGATTTCCCAGCATTTGGAAATCCAACCAATCCAACATCTGCTAAAATTTTAAGCTCAATAGTAATATCCTTTTCTTCCAAAGGCTCGCCTGGTTGCGCATAACGAGGTGTTTGATTGGTGGAACTCTTAAAATGCCAGTTTCCCAATCCGCCTCGACCACCTTTGGCAACGATTTTTTCTTCTTGGTCTTCCGTGATTTCAAAAAGTACTTCGTCAGTTTCGGTGTCTTTGACAACCGTTCCTAAAGGCACTTCCAAATACACATCTTCACCATCAGCACCTGTGCTTCTACTCTTGCTTCCATGTTCACCATGACCAGCTCTTGCATGCCTACTGAATTTTAAGTGTAATAAGGTCCAAAGATTGGCATTTCCTTTAATGATGACATGACCTCCTCGTCCGCCATCACCACCATCAGGACCTCCTTTTTCAATATATTTTTCACGATGTAAATGTGCAGAACCTTGTCCTCCCTTTCCGGAGGAAACATGCATTTTCACATAATCTACAAAGTTGCCTTCAGTCATTGTGTTTAGTTAAAAGTTATAAAGTCAAAAGTTAAAAGTTGACAATCAATGCTTCCAACTTTTCAAACTTTTAAACCAAATCTATAGTTTGTCGATAACAGCGTTTAGTCGCTCTGTAATTTCGCTGATACTACCCACACCATCAACACCATAGTATTTGTCTTGAGCTGTATAATAGTCTTTTAAGATTGCTGTTTTTTTGTAGTATTCCTTAATACGGTTTCTGATGATGGATTCATCAGCATCATCTTTTCTTCCACTTGTTTTTCCGCGTTCCAGAAGACGTTGCACCAAAACTTCATCATCAACTTCTAAAGCAATCATCGCATTGATTTGAGAGTCTTTGCTATCCATTAATTTATCTAATGCTTGAGCCTGTGCATTGGTTCTTGGAAATCCGTCAAAAATAAATCCGTTGGCATCCGAATTTTTTTCTACTTCGGCATTCAACATATCAATCGTGACTTGGTCTGGGACCAACTCGCCTTTATCCATATATGATTTGGCCAACATGCCAAGAGCAGTTTCATTTTTAATATTGAATCGGAACACATCTCCAGTTGAAATGTGTACTAAATTATAAGTATCCTTTAGAAATTCTGCCTGTGTTCCTTTTCCTGCACCTGGAGGTCCAAATAGCACTAAATTGGTCATGTGTTGTGTCGTTTTAAGTTGATATATTTCAGGTAAATCACGTCCCAATCCATCGTAATCCAAGCCGTAGCCAACAATAAATTTATTTGGGATTTCAATACCTACGTAATGTAATTTATAATCTTTCTTGTAAGCTTCAGGTTTGTAAAACAAGGTAGCAATCTTAAGTTCATCAACATTTTCATTCTTGAAAATGCGATGTACCTCTTCGAGAGTATTTCCAGAATCGATGATGTCTTCAAGAATCACTACTTTACGTCCTGTAAGGTCTTGGGTCAATCCGATAAGCCGTTGGATATCTTCTGAGGATTTGATGCCTTCATATGATGCTAATTTTATAAAGGTCACTTCACAAGGCTTCGGATATTTCTTAACAAAATCGCTCACAAACATGAACGACCCGTTTAAAATTCCAATAAAAACAGGAACCTCATCCTTAAGGTCGTTGGCAATTTCTTCAACCATTCTATTAACAGCACTATCAATTTCAGCTTCCGAAATAAAGGGCTTGAAGTATAAATCCTTGAGCTTAATCACTTGTTTTTACGTTTTGAAAAACAAAGATAAACAATTGATTTAGTTTGTCTATTTTCCGTTTACAATTTTAGAATATTCTTCCATTTTTAGTGTATTTTTGTGGAATTGAAATAAAAATGGTCCTTTTTTGACCAAAATGGATTTTCAAAAGTATATTGAATAATGGCAAACTACTTTTCTTCAGATTTTAAATTGGGTATTCTTGGTGGCGGACAATTAGGTAAAATGATGCTATATACAACACGTAAGTTTGACATCACCACACATGTTATGGATGCCAGTGAAGAAGCACCATGCAAGATTGCCTGCAATACTTTTGTTAAAGGTGATTTATTGGATTATGACGATGTTTATAACTTCGGAAAAAGTGTTGATCTACTTACTTTTGAAATCGAAAATGTAAATGTCAATGCGCTTGAAGCTTTAGAAAAAGAAGGCAAAAAAGTATATCCATCATCAAAAACCTTGCGAACCATTCAAAACAAGGCAACACAAAAATTGTTTTACAGAGACCACGACATTCCCACTTCCGATTTTACACGTTTTGCTTATCTATCTGAAATAAAAGAGGCCATCAACAATGAAGCCTTAAAATTTCCTTTTGTTTGGAAAGCTGCACAATTTGGATATGATGGGAATGGTGTCAAAATTATAAGGCAATTATCAGATTTAGATGGTTTACCAAAAGGTGAATGCATTGCTGAAGATTTAATTCCTTTTAAAAATGAGTTGGCCGTGATTGTTGCTAGAAATTTGAAAGGTGAGGTTAAAACTTATCCTGTTGTTGAAATGGAATTTCACCCAGAAGCTAATCAGGTAGAATATGTTATTTGTCCGGCACGTATCTCAGAAGACGTTGCAAACAAAGCGAAAGAAGTAGCACTGAAAGTGTCAAAAGCTTTTAATCATGTAGGTTTATTGGCTGTGGAAATGTTTCAAACCAAGAACGATGAGATTTTAGTGAACGAAGTCGCTCCTAGACCTCACAATTCTGGTCATCAAACCATTGAAGCTAGTTACACTTCACAATTTGAGCAACATGTGAGAGCCATCTTGGATTTACCATTAGGAAAAACGGAAAGCAAAGCTGGTGGCATCATGGTAAATTTAGTTGGTGCAGAAGGTCATACAGGTCATGTGGTTTATGAACATATTGAAGATATTATGCAAATGGAAGGTGTGACACCACATATTTATGGTAAGAAACAAACCAGACCTTTCCGAAAAATGGGACACGTCACCATAGTAAATGAAGATTTAAATGAAGCGCGAAGAGTTGCTGAACAAGTAAAGAATACAATTAAAGTAATAAGTAAGTAATCATGGGTAAAGTAGCCGTAATTATGGGAAGCACAAGTGATCTTCCGGTCATGCAGGATGCTGTTGATATTTTAAAATCATTTGATATTGACGTCGAAGTCGATATTGTTTCCGCGCACCGAACTCCAGAAAAATTATTTGATTTTAGCAAACAAGCGCATCAACGAGGTATTTCAGTTATTATAGCTGGTGCTGGAGGCGCGGCACATTTACCTGGTATGGTGGCCTCTTTATCACCATTACCTGTCATTGGTGTTCCTGTAAAAAGTAGCAATTCTATTGATGGTTGGGATTCTGTATTGTCTATACTTCAAATGCCTGGTGGAGTTCCTGTGGCAACCGTTGCTTTAAATGGTGCCAAAAATGCAGGTATTTTAGCGGCTCAAATTATTGGGTCTTCTGATAATAAGGTTCAAAAAACAATCATAGATTATAAGGAAGGCTTAAAAGTTAAAGTGATTGAGTCCTCAAAAAACATCAAATAAAAAAACCCCGTTTTGAACGAGGTTTTAGCGCTATTAATCAATTATTTATAAGAGTTGGTTAACTCTTTTTTGAAATAATTGAAACAAAATTAAACTTTATTTTAAGCTATCATCAAAAAATTATTATAAATAATGAACAAAGTAATTCACAATTAAGAACTTTGTAAGACATTTATTACCAGATACTTGTTTTTAACAGAAAATATGTAATCCTTTTATGACAATATTAAATTCATCTTTCAACACACCTTATCAAACTGCGCCATTTTCCAAAATTAAGAATGAAGATTATCTTCCTGCTTTTAAGCAAGCGATTTCGGACGCAAAAAGTGAAATAGATACAATTACTGAAAACGAGAAAACCCCAACTTTTGAAAACACTATTGAAGCTTTAGAGTTTTCTGGACAGCAACTCGATAGAATTTCAAGCATCTTTTTCAATTTAAACAATGCTGAAACCAACGATGACATTCAAAAAATCGCACAAGCCGTATCGCCTTTATTATCTGAATTCAGTAATGACATTACCTTAAATGAGGATTTGTTCAAGCGTGTTAAGGCTGTTTATGATAATCGAAAGAATCTAAATCTGAATACAGAGCAAAAAACATTGCTCGACAAAAAATATAAAAGCTTTTCAAGAAATGGGGCAAACCTTCCTGAAGACAAGAAAAAACAACTTAGAGAAATTGACAAAAAGCTGAGTCAGCTCAAGCTAAAGTTTGGTGAGAATGTATTGGCAGAAACCAATAACTTCGAAATGCACCTCAAAGATGAAAAGGATGTTTCTGGCTTACCTGAAGGCGCTAAGGAAGCAGCACAACAACTAGCTGAATCAAAAGGAAAAGAGGGCTGGTTAATCACCTTACAGTATCCTAGTTATATTCCGTTTATGACCTATGCTGATTCCCGTGAACTTCGAAAAAAACTCGCCATTGCTGCTGGAGCAAAAGCTTTTAAAGGTGATGCATTAGACAACCAACAAAATGTTCTTGAAATCGCAAGGCTTAGATATGAACGTGCAAAACTTCTGGGATATGATAACCATGCGCATTTTGTACTGGAAGAGCGTATGGCTAAATCGCCTGAAAATGTTCAGAAATTTCTAAATGAACTATTGGAAAAAGCCAAACCAGCTGCAGAGCAGGAATTTAAAAATCTGGAAACTTTTGCCAAAGATTTGGATGGGATTGATCAACTTCAAAAATGGGATAGTGCCTATTATTCTGAAAAATTAAAGCAGAAACTGTTTGATTTGGATGACGAGCAACTCAAACCCTATTTCAAATTAGAAAACGTGATTGATGGTGCTTTTACCATTGCTGAACGTCTATATGATTTAAAATTTGAGGAAATCAATTCCATAGACAAATATCACGACGAAGTTTTAACCTATAAAGTAACTGATACTAATGGCAATTTAATCTCTATCTTTTATGCCGATTTCTTTCCTCGACCAGGAAAGCGAAATGGTGCTTGGATGACTGTTTATAAATCTCAGTTCATCAAAGAGGGCGACAATAGTAGGCCGCATATTTCCATTGTTTGTAATTTTACGAAACCGACCAAAAGCAAGCCATCTCTCCTAACCTTTAATGAAGTGACCACATTGTTTCATGAATTTGGCCATGCTTTACATGGTATGTTAGCCAATACAATGTATCCAAGTCTTTCTGGAACTAGTGTGTTTTGGGATTTTGTGGAATTACCAAGTCAAGTTATGGAAAATTGGTGTTACGAAAAGGAGGCCTTAGAACTATTTGCGACGCATTATGAAACTGGCGAAGTCATTCCAATGGAACTCATCGAAAAAATAAAAGCCTCAGCCACCTTCCATGAAGGGATGCAAACCTTGCGACAGTTGAGTTTTGGTTTGTTGGATATGAGTTGGCATGGACAAGATCCATCTTCTATTACTTCTGTTAAAGAACATGAACTTAAAGCCTTTGAGCAAACCCGTTTATTTCCTGATGTTGCTGAAAACTGTATGAGCACCTCGTTTTCACATATTTTTCAAGGTGGATACAGTTCTGGTTATTACAGCTATAAATGGGCAGAAGTTTTGGATGCCGATGCGTTTGAATACTTTTTGGAACAAGGTGTATTCAATAAAGACGTGGCAAGCAAATTTAAAACTCATGTGTTATCACAAGGAGGCATTGAAGACCCAATGGTTCTTTACAAACGTTTTAGAGGAAAAGAGCCTCAACCAGAAGCTTTATTGAGACGAGCTGGCTTAATTAAGAAATAACCCTAAAAATAGCAGGTTTAATAAAGGAAACCTCCAAGGAGATAAATAAACTTTCAATAATTACTGAAAGTTTAAAAATTTTATTATCTTTACAATATGAAATACGAAGAAGCTAAAATAAAATTCATTAGTACTTGGGGAAGCCTGGGAACGCTTTGGGGAATCAACAAGGCCATGGCACAAATTCAGGCCTTATTATTTATTTCCACCGAACCATTATCTATGGAAGATATCATGGAAGAACTTCAAATATCAAGAGGTAACACAAGTATGAATTTAAGACAGCTAATGGATTGGGGAATTGTCACCAAGGAATTGATACCAGGCGAACGAAAAGAGTATTTCACAACTGAAAAGGATGTTCAGGAACTGACTCGAATCATTGCCAAGGAACGTAGTAGAAGAGAAATTCAACCAGTGATTAAGGTTTTAAATGAGGTATCCTCTATTAAAGATGATGGGACAGAAAAAACGAAAGAACTAATCAAACAAACCAAAGCACTGCATGATTTAACCGTAACGGCAGACGCAATGGTCAATAAATTAGTCAATCAAAAGCAAAATTGGATTACCAAATCACTAATTAAATTGATCAAATAATTTTTTTAAATCAAACTTTCAAAATTTATTGAAAGTTTAAAAATAACTAAAAATGAAGTTATTGTATTACATTAACAAAATTGCCCTGATTTTAACGCTATTACTTTATTTGACCTTTTTTTATGGTCTTTACGCACAAATTGTTTTAGGGACTTTACAAATTTTGAGTGCAATTGTTGTTTTCTTCTTTTGGAAAAAAATCTCAAAAAAATCTAAAGAAAGACTTTATATATACTGGGCTTTAGTAACTATTTACAGTCTGTTTTGGGTTTTCGACATGAATAACTTCAATAACGTGTATTGGTTAGTATTTGGAATGATACTAATCCCAATGTCTATTGCCATTTATTTTGTTCAAACACTCCGTTTCACTAAAAATAACACCTTATGAAAACTGAATCCATCCACATCAGAAATTCAGAAAACAACACCATCGAACTAGTTGATTTCTATAATAATGCTACGGAAGACTATGAATATTGGAGCAAAGATTACAACATGCACTTCGGCTATTTTATTCCTTTTAAAACCTGTGTATTTAAAAGAGACGCTTTGCTTAACCAAATGAATCATCAGGTCATGAAACGATTACAGATCAACTCTGTGAAACACCGCTTAATAGATTTGGGCTGTGGTATGGGAGGAAGCATGCGTTATGCCCTAAAAAACAACAAACACCTTATCGCTTATGGAGTTACTCTACCAGAATTTCAAGTCAAATATGGTAATGAGTTGCTTCAAGGTCTAAACGGAATAATCATTAAGGAAGACTACAACAATACCTCTTTTCATTCAGAAACTTTCGATAGTGCTATAGCCATAGAGAGTTTTTGCCATTCTGGGCACAGTAGCAATTCCATAAAAGAAGCCTATCGTTTACTTAAACCAGGTGGACGACTTGTTATCGCTGATGCCTTTATAAAGAAACATTTCAATGAATTGTGTTCTGGTGGTCGATTAGCATACCAAAAACTATGCGACCATTGGAGTTTGGAGAAAATTGAATCTATAAAAATCTATAAAGAGAAACTAAGGGCTGCTGGATTTACCAATATCTCTATTGAAAACATATCCTTTAGAGTTGCTCCATCTGTATTTCATGTGCCTTTTGCTATTATCGGTTTTACCTTAAAAGAACTCTTTAAAAACCACCACATCTCGAAAGAGAGTCTTCATAATCTGAAAGGCTCTTTTTATGCGCTACTTGCAGGGTTACACCTAAAAAGTTTTGGCTATTATCTCATCACTTGTGTTAAAGAATAATAGCATTTAATTTTTTCCTTTTTTTGGTGTATTTTTGAATTGAAAACCCAGAGAACCGGCAATGTCAAAACACACTTTAGACCCTAATAAATGGATTGATCTATATTCAGATTATCTGTTCAATTATACAATCTCTCGTGTGAATGATAGAGAAATTGCAAAAGACCTCATTCAAGATACGTTTATTGCTGGTTTGAAATCGATGAAAAATTTTAAGGGAAATGCCAGTGAGCGAACGTGGCTAATATCCATCCTCAAACGTAAAATCATTGATTATTACCGCAAGAGCAATTCCAAAAAAGGCCAAGCAGAAGTTAGAATTAATTACAATTCCGAAGAAAACGAAGGTGATTGGCTTGAGGAACGCGTTGCTGATCCTTTTGATAAAACCGCTGAAGATGAAATGGAAAATTCAGAATTAGGCGATGCTATTTATAGCTGTTTAGACAAATTACCAGAAAAGCAAGCCCAAGTCTTTAAGATGAAAACCATATTGAATTATGAAACAGAAGCCATTTGTAATGAATTGAATATAACAGCGTCTAACCTATGGGTTATCATCCATAGAGCGAGAGTTGCCATGGCTGAATGTATGCAAAAACATTGGTTTTAATTGAACCCGAAACTAGTGACATGAAAAAAAGTTTTTTGTTTATCTCTTGTGAAGAAGCACAACACATTTGTGATAAATCACAGTATGGTGAAGCGACCTTTTGGGAACGCGTTAAACTCAGTATACGTTTGTCTTGGTGCAAAGTCACCCAAGCTTACACTAAAAGCAACCGAAAGTTGACCAATGCCATTAAATCCTCTAAGGTAGACTGTTTAAAGGACAGTGAAATGGAAGCCTTAAAAACCCAGTTTGAGGAACAGTTAAAGAAGCCACATTAATAGCATCCAAAACACAGGAATACTCTCAACCCAAAAGGCACTGTAATACTTACCTTGCTGCTTAGATGAAAACAATACAAAAACCATTGTGAGTAGTCCAATAAATAATAACGTGAGAAGGTGATCGGTATTTATACTGTCCTTGAAGAATTCAAGTGACAACATTAAACCCAAAAGTAAAACGCCAAGTATTTTAGTCCACTTCACTCCTATTTGCTGAGGAATGGTTGACAACTTCAAACTGTCATAATTTAAATCCCTAATCTCAAAAGGCAACATCAAAACGACCACAAAAATAAATCTTTGAAAACCTGTGAGAACAATATCTGTATTCAAAGTTACCTGCGCTTCCAAAACTGGTAATATTACTGTTACACCAGTCCAAACCATAGCTATCAAGTATATTTTCAATCCGCTCACTCCTCTTAACTCTTTCTTTTTTGTCATAAAGAAACGATCAGAAATTAAAGGGTTTGCATATAAAAATGTGATAAACCCAAAAATGGAGATGGCAATTATGCTTTCTTTCCTAAGATTTAAGGCAAAATAGAACATAAAAACCATACAAAAAAGCGAAAATACTTGAATCAATTTCAACGGACCAGACAAGCTTCTATAATGAAACTTTGCTAAACCAAAATACTTTACAAAATTGTAACCAACAATAGAAGCAAATCCAACAAAACCAAACAAATTCAAGGACATATCAAATCCAAATTCAAAAGCAGTTATTACGGTCAGCGAAACAACAGCTAAAGCCACATGAATACTGCTATTAATGTAAAAATTCAAACAAGTTTTAAAGATATGCATATCACAAAAATAGAGAAACTGTTAATAACCGTTTCAAATGGTTGAAAAGTTTCGAAATCATTAACATTTTAAGGTCAATATTTCCGTAATTTTGCACCATAATTTTTCAATTCTAATTCGTTAATGAATACTGTAGATTTTTCTCTTCGTCATATTGGTCCATCAGCGACCGATCAAAAGGAAATGTTGGAAACTATTGGAGTCGATTCCATTGAGCAACTCATTTACGAAACCATTCCAGATGGTATTCGTTTAAAATCAGACCTTAACTTAGATGAACCTATGAGTGAGCAAGAGTACTTACTTCATATTTACAGTCTTTCAAAAAAGAATAAGGTTTTTAAAACGTATATCGGATTAGGATACCATCCAACTATAATGCCTGCTGTAATTCAACGAAATATTCTGGAAAATCCAGGTTGGTATACAGCTTACACACCTTATCAAGCTGAAATTGCGCAAGGTCGTCTAGAAGCTTTACTGAATTTTCAAACCATGATTACTGATCTTACAGGAATGGAAATCGCCAATGCTTCTTTACTTGACGAAAGTACTGCAGCAGCAGAAGCCATGAGCATGTTGTTTGCTGTTCGCGATAGAGATCAAAAGAAGGCTGGTATTAATAAATTCTTTGTTTCTGAAAACATCTTGCCTCAAACCTTATCACTGCTTCAAACCAGAGCAAATCCGATAGACATCGAACTCGTTGTTGGAGATGAAAGAACATTCGATTTTACAGAAGACTTTTTTGGGGCCTTACTTCAGTATCCTGGAAAATATGGACAAACAACTGACATTAAAACCTTTATTGAAAAGGCCAATGAGGCGCGAATAAAAGTTGCTGTTGCAGCAGATATCATGAGTTTGGTTCTTCTCGAAGCACCAGGAAAATTTGGAGCTGATGTCGTTGTTGGAACCACTCAACGTTTCGGTATACCAATGGGTTATGGTGGTCCACATGCAGCATACTTTGCAACTAAAGAAGCCTACAAGAGAGATATTCCAGGACGAATTATTGGTGTAACCAAAGATACTGATGGCAATAGAGCTCTACGTATGGCACTTCAAACTCGTGAACAGCATATTAAACGAGATAAAGCCACCTCAAACATTTGTACAGCACAAGTACTTTTAGCTGTTATGGCTGGCATGTATGCAGTTTATCATGGACCTGATGGACTGAAATTTATTGCAAATGACATTCATAAGAAAACAGTTACTTTAGCTCATGCCTTGAAGAAATTAGGGTATGATATATTAAATACGTCTTACTTTGATACATTACACATAAAAGCAAATGCGAAAGCTATAAAAAAGGAAGCCGAAGAACTAAAAATTAATTTTTATTACCCAAATGAGGATGAAGTTGTATTATCATTGAATGAACCAACTACAATTCTTCAATTGAATAATATCAGCAAGGTTTTTGCTTTAGTTGCCAAAAAGGAACCTGTAGAAATTACTGAACTCTCTAAGGAATCAGCCATTGATAATCAATTGATTCGTCAAACGGATTTCCTTAACGAACCAGTTTTCAATTCTTTCCATTCTGAAACAGAATTGATGCGCTACATAAAGCGTTTAGAACGAAAGGATTTATCTTTAAACCATTCTATGATTTCATTAGGTTCGTGTACCATGAAACTTAATGCAGCTTCTGAAATGCTACCCTTAAGTTGGTTTAAATGGGGAAAAATACATCCTTTTGCACCTGCTGCACAGGCTAAAGGATACCATATCGTACTCAAAGAACTTGAAGACCAACTTACTGAAATTACTGGTTTTGCTGGAACTTCTTTACAACCTAACTCTGGTGCTCAAGGTGAATTTGCCGGACTTATGGTCATCAAAGCTTACCACGAATCTAGAGGAGATCATCACAGAAATATTTGTATTATCCCGTCTTCGGCGCATGGAACCAATCCTGCAAGTGCTGTTATGGCCGGAATGAAGGTTGTTGTCACTAAATCTACTGAAGAAGGTAATATTGATGTTGACGATTTAAGAGAAAAAGCTGAATTACATAAAGACAATTTATCTGCATTGATGGTTACCTACCCTTCAACACATGGTGTGTATGAAGCCTCTATAAAAGAGATTACCAAAATCATTCACGATAATGGCGGTCAAGTTTATATGGATGGTGCCAATATGAATGCACAAGTAGGACTAACCAATCCGGGAAATATTGGTGCTGATGTTTGTCATCTCAACCTACATAAAACGTTTGCCATACCACATGGTGGTGGTGGACCAGGAGTTGGACCAATCTGTGTTGCCAAGCAATTAGTACCTTTTTTACCAAGCAATCCGATTATTAAAACTGGTGGAGAACAAGCTATTACTGCTATATCTGCTGCGCCTTTTGGCTCATCATTAGCCTGCTTGATTTCCTATGGTTATATCAAAATGTTAGGAGCTTCAGGCTTGAAACGCGCAACTGAAATTGCGATTTTAAATGCCAACTACATCAAAAAACGTTTACAAGGCGTTTTTGACACACTCTATACTGGAGAAAAAGGTCGAGCTGCTCACGAAATGATTGTAGATTGTAGACCTTTCAAAGCAAATGGCATTGAAGTCGTTGATATAGCCAAACGACTTATGGATTATGGTTTTCATGCACCTACAGTGTCCTTTCCTGTAAATGGCACGATGATGATTGAGCCAACAGAAAGTGAAAGCAAAAGTGAAATTGATCGTTTTTGTGATGCTATGATTTCCATCAGAAAGGAAATTGATGCAGCATCTAAGGACGAACCAAATAATGTTCTGAAAAACGCACCTCACACCATGCAATTAGTGACAAATGACGAATGGTTGTTGCCTTACTCACGTCAAGAAGCTGCATTTCCATTAGAATTTGTAAGAGATAATAAATTTTGGCCGAGTGTTCGTCGTGTTGATGATGCTTATGGTGATAGAAATTTAATTTGTACTTGTGCGCCAATTGAAGAATACATGGAAGCATAACAGGCTATAAACCTGTATTGAAAAAACATCCTTCAAACGAGGATGTTTTTTTATTTATGCTAAATTCTGCATCTTTTTTTATCAATTTCTCAAAAAACAGGAAAAAACAAAGGATTTAATAATAGTCTAGCATATTATTAAGTACTTTAGTATATTGAATCAAAACCATTGCACATGTCTATAAGAATTACAGGGACTGGAAGTTATATTCCAGATATGATTGAGAAAAATGAGAACTTTCACCAACATGAGTTTTTAAATGCTGATGGCTCGACTATAAACCATCCTAATGAAATTATAGTAGAAAAATTTAAAGACATTACAGGTATTGTTGAAAGACGTTATGCTGATGATCAACTTACAGCTTCAGACCTTGGTTTTTTGGCTGCTCAAAAAGCCATTGAAGATGCCAATATAGATCCTGAAACAATAGATTACATTATTTGCGCTCACAATTTTGGCGATGTCAAAGCAAATACCATTCAAAGTGATATTCTTCCTTGTTTGGCTTCAAGAATAAAGCATAGCTTACGAATCAAAAACCCTAAATGTGTCGCTTATGATATTTTATTTGGTTGTCCAGGCTGGGTCGAAGGCGTCATTCAAGCCCAAGCGTTTATTAAAGCAGGAATGGCTAAACGCTGTTTGGTGATTGGTGCAGAAACGCTTTCAAGGGTTGTTGATAAACACGACAGAGATTCTATGATATACTCTGATGGTGCAGGCGCAACAATTGTAGAGACTTCTGATGAAGAAGGTGGAGTTATTGCACATGAGAGCGCTTCTTTTACTTATGATGAAGCGTATTATCTTTTCTTCGGAAACTCTAACAATCAAGATTTATGTAGAGATACACGCTATATCAAAATGCATGGCCGAAAAATCTATGAGTTTGCTTTAAGCAATGTTCCTAAAGCCATGAAAGCTTGTTTAGATAAAAGTGGCATAGACATTAAAGACGTCAAAAAGATATTGATCCATCAAGCGAACGAAAAAATGGATGAAGCAATTATTAATCGCTTCTACAGACTCTATAAAACAGAAGTCCCAAAAGATATCATGCCAATGAGTATTCACAAATTGGGAAATAGTTCAGTTGCCACAGTTCCAACACTATTCGATCTAATTGTGAACAACAAACTGGAAAAGCACAGAATCAAAAAAGGTGATGTCATCATTTTTGCAAGTGTTGGTGCTGGAATGCATATCAATGCCATCGTTTATAAATACTAACGATGAATAAAAGTATCGCAATTATTGGTGGAGGAAACTTAGGCCAAGCGATTGCTTCTGGCTTGTTGTCTGAAGGATTTGATGCCTCCAACCTGACCATTACACGACACAAAACACATCTTTTAAAGGATTACGAAAGCAAAGGTGTTGATGTTATTTCTGATAACGTGTCCGCTGTAAAAAAATCTGAAATAATCATTATTGCCGTTAAACCATACAAGATGGAATCGGTTCTCAAAGAGATTTCAGACACAATAACCGATAAACAAATCTTGGTGTCAGTAGTAAGTGATTTTTCAATTGAGAAAATCAAAAAGGCACTAAAAAATGAACCTATCATATTTAGAGCGATGCCCAATACAGCATCTTCAGTTAATGAATCAATGACTTGTCTTGCCTCTCAAAACGCATCTGATGAAAACACTAAAGATGTAAGCTTAATTTTTAATGCTTTAGGAATCACTATACCTATTGATGAACAGCTCATGGATGGTGCAACCGTTTTAGGTGCTTGCGGTATTGCTTATGTCTTACGATTTATCAGAGGTATGATTCAAGGTGGAATCGAAATCGGTTTTGATGCAAAAACAGCCACCCAAATTGCGACACAAACCGTTAAAGGCGCCAGTGAATTATTAATACTGCAAGGCAATCATCCAGAAGCTGAAATTGATAAGGTTACTACACCTAAAGGATGTACGATAGCAGGTTTAAATGAAATGGAGCATCAAGGCTTCAGTTCGGCATTGATTAAAGGAATAAAGACGTCTTATGAAAATATTTCCAATTGATGTACGAAAACACCTATCCAAATAAACGCTTCAAGCATACTCTTGAGTTTTTAAAACAACATGTTGAGACCTCAGAAACAATTTTAGATTTAGGAGTTTCGAATCCGTTTTCAGAAATCATGTCTTCCAATGGTTTTTCTGTACAAAATACTTCAGGTGTTGACTTAGATTTGGATACTTCTGAAATTGAAAATTCCAATGCAGATGTGGTTACAGCTTTTGAAATATTCGAACATTTACTATCGCCATTTACAGTTCTTAAATCGATAAAAGCTGATAAATTAGTTGCAAGCGTTCCACTTAAATTATGGTTCGCTCCTGCGTATCAAAGCAAGACAGACATGAGAGATCGACACTTTCATGAATTTGAAGAATGGCAATTTAACTGGCTACTCGAAAAAACAGGTTGGAAAATCGTAGCCTCCGAAAAATGGACAAATCCTGTTAGGAAAATTGGTATCAGACCTTTTTTGAGAACTTTTGTTCCGAGATATTATATTGTATATGCCGAAAGAGTTTATTTAGCCTAAAGCAAAAACTTTCTTTAGATTTGTTACAATGAAATTCTACATTGTCATTCCTGCACACAACGAAGAAAGCACCATCGCTTTAACTTTAGAGTCTTTGGCAAAACAAACGCTTATACCTCAACATATCGTAGTGGTTAATGACAACTCTGCTGACAACACTAAAGCTATTGTCGAAAACCTAGCAAATCAGTATAATTTCATATCACTTGTTGACAATAATTCTTCGAATGCACACTTGCCTGGAAGTAAGATTATTAATGCTTTTAACAAAGGACTGGAAAGTTTAGATGATGATTATGATGTGATTTGCAAGTTCGATGCTGATCTTATTTTTCCTGAACAGTATCTTGAAACTTTAGCTGAACATTTTAAAAGTGATAACCAACTTGGTATGGCTGCCGGATTTTGTTACATTCAAAAGAATGATCAATGGGTTTTGGAAGACCTTACAAATAAAGATCATATTCGTGGTGCTTTGAAAGCCTACAGAAAACAATGCTTTTTTGATATAGGAAAACTGAAACCTTCGATAGGTTGGGATACGGTTGATGAAATGTTAGCCTCTTATTACAATTGGAAACGATTCACCGATGACAGCCTGCACGTGAAACACCTGAAACCAACTGGGATTAGTTACAGTGCCTCAGCAAAATTAGCTCAAGGGGAAGCTCTTTTTAAATTGCGTTACGGATTGACATTAACGTTTATAACAGCACTTAAAATGGCATTGAAAAAAAGAAATCTCAATGTGTTAATCCATTACCTTAAAGGCTATTTCAAAGCTAAATCAGACGGCTTAGATTATTTGGTTACAGAAGACCAAGGCAAATTCATCAGGGATTTACGATGGAAAGGTATTTTCAGCAAATTTGCATAAATCAAAAACTCCAACCTTTATAACTTGTTGAAGCTTCCAATTGATTTTCCAAAGCATCTTCAAGTTCAGGAAAAAAATCGATTCCAGTTAAATTTTCAATCTCATCAACAGAAACAACATAGGTATATAATGGTTGATTAGACGCTTTATGTGGCAATAAAAAAGCTATCATTTTCGGCCTTCCAGAATTGTAATCAATCATCACTTTATAAAACCGATTTGGCACACTCACCTTTTCAGTACCTATGGTTGTCATGTTATCATCAAAAATACCACCTGTAACCACATAAACACCATTGTACTTTTTAGCCCAATACCGAACTTTTTGTTCCAATCGATTCCAAATTCCAGAATTGAATTCATGATCTTGCGGACTTATATTACTGGTCAAAAAGGTTTCGTCATGTGCTTTTTTACTAAAACGTCTATCTCCTGCTGGACATAAATGCCCACGATCATATCCTGATCCTTTGTAATTTCGCCAATGTGCTGCTCCAGTTTTCACTGCTTTATCAATTTCAAAATAAGGCCTTTCAAAATTGGTATTTGATAAGTGCTCGGCTTTAAGTTCATAAGCTACCCATTCGGCTTGTTCATTAGGTTCACTGTATGATAAGGAGTAATATTCGTGATGCACCACTTGCCCTGTCGTACTGGTAGGCAAATAAACTGTATTTGTTGTAATCTTAACTTCTGATCCAGCTTCAACAGTCTGTTCGACTTCCTTTTTTTCCAAGAGGAATTCATAACCCAAAACAACAATCAGGATTACTATAGCGAGCAAAGAAAATAACTGTCTTTTTTTCAAAATTAATCTATTACAAATTCCAACGGTTGCCCTGTTGCTGCATTTGGAAAACTAATACCCAATAAAGCAGAAATGGTTGGAGCAATATCTGCTATAACCGTTCTCTGATAAGTCTGTCCGTGCCTAATCCCTTTTCCGAAGAACAATAACGGCACATGCGTATCATAGTTCAATCCGCTACCATGAGTCGATCCCGTTTTTCCATAAACAATATAGCTTACATCATTCACCACTATCACATTTCCTGATCGCTTTTGATTAAAGCCATTTTGCAATAAACTTTCGATTCCTGTTGTAAAATTGGTTGAATTCATACTTGAAGCAGTATAAACCTTTGCGACATGATCATAAGACAATTGCTCATTAGCAATCACTTGCTCTACCTCGGAAAGATTCAGTCCTAATTCCTTTACTTTATCATAATTGATAAAAATCTGGTCATTGGTGACATTTTCTACAATATCAGTCGTTTTAAAAGTATCTTGTAAAAACCTTTGAAAGTTATCTTTTCGGTCATTGTTATCAACATAACCAGCAGGAATTTTTACACTTTGCAAATAAGCTGGCACATCAATAGCTCCATGGTCTGCCGTTAGAAAAACTGTATATACTCCCTTTCCAACTTGGATATCCAAAAACTGGAATAAACGCTCCAAATCTTTATCCAATCGGATATATGTGTCTTCTACTTCCTTAGAGTTCACCCCAAAGTTATGTCCAACATAATCAGTACTTGAAAAGCTAAGTGTTAAAACATCAGTAATAGCATCTTGACCTAAAGCTTCCCCTTTAATTGCAGCCATTGCAAAATCGGTTGTTAGACTATTTCCAAAAGGAGTCGTTTTTAATATATCAAAGTTATTATTACTTGACTTCAAAGCCTTTAAATCATAAGGAAACGTAGCCGTTTTCTTTCCTTTAAAACCCTTTTCAAAAATTGTGTCGTCGCTTCCACTTTCGGTATAAGTTGAAATATCGTAAAAAGTATCCCAAACCTTAAAGTAAGATTCAGCTGTATTGGAGGCATTAAAATCGTTAACCCATTTTGGTAAGTCATTCATATAAAATGAGCTTGAAATGAAATGTCCTTCATCCTTTCCGTGGAACCAATAGGCTGCATTAGCTGTATGTCCAGCAGGCAAAACCGCACCTCTATCCTTAAGTGCAATTCCAATGGTCTTGCCCTTCATTTGTGTAAACAGTCTATTTTCATCTGAAAATGTAGTCGTCAACATACGATGAGGCGACATTTTTCCAGCTCTATCATAAGTACCAACTGATGTTACCGAATCATCTGAAGCGCAATACACCATAGTCTTTTCTTGCTTGTCGTACCAATTGTTGCTAATGACACCATGATATTTTGGTGTGGTTCCTGTATAAACCGAAGCATGTCCAGGACCTGTATAGGTCGGCACATAGTTAAAATGATGGTTTTTACAATTAAAGCCTTCATTCATCATACGTTTAAATCCACCTTCTCCAAATTTGTTATAAAATCGAGTGAGATAATCGTAACGCATCTGGTCTACAACAATCCCAACAACTAGTTTTGGTCTATCTAATTCGGTTGATTTTTGATTATTGTTTTCAGTTTGACTTTGAGCATTACAAAGGCCTATTAAAAAGACCAGTAAAAAACCCATTAAATTCTTAATCATACCAATAAATTTGAGATATCAAAAATACAGCTTTTAATACATCGATACTTAAAATTAAGGTTAAATAGGATTAGTTTTTTTACTTTAGCAGTATCAAATTGAGCTATGCAATATCTTCATAATATTGGGACCTACTTTTTAATGATTGCTGAAATGTTTCGCAAACCTACAAAGTGGTCGGTCATGCGAACATTAATCTTAAAGGATATTGATGATTTGATTATTGGATCTTTAGGAATTGTAGCATTCATTTCATTTTTTGTTGGAGGTGTTGTTACAATCCAGACCGCTCTCAACATAAGCAATCCCTTAATTCCTAAATATTTGGTTGGATTTGCCACCAGGCAATCGGTTATCTTGGAATTTGCTCCAACCTTTATTTCGATTATTATGGCAGGTAAGGTTGGTTCATTTATTACTTCCAGTATTGGTACGATGCGTGTAACTGAACAAATAGATGCCTTGGAAGTTATGGGTATCAATTCATTAAACTATTTGGTATTTCCAAAGTTCATTGCTTTGTTGTTATATCCTTTTGTGATTTCAATCGCGATGTTCTTGGGCATTCTTGGCGGTATGGCTGCCTGTGTTTATGGTGGTTTTAGCACTTTGGAAGATTACATTACAGGGATTCAAATGGATTTTATTCCATTCCATATTATCTATGCTTTTATCAAGACCATTGTATTCGCTTTTTTATTGGCCACTATTCCTTCATACTATGGTTATTATATGAAAGGTGGCGCTTTGGAAGTCGGAAAAGCCAGTACGACGTCTTTTGTATGGACTAGTGTCATGATCATTTTGCTGAATTACATATTAACCTCAATGCTCTTAAGTTAATGATCAAAGTAAACAACATAGAAAAATCATTTGGTGATGCTCATATTCTTAAAGGCATAAGCACGACTTTTGAAAAGGGAAAAACCAGTTTGGTTATTGGGCAAAGTGGTTCTGGTAAAACGGTATTCTTGAAATGTTTACTTGGTTTATACACTCCTGAATCTGGAACGATTGAATATGATGGAAAGATTTATTCCAACTTAAGTGATAGCGATAAGCGTGAGCTAAGAGCTAAAATCGGTATGGTATTTCAAGGGAGTGCCTTATTTGATTCTATGACCATTGCTGAAAATGTGATGTTTCCGCTACGTATGTTTACCAAACAGAGCAAAAGTGAAATGGAAGATCGTGTCGACTTTGTACTTAAGCGTGTAAATCTAGTTGATGCTCATAAAAAAATGCCAAGTGAAGCTTCAGGAGGTATGCAAAAACGTGTTGCAATTGCTAGAGCGATTGTAAACAATCCAAAGTATTTGTTTTGCGATGAACCTAATTCAGGATTAGACCCTAAAACGGCTATTGTTATTGATAATCTCATTCAAGAAATTACTGATGAATATGACATCATTACAGTGATCAATTCCCACGACATGAATTCCGTGATGGAAATCGGAGAAAAAATCATTTTTCTTAAAGACGGTTACAAAGCATGGGAAGGCTCAAACAAGACCATCTTTAAAACTGACAATGAAGCGGTAACAAATTTTGTGTATTCTTCAGAACTTTTCAAGAAAGTAAGAAGGATGTATTTGGAAGAAGACCTTTAGTTTCTCCTAATAACAACAGTATCTATTTTAAGTGCTTTCTGTAACCATTCCTGTAACAATTTTTCCCTTGAGGCAACAATACTGTCTGGTAAAGCTATTTTCCATCTTACATCAATAATAGAAACGGTATCAATATTTATAAAATCCTTTGACTCCAACATTTTGGAATACCCAAAAAACTCCAAATCATTGAATCTCACTTTAGCATCTCTACTCAAATCGGTAAACGAAACAGAACCCGCTTCATTTCTAGACTCAATTTGCTTATTAAGATTTGTGATGCTCATCTCGAGTTGTTCAATTTGCTTTTGAAGTCCAGTGATTATGATATCCTTTTGATCTAAGTCGCGTATGGCTCGATCGTAAGCATCAGAGATTTTATCAAAGCTTCTAGCATTGTTTCCTTTGATGTCAAGTTGAAAATCCTTGATCTTCGTATAATTTTTTAATTCGTTCTGTAAATCTGAAATTGTAGCATCAGAAACTTCACCATTGAAGTATAAAGCAATGGTTTTATCATCCCAATTTGGGATTCCTTTTTGTAACCACAGCTCATTATTGGAATCTATTTCATCTTTTATAAAACTGTTATAATCATTCTCAAAGCCGCTCTTTTTAATAAATCCAACAAACGTCCATATAGCTGGAGCCATTACTAGAATAGCAATTATTGAAGCCAATTGTGCAATACGTTTTCTTTTTTTGGAGTTAGCGTATTTCAACATTGGAAAACGCAATACTTTCAAAACGATAAAAGTCGCCAGGGCAATAAATATCGTATTGATGGTAAACAAGTACATAGCTCCAACAAAAAATTCCCAATTGTGTGCCAAACCATAACCAGCTGTACATAATGGAGGCATTAAAGCGGTGGCAATGGCCACACCAAATATGACTGAGGCAATAGTTCCTTTTTTAGTCCGAGCAATGATAAGGGCTGCGCCACCAAAAAAGGCAATTAAAACATCTCTAAAATCCGGACTCTTACGACCGAACAGTTCATTAGTCTCAATATCTGCTGTTGGAAAGAATTTAAAGAACAAATACGCTGTCAATAAACTCAAAACTATCATTGTAGCTAGATTTATCAAGGACTTTTTGAGCGTATCGATATCGTTTACCGCAATTGAAAATCCGACACCCAAAATAGGTCCCATTAAAGGAGAAATTAACATGGCTCCAATCACTACAGCAGTCGAATCGGCATTAAGACCAACAGAAGCCACCATGATAGAACATACCAGAATCCAAGCTGTTGCTCCCTTAAATGGAATATCATTTTTTATGGCTTCAATTGTGGCATCTCGATCGGTATCATCTCGAAAATCGAGCAGTTCGTTCAAAAACTTGGTGATACTTTGCCAAAGACCTTGAGCGTCTTTTCTAACCGCCTCCTTTGATTGCTCTACAGCCTTTTCCTTATTGGCTTGAGCTTCATCTTCAGAGAAATTGAATTTATTTTCTTCACTCATAATTAACCGTAATGTTCTCCGTAAGTATCTTTAACCTTTTGGAGTACTTTTTTAATATCTTGTTCTTTAGTCTTTGGAAAGATAAGCAAAACTTCTTCTTTATCTACAATGATATAATCTTTCAAACCATCCACTACCACAACTTTATCAGAAGATGTTCTGATCATATTTCCAGAAGCGTCCTCAGTTAATGTTTTTGCATTCACCACTGCATTTGCCTGCTTGTCTTTCTCCAACTTATCGTACAAACTTCCCCAAGTTCCTAAATCGTTCCAATCAAATGTTGCTGGAAGAACAAACACATTATCTGAGGCTTCCATAATGGCATAATCTACAGAAATGTTTTCTGCTTTAGAGTAGTTATCGCGAATAAAATCATCTTCAAAATCTGTATTGTATACCTCAATCCCTTTTTCAAAGAGCTCATAAAGCTTGTCTTGATTTTTTTTGAAAGCATCAATGACCGAAGATACACTCCATATAAAAATACCTGCATTCCATAAAAAATTACCTTGATCTAAAAACGCCTTAGCGGTTTCATAATCTGGCTTTTCACGAAATTGGTGTACAGACTTAATAGCTTTTTCAGAACTCTTATCAAACTCAATATAACCATAACCTGTATTTGGAAAAGTTGGCTGAATCCCTAAAGTCATTAAAGTGTTAGAATTTGAACAGAAGTCAAAAGCATCTTGAACATTTTGAGTAAACGCGTCTTCGTCTTCAATCCAATGATCACTTGGAGCCACAATCATAACTGCGTCTTCATTCTCTTTTTGAATTTTTAAAGCCGCATATAAAATACAAGGTGCCGTGTTTCGCATAGCAGGTTCGAGAACTACTTGTCGTTTAGTAACTTCAGGAAGTTGTTCAAAAACCAAATCATTATAGCGCTTATTCGTAAGAATAAAAATGTTTTCCTTAGGAATGAGTTTGGATAATCTATTGAATGTTTTCTGTATTAAGGTATCACCTGTTCCCAACATATCGTGAAATTGTTTTGGGAAATCCTGGGTACTTACTGGCCAAAATCTTGAGCCTACTCCTCCAGCCATTAAGATGGCATAATAATTTTTATTCATATTAACTTTCTAATAATTCTACTTCAGCGTTGGGATTAAACAAATATAACCTACCAGTTTTAACCTCAACACACTCATATCGTTTCACACGTTTGTTTCCGCGTTTAAAAACCTTTCCGTTGTACAACTTAAAGTGATGTCCATAAGGCACATCAAAAATATAGGTTTTTCCATTAGGTTCATCATATTGTTTCAAGGCTAATGCCAAAACCGTGTCTGTATCACTTGTTGCCTTCGGATTTTTAAAATGTTTAGCTAAAAGAGGCAAAAGATTTGATGGAAAGATAGCTGGATTTAAAAAAGGCAACATTAAATGTTGAAATGTTCTTTTCCACTCAATTCCATGAGGTTTAATGTCTTTCCCATAATTTTTATAGGCTTCAAAATGGGCAATTTCATGAACAAGTGTAATAAGAAATCTAAACGGATTTAAATTTGTATTGACTGTAATTTGATGTTGTCCATTTGGCAAACGTTTGTAATCGCCATGCCGAGTTTTTCGTTCATTTTTTATTTTCACAGAAAGATCTTCGTGCTTCAATAAATCTGAAACCAATGCGACAGCTTGTTCTGGAATGTATGCTTTAAGAGTATTTTGCATGGCTCAAAAGTAATTGAAATCTCAAAGGTTTTCTAAAGACATCTCCACTAGTTTTTAATAAGGAGCATTTTAGAGCTATTGTTAATTTTCAAAAAGTAAACACCTTCAGAAGTATCTTGAGGAAAAACCAAACGTGTTCTACGACCAAATTCATCAAACTGGGTTTCTAAGATAGTTACTTGACGGCCTCTAATATCGAATAAACTAAATACATCGTTGCGAGACGTACTGGTAATGTTAATTTCAAAATTTGTTACTGGATTTGGAAACACTATTTGTTCTACAGTGACCTCAGGAATTGTTTCGCCGTAAAAATACGGTACGGCAAAATCAAAGGCTTGATTACCTACTTTTTCACCAATAAAGCGTCCTGGAATATCATCTGCTGGTGGATGAATTCCTCCCCAAATTCGGGATAAACTTGTTTGATCTGAAGCATCACGATAAGTAGCCCACTGTAGAGTTACATCAACAGAAGGTCCATCTTCAAAAACCAGAAACTCATTCTGCTTGGCTTTAAATTCTCCAATTCCTCCAGGAAAAAAAGCACTTCCAGTAATTCTTGTCAAGACCTCAGCAGCAGCTCTAGAAAATGTTGAATGCCCAGACACATATCCAGCAAAAGGAGGTGTCACAAAGGTAGGACGTTGATATGGCCACCAGTTTTCGGCTAAAATCCAACCAACACCTGCAGTATCTGAAGCTTCGTTATCGATATAATCTGGACCTTTCCATGTATACAGTTTTATCTTACCAACATGCTCATTTGCATTTCCTGAGAGAGGATCACCTTCTTCAACCACTTCAATATAACCGTTAATTAAAGGAATTCCTCCTACATGATAATTATCTAAAGTATCATCTGTACTCTGACCTAAAAGTGCCATATTACGTATGGCTGAAATCGGTCGGACATAATCATACCAACCTTTCACACTCCAAGCAGAAATGGCTGAATCGTGCATTGCGCCTCCTAAAATAAAGTAGGATTTCACATCCCATTCCAAATCGTCTAAAGTATCTCCTTCACCTTGAAACCTTTTTTCAAGTTGAGGATGTTCGTTAACATAATTCATTATAGTAAACCAATGTCCAGGAGGTGTTTCCGAATCTGGTCCATCAGCCCAAAATTCTGCCAAAACCCTTGCATAATCTCCTCTAGGAACAATATTAGGCTCATAAGCCTGGCCTGTTATAGGATTTAGAGCATGTCCATTGCCAACTACTCCACCTTCAAGCAAATTATAAAAGTTTGGATAGTCTTGATAAGAATTTGGAAATTGATCTATGCTAGTATTTCCAATGGCTCCTGGCGAAATATCCCATTGCACACCATCATCAGGATCTAAATGTGAACCCCAAACCGATACTAAGGAAAATCCAAATTTATAACCATCACTTGAAGCATTGTTTTCAACTAAACTTAACAATGGTGGTGAGCCTGGATCATTGTAAACGTGATAGGTGTTTCCATTGCGATTATACGTTGTTTGATCTTCTTCAGTCATAGCAAAAGAATACACATTTCCCCATTCGGGACTCAAAAAATCAATCGTTGAACCTGGAATTAAGTTTCCGCTTTGATCGATATACGTATCTAAACTTAAAGATTGCCAGCGGTTGGGATCTTCCATTAAAACTGTTGCTGGAATAGTTGGTGCCAATGGTGTATTTACAGGTTCATAATAGGCATTACTAAATTGTTCCAATTCCCGTGAACCATCAGCATTTCCATAAGCGATTAGTGTTTGGGCGATATAATTACCCAATGATGCAGCATTCCCAAACTGATACAAGGTAGAAGTATTTGCCTCAATATCATATCCCAATTGTGACATAATTAAATCGAAGAGCCTTTGTGATTCTTCGGCATTTGGCGAATTCTGAAAACGGTATGTCAGCAAACGATACATAGCATAACTGATTGCCTTTTTCCGAGAGTCTTCAATACTTTCTGCAGGAATAAAATTTTCTAAGTCACTTTCAAAACCATGAACCGAATTGCCAATAAGATACGGCTTAGCCTCATCATCATATATGGCCCAAGCATCATACATAGCTATACTGGAATGAAAAAGATTCCTTGCATGTACTGTTGGTCTAGCAAAATCATTCCTTATAGCTTCAAGCAAGGCTTCGTTCCAAAGTTTCGCAATGGACACATTCGTTGGTAATTCATTGGCATTCAAGGCAACTTCTATGGAAGCTTCAAGACTGAAACATGTTCCATTGGTTTCACGAACACTCAAGCTTCCTGTTTCATTTAAACCCCATTTGACCGTTACGTTACTAGAACCTTGACCTTCGATGATTTCACCATTGGTCACTTGCCAAACAGTTGTAGAACCACTCGAAATTGGATACGAATACGTTTCAACAGTAAAAAAACCAGACGTTGTATCACCTGAAATTTGATTTGATTGCAAATAGGTACAACTATTATCATCAATGGTTGCATCTGGATTATAGCTACAGGAATACGGATCCATACAGCCATAAATTTTCTGACTCGGCTCGATATCCAAGGCTTCAATTCCTTGACCTTCGGTTGCTTTCACAGTTGTATTGACATTTAAATCGCTATAAGATTCCACCAATCCTGAAGGCCATTCAATTTCTAATTCGGTTATTGTTGTCTCATTCCCCAATCCGAAATGAACTGGTAATAAACTTTGGGACAAAAAGCCCACACCTGTGTAATATCGTTTTAGTTGGCCATTACTTGTGGTTATGGTCAATGTGGTTCCTATAGCATTACGATTTGAGATCGTCCCTTCCAATAATATCTTAAACCAATTTTGGGTGATGGCTTCGTCAAAATTGAGCAACTTATTTTCATAAAAAAAAGAACGCTGATCAGAATTCGTTACAAAGATATCTAAGTCTCCATCATTGTCATAGTCAAAATCAACTGCTTCCACGCTTACAGTTAAATCATTAAAGTTGACTTCTATTGATCGATCTTCAAAACCCGATTGACCTTCGATCGTTAAATTTTTAAAATACCGATTGTTTTCTGTATTGCGATTTTCAAAATCATAGCCATTAACGATAATCAAGTCTTCATCACCATCAAGATCAAAATCGGCAAAACGGGTTCCCCAAGCCCATCCTGTTTCAGGAATGTTATTGAGTGCAGAGGTTTCCGTAAAATGATTTGTGCCATCATTAGTCAGCAACGCATTTTCATCAATTCCAGTGAAAAAGAAATCGAAGGCACCATCAAGATTGTAATCTCCTATGGCAATTCCCATATCATCCAGCATATTATCAAGTCCGTAACTTTGAGCTTGATCCGTAAATGATGTGCCATTTTGATTGACAAAAAGACTATTGGGATCGTTAAAATCATTGGCTACCATGAGATCCATCCAACCATCGTTATTGATATCAAAAGGCAGTGCCACATAACTCGCTAAATCTTCAGTTGCCTGAATATTGGTTTGAAGTGTCACATTAGAAAATGTGCCATTGCCATTATTTCTATAAAGGGAATTGCTATCGCACTCGTCCCAATCGCTTATATAGATATCCAAATAACCATCATTATCATAATCAAACCAAGTAGCACCTGTATTTCTACAACTATCAAAACCGTTGAACCCAGCTTCTTGGGTGACTTCAACAAATGTCCCATTACCTTCATTATGGAATAACTGTACTTTATAGGAATGGGTAAAAAACAAATCTGGATAGCCATCATTATCATAATCGCCAAAAGACGCACCATGCTTAAATCCCTCAAGACCATAAAAGGAAGCTGTACCGTCTTCAGGAAATAAATTCGTGAGTCCAGAAGTTTCAGTGATGTCTGTAAAAATACCGTTGTTTTCGTTTCTAAATAAACGACTATGGGTGTTTTCCTCTCCTTCAATATCTTGTTTGACTGCAACCACAAAAATATCCAGATCAAAATCGTTATCAATATCTGCTACTGCAACACCATTATTTTTATCTAGAATTTGAAAACCTGATGCTATTTCAGCACGTTCAAATATTTGGGCTGATATACTGAAATGACAACCTACAAAAAGAAGAATAGTGACAAAAAATCTTATGATAAGTTTATTTGAATTCAAGGGAACAATTTTAAATAAAGATACTAAAATAGCACTTAAAATAATATATATTAACTGGCCACCAATAGCGTTTTAATAGCTTCCATACTATTAATTGCAAAGGTCGCTTCAGCCTCGAGCTTCTTATCAAAATCATGAGCTGTGAAACCAATAACATCAAATCCGCCATTTTTTGCGGCTCGAACACCAGTTATACTATCTTCAATAACAACGCATTCCTCAGGAGTGAAACCCATCGTTTCTGCTGCCCAAAGGAATACTGCTGGACTAGGTTTCCATTTTTGGATGGCATAACAACTAAACACCTTCTCTTCAAAATAAGGCATCAAACCGGTGAGTTCTAGATTAAGCCTGATTTTATTCTCAGGACCACTTGAGGCCACACAAAAGGGTATTGAAAGTGATTCGATCAATGAAGCAACTCCTTCTACAGGTTTTATAGATGATTGGAATGCCTGAAAACTTCGTTGGCGATAATTAGTTGTAAAATCTGAAGGTAATTCATTAGAAATCAAACCTGCAATTTTATCGACACAAGACTGCATTCTCAATCCCTTAAAGTGTTTAAACGCATATTGCAAATCTATATTTGCTCCAAGTTCATTAGCCATATCAACCAAAACCTGATTTCCGATAGGTTCGCTATCGACCAAAACGCCATCACAATCAAAAATGACACATTTATATTTTGACATGATTAGGGTGTCGAATTAGAGACTTGTAATACCTTTCCGTTATAAAATTTATTACCAGTAATTGCAAAATCTGCAATATAACTTGCCATATCATTGGCAGAGGTTGTGGCTTGATAATCTGGGAAGGCTTCCTTAAGCATTTCAGTTTGTACTGCACCAAGCGCCAAAACATTGAATTGCGGACCAGTTGACTTATATTCTTCCGCTAGAAGTTCAGTTAGTGTAATCACAGCACCTTTACTCGAACTATATGCTGCTAGACCTGGAAATTTCATACTGCCTTGAATGCCTCCCATAGAACTGATTGTCACTACATGTCCATCACTTTTCATAAATGGCAATACCAATCGTGTTAATTCGGACACTCCAAACACGTTGGTTTGATAAATGTTTTGAAAATCTGAAAAGGTTGTGTCTTTAAATGGTTTATTAAGCAACAAGCCCGCATTATTGATAAGAATATCGACATGTTGCCATTCATTTTCAATATACTGAACAGCCTTTTGGTAATCATCTTCCTGGCATAAATCAAATGTGAAAGCAGTCACATTTTTTAGGTTAAGATTCGAAATCGGTTGTTCATTACGTGATAATGCTAAGACATTATGTCCTTGATTGGCAAAGACCTGAACCAATTCAAATCCGATACCACGACTTGTTCCTGTAATAATGATATTCTTAGCCTTCATTTGCATTCATCTGAATCTCCTTGGTTTCTGAATTTGCCATACGCTCAACAGCTGGAATAGTTTGATTGATTAAAGTTGCCATAAACTCAAAATCCATTTCCTCTATTTCATCGTCGACATGGTGATAGTAATCAAAATTGGTCAAATCGCATGAAGAAATGGTATGTGAAGGCACTTTAAATTCGGAATAAAACGGATAATTATCTGAGCGTCTAAACAATTGGTACTTTTTGGATACTTCAGAAGCTCCAAAATAATTTTCCTGATTGAGATAAGCGTTCATTTTCTCTCCCATGTTTGAGAGCTCATACCCTGTAACAAAAGCCGTGTAATCTAAATCCTTTAATGGCACACCAACCATTTCGAAATTGATCAAGGTATACAAATCGAGGTTTTTGGCTTTTAAGGTTTCTGCTAGGTGTTTCGATCCCAAAAGTCCCATTTCTTCAGCCGTAAATAAGGCGAACATGATACTACGCTTATTGTTCTTTTTAGCAGCAAAATATTTGGCCATTGCTAAAACTGCAGCAGTTCCTGTGGCATTGTCATTAGCGCCATTTGCTATGGAATCATTAGCTACAGGTCTTCCAAAACCAATATGGTCATAATGAGCGCCAATAATGATGAATTCATTTTTTAATGTTTCATCTTTGCCTTCAAGGTAACCAACAACATTAAAAGCATTCAAACTGTCTATTGCAAATTGACTTCGAAAGCTTTCAAAATAAGGAACGACACCATAAGAATTGAATTGATCTTCAATATAAGTTGCCGCTTTGTCAATTCCATCAGAACCCGTTCTTCTACCTTGTAATTCATTAGATGAAAGGTAAGCTACCGTTTCTTTTAATTCGTTACTGGTAATGGTAATGGACTCTCCCTCAGCATCTTTTTTACACCCAACAAATAAGAGCACTGCAATAAAAAATACAATCTGTTTCATAATCATGATTTGAATTAAAACTAAATATAAAAAATCCTGCAAGAAGCAGGATTTAATTAACACTTTTATTTGTGATGGTTACACCAACATGGTTACAGGATTCTCAATATAACCTTTCAAAGTTTGAAGAAATTCTGCACCTGTAGCACCATCAACCGTCCTATGGTCACATGCCATCGTAAGTTTCATCGTATGTCCAACAACAATTTCACCGTTCTTGACGACTGGTTTTTCAACAATAGCACCAACCGATAAAATAGCTGAATTTGGCTGATTGATTATAGATGTAAAGCTTTCTATACCAAACATTCCCAAATTGGAAATCGTAAAAGTACTGCCTTCCATTTCGTCTAAAGACAGCTTTTTATTTCTTGCCTTAACAGCATAATCTTTAACAGCAGCTCCGATTTGTGTCAAGCTTTGCTCATTTGCAAAACGTACGACAGGAACTACTAATCCGTCAGGAACAGCTACCGCAACACCAATATGCACATGGTTGTTCATTCGCATTTTATCATCAAACCACTGTGAATTGACTTGTGGATGTTGCTTCAATGCCAAAGCACAGGCCTTAACAACCATATCATTGTAAGATATTTTGGTATCTGGTAACGAATTGTACTGAGCTCTGAAAGCCATTGCATTTTCCATATCAAACTCGACATTCAAATAATAATGTGGTGCCGAGAATTTAGACTTCGCCAAATTTTTGGCAATAGCCTTACGCATGTTTGAGTTTGGAACCTCATCAAAGTCTTCTTGACCAGTTGGCACAAATTTACCAATAACGGCTGCTTGAGAACCAGGTGTAAAGTTTTCTATATCACGTTTGACAATACGACCATTTTCACCACTACCCGAAACCTGAGATAGATTAATACCTTTTTCCTCAGCCATTTTCTTAGCTAATGGCGATACAAATAATCGTCCGTTCTTTGAGGTATGGCTTGTACTTGATGTAGTTGGAGTCGGTTTAGGCGCTTCTTTCGGTTTTTCTTCCTTAGGAGTTTCCGTAGCCTTAACGTCTTGTTTAGGTGTATCTTTTTTAGTTTCAGAAGAAGCTCCAGCTTTAAAGTTCTTAGCAATGTTGGAAACATCAGTGCCTTCAGGTCCGATGATAGCCAATAAGGCATCAACTTTAGCAGATTCTCCTTCTTTCAAGCCAACATGCAACAAGGTTCCAGATTGGAACGATTCAAACTCCATGGTGGCCTTGTCAGTTTCTATCTCAGCTAAAATATCACCTTCTTCGACTGTATCTCCAACTTTTTTCAACCAAGTAGCAACAGTTCCTTCTTCCATGGTATCGCTCAAACGAGGCATTGTTACCACAGTCACACCCTCTGGAAGTTCTTCCTGTTCAGAAGTCTCTTCCTGAGTTTCTTCAGTGGTCTCAGGTTCCGATTTCTGATCCTTCTTTTTGGTTTCTGAAGCATCTGTAGAAGCCTCTTCTTTAGTTGTAGATGCATCTCCATTCAACAATCCAGATATATCTTCACCTTCATCACCAATAATAGCTAATAGCTCATCCACTTTAGTCGTTTCTCCTTCTTGAACACCAATATGCAAAAGCGTCCCTTCATGAAATGACTCAAATTCCATAGTTGCCTTGTCGGTTTCTATTTCAGCTAAAATATCACCTTCCTGTATTTTATCTCCAACCTTTTTCAACCAAGTAGCAACTGTACCTTCTTCCATGGTATCGCTCAAACGAGGCATATTTATTACTTCAGCCATAGCTTATAATTTATGTGGTATAAACGGATAGTCTTCTTGTTCGTAAACAGCATCATACATAACGTTTTTATCTGGGTAAGGAGATTCTTCAGCAAACTTCTCACATTCCTTAACCAAATCCTTAACTCGCTTATCAATGGCCTTAATCTCGTCTTCAGTAGCGTATTTCTTTTCAAGGATGATGTCCTTAACTTGAGTGATAGGATCTATTTTTTTGTATTCCTCTACTTCTTCCTTAGTTCTATAATGTTGTGCATCACTCATGGAGTGCCCTCTATAACGATAGGTCTTGAGCTCCAAAAATGTTGGTCCGTCACCACGTCTAGCTCTTGCAATAGCTTCATCAAAAGCTTCAGCCACTTTAACCGGATTCATACCATCAACTGGACCACAAGGCATTTCATAGCCCAAACCAAGTTTCCAGATTTCAGTATGGTTTGCTGTTCTTTCTACGGAAGTTCCCATGGCATAACCATTGTTTTCACAAACAAAAACAACAGGCAGTTTCCACAACATTGCCAAGTTGAATGTCTCATGAAGCGATCCTTGACGCGCGGCACCATCACCAAAACAGCATAATGTAACGGCATCACTTCCGTGGTATTTATCACCAAAAGCAATTCCGGCACCTAATGGAATTTGACCACCAACGATACCATGACCTCCATAAAAACGGTGTTCTTTGGAAAATATATGCATTGAACCACCAAGACCTTGTGAGGTTCCTGTGGCTTTTCCATATAATTCTGCCATGACACGTTTTGGATCCACACCCATCCCAATAGGTTGAACGTGATTTCGATAAGCGGTTATCATTTTATCCTTAGACAAATCCATTGCGTGAAGTGCGCCAGCTAAAACAGCTTCTTGACCATTATATAAGTGAAGAAATCCTCTAACTTTTTGTTGAATGTAAACTGCAGCAAGCTTGTCTTCAAACTTTCTCCAGAACAACATGTCTTCATACCATTTTAGGTATACCTCTTTTGTTATCTTTTGCATTTATTTCAATATTGATAAAAACATCACTCTAGATAAATCTATCTAAAGACTTCGCTAAATAACTATTTAGATTAATTAAAATAGGATTAACGGTTAACAAAAATAACACATTAGACAGTAACCAAAAAACTGAAAAACGTAAAATTTGTAACGAAATCGTTATAGAAAACTTCTATCGAACCCGAGAGGTAATAAATTTGCAAGTGAAGCCGATTTAACCACCTTTCCTGTTTCTCCCATAAAATAAATTTCGATAGGCGTGTCTTGTTTTACCTCATATTCGGCTATAGCTTGTCTACAAGCTCCACAAGGCGGAATCGGCGTGATGGTTTGGTGCTCTCTTGAGCCTGCCGTTAAGGCCATTTTTAAGATTTTAGCTTCCGGGAATTGTGAACCAGCATAATAAATAGCTGTTCGTTCAGCGCACAATCCCGATGGATAGGATGCATTTTCTTGATTGTTTCCAGTTACAACCTGCTGATTGTCAAGCAAAATAGCAGCACCAACACTAAACTTTGAATAAGGCGCATAAGCATTTTTACGAGCATCAATAGCTTTTTGCAACAAGTCTTTAATAGCTTCAGGCAACTCGTTAAAGTCTTCAAAAACAGTAAGGGTTGATTCAATTTTGACGTCTTTCATACGCTATGGCTTTAGACAAAAAAACTATTGCTTTTAATAAAAACAATAGTTTTGATTTTGTGGTTATTTTCTATTCTAGTATTCGTCATACTCATTATCACCAAAGTTAAACGTTAATGAAAAACGCAAGGTGTTTTCCAACGGACTTTGAACCTTAGATGCTGAAAATAGATATGACATATCTATATTAATAGTTGTATACTTAAATCCTGCTCCCAATGCAAAGAATTTACGAGCACCCTTTTCTTCACTTTCATTAAAGTAACCTGCTCTGAATGCAAAGGAATCTTGGTAGGTATATTCTGCTCCCAAAGACCAAGTAAACTCTTTAAGCTCTTCGCTGAAACCACCTGGAGCATCTCCAAAAGATTGGAAAATACCCTTAGCGAAACTCACATTATTATCTTGTCCTGCAATAATGTAATTATTTTCAACTGTAAGTTCTTCATCTTCGTCTTCTTGATATCCTGGTGTTTCACCACTTTCATTATAAGTAATTCTTGTTCCTAACTCAGGTGGCGTTGGTACTAAAAGTTTTGTTACCTCAGCAGTAACTTTCAACGCATTATAATCATCAAAAATAAAGTCGAAACCACCACCTAATCTTAAAGTAGTTGGCAAGAAATTTTCTCTTCCTCCGTCGTCATATTTGATCTTAGGACCTAAATTTTGAATGGCAAAACCTGCTCTCCAACGGCCATTGAAACTATTATAAGCCTCCTCTTCACTTTGATAATATCCTGAGATATCAACTCCTATGGAACTAGCAGCCTTGGCATTTGAATCCACTGCTTGTATTCTCAGGTCAGATCTTAGGTAACGTAAGGCTACAGCCATAGAAAACTGATCAGCCAATCTCAAAGAATAAGACGCATCAAAGGTTAATTCGTTAGGCTGCTCAATTAAAGCTTCAGAAAATTCATCCTGAACAATTTCGATTTCACCTAAACTAAAATATTTAAAACTTGCCGCGAATGCACTACGCTCATTGATACGATTAAAATACGTCACATTACCTAAAAAGATATCATTAACCAAGCGACTTAAGTACGGTGTATAGTTTACTCCAATACCAGACTTTGCTAATGAAAATGAATATTTTGCAGGATTCCATTGCTGGGAATTGGCATCTGCTGAAGTAGCTACTCCAATATCTCCCATTCCAGCTGCACGAGCATCTGAAGCTATTAATAAGAATGGAACTCCTGTAGTTATAACTCTTGAATCGATATCGTTTGGAATAATGACAGTTTCTTGGGCTTTACTTAAGTGACATAATGAAACTGTGATAAGGGCTAAAATGTATTTTTTCATTTCTTTTTTATTGTTGTAACAGCAATTACAGATTGCTCAGCAATTAGCAAATATAAGTCTTTATTGCAGGATTACAAGTTTTTCAATTTTTTCAACTTCTTTATTTAAACGGCTAGATCTCACTTTTAGTTTATAGATGTAGACACCTTTACCTATTTTTTCTCCAAAATCGTCACGACCATCCCAAACAATGTCTTTTGATAAAGAGCTTGTCACTTTACTTCCACCATTGGTTTGACCATTTAGAGTCCTCACTAATTTACCGGAAACCGTAAAAATCTGTACTGAAACGTCTAGAACATCAGAACTATTGTGATTGAACCAAAATTCGGTATAATCGATAAACGGGTTAGGATAGTTAAGAACATTATCTATAATCAACTCCTGATCTTTATCGTGAACCACAAATTGGATTTCTGCCGTAGACGAATTATTGTAAACATCCCAAGCCTTTAAACTTAAAGTGTGCAATCCTGGTTTTAAATCTCTAAACGGATAGCTAACCGTTCCATTTTGATAATCATCTACATTAGCTGTATAATAATCATTTAGTATGAAAGGATTGGTTTCGTCACCATCGAGAATAGCCACAATATCATGGCCAATTCCACTAGCTGTATTTATACCATTATCATCTTGAAGTTTTGCTAAAAGCGAAGGCTGTTCATTGGTAATTCCTCCTGACACAAAGTTTTCATCGTTCATGAATAAATTAATCAACGGACCAGCATTATCTTCCTCTGCATTTTCATTAATGCCTCCCACTTGAATATCAAAGCTTGATCCTGCCCTATCTTCAAGAGGCAATTCGCGTTTGGCATAAAAACTCACCTTACCTTGACCAACTGGAATGCCAATATCTCTAGGTACTACAAACTCAAATTCAAATTGTCCGTTCGAAACCGAAGCCTGTCCTTTAAAAATGATTTCACCTAGGGTTTTAAAATCCATAATTACAGGTTGCCCAGAATTGGATTGATTATCATTATTTAAGGTTTGACGGTCAATTTCCTTATCAAAGACTGTAGCTGTTAAGGTGCCATTAAAATCGGAGATTAAATTTCCAGATTCGTTAACCACCTCTCCAGAAAATTTCACTTTGTCAAGTGCTTTAAGAACATCGTTGTTAGCACCAATCGGTTCGTCATTAATTTTGGTTAACAGAATGCTCGGCTTTGCAAAAGCCAATTTCATGGCCGGATCACCAATAAACCACACCAAAGGTTTTTGAGGGTTACTACTTATTCCAGGATCATTTTTAGACAATCTCAAAGCTTCTGCAATGGAAACATACTCATTTGAACCAAAGGAAAATAAATACGGTTCAATGATGACATTAAATGCTTCACCTAAACTCACAAAAATCTGTCGTGTTGTAGTGATTAATCCAATAGCACCTCCATTTGTATTCCAATACGTGAACTCACCTGCTGTTTGTCTTAGTGGATCATCAAATTTTGTATACTCACAGGTTACCGTTATAAAAAGATTGTACTTACAAGCATTAGCTACTTCTTGGGAATCATTTTTATCAAAAATCCGTTCAGAAGCTAATCCGTCTTCACCACCATGACCAAAATAATTTACGACTAAGGCACCGACATCAATGGCATCCCTGATTTCCTTATTCACTTGAGGATAACGCTCACCAGCTGAGGAAGATTCCTGTAAAAAGGCATCCGAATGTATCTTTATGGCATTTAAAAACGGTTTTTCTTGGGTAATGAGATTTGCGATATCATCAGTTGTTTGTTGCAGTTCACCTTCAAAGCTTCCATCATCAACATCATCAGAAATCATCAAAATATTGTTTCGCCAACTTCCAAAGGAGGCTTTATCGTAATATTCTTCTATTTTATCAATAAGTTTCTTAGCCTGTTGTGGAGAATTGGCAAGGATTCTACCCACCGCAATATCAGCTTTATTGGAGGTATTCATATCGCCTTCATTTTCATCCATCATGGCATAAAAATCATCAGACACAAAAGAACTTGTTAAAGTAAAACTGTTATAGGAAAACCAAGAAGGTACAATATTCGTGTTGTTTGGAATTCTGTTTTTATAATCGAATGAGGCATCTCCAAGCATACAAAGATACTTCACTCTATTTTCAGGAGAACTGGCATTGTTATAAACGTACCTGACCATATTTCTTATAGCTCCAATATCTTGATTACCTGAACTAAATTCCTTATAGATTTGGTTTAGGGTCAACACTTTTACATTGTAATTGTACTGACGCTTATTAATCTCTGCAAGTCGTTCGGCTTGTGAACGCATGTTACCAGGAGTTACGATTAAATAATCAATATCTTGAAAAACACCTTGCTCGTTTAAGAAAATTGTGCCTTTAATATTTTGATTGGACACAAAAGTATTTCCATCTCGTACTGGCTGAAGAAAGTTTTGGTTATTGAATGCGATATAATTTCTTAAAGTTCCTGCGCTTGCCTTAAATGAAAAATCAGTTGCTCCATCTGAATTTAGAATACTCGTTACATTATATTTATCTGTCACATCCCAAACTTCCCTTACGTTGGAACTGTTCGCTAATTGATATTCAACAATTCCCGGATTGGACTCAACGTCGTAATTTTTAAATCGTAATTGTCCGCCATTATAACGCAATTCACGTGTGGCTTCAATAGAAATATAGTCTATAAAAGCCAACGACGATGGTATACCACTATTATCGTATTCTAAGTTTACATTAACTTCGGAACCATTTAATATGACGTCACCTTGAAAAGACGATCCAGTTGCCAAAACACCATCTGACAACGCATTGAAACCAATAACATCTACCTCTTGAGAATTTATCTTAACCGTCATTGACGTGTTGACATCTGAAATTGCTGCGGCAAAGACATTCACCTTAGCAGGTTGCTCAGTGACTAGATTAGGAAAGTTAAATGTGAAGGTTTTTTCATCTTCAATATCGAAGCGATCACCAAACCAGCGTCTTCCTAATTTAGCAATATTATATTCATCTACCTCGTGAAACTTATAATCCTGAAACGTGCTTACAGTAAAATTAGGTGCTGCCTCTGGTTCTACCATAGACTGAATTCGTTTGCCATAAATACCACCAAAGGTTACATAATAATTAGATTTATTGGTATAAGCATTGATATTCGTCTGGCTCTCCTCATTATACCCTTTTGGGCCTTCACCATAAAACAAGATGTAGTCGCCATCATTAAAAACACCATCATCTTCGCCTACAAATTTTATAGCATTTTCAGTTAGATCTAATGGATAGTATTCATCATTACGCATTGGCAACATAGCACCTCCATTTCCATAAATTTTGATAGTTCTTGGATCAACATCAGTATTAACACCTATATCTTCCAAAAAGCCTTTTGTCAACTTAAATATCCCTGTATCTTCAATATAAAAACGTCTCCAAGCTCCTGAGCTTAAAACAGAATTGACAATTTCCTGCGTAGTTGAAGCATTTCTATTAGCAGAATTAGTACTGTTATTATAACGCAACTTAAAGGATACAACTTTTTTGAAGATACCATTCTCATTAATTATAGGGCTCAACTCTAAAAACGCATAAATTTTATTACGATCAATTGAATTAGACAATTTGAATTGTACCGATTTTGGAATACGATCTATTTGAAGGTCTTTCAAATTTGCTTTAGGTATTGTCTGGTAGGCAATATCATATAACTCTGCAGATTCTTCATTAATTTTAGTCGGTATAATCCATTGGGCTACAAATTTCAAACCCTTATCCTGACTATAACTAAAATTTTCTTGACTAAACGAAGGTACTTCTAAAGAGAAGGAAGTTGTTTCCATCAGTTTTGTGCCTTGCCAATCAATATTGAATTGCTTCTGTTGCGAAAAAGCAATGGAAACGATAAATAAAAGAAAAATAGGTATTTGTCTATTCATAGTAATAATAACGTCTATATAACGATGTAATTAGGGTGTTATTATGACGTCTTTGTTTTTTATTCAAAATTACAACAATATTTAATTTAATCAACCGTTATTAAAGTCAAAATACATCGATAAACTGATTAAAAGTCCGTTATATTGCACAAAAAACAGGATGAAATGCAACTTTTTTTGCATGAAATTGCCAAAAAATGTTGTTAATTTCTCTTTAATTGCTATATTGCGTCTCTAAAATTTAATTTAGCTTACTTAAAAGTATGGATATGAAAAACATCTTTAACCTAAGGATACTATTAGCCCTAATGATATCTTTGACTATTGTTGGTTGTAGCAAAAATTCTTCTACGAAGAACAGTTCTAGAGCAACAGGATGGAAAATCAACGACAAGAACGGTGGTTTTCAATACAATGACAAGTTCCAAGAACAAGAAACCAGTCCTGGATTGGTATTTATTGAAGGTGGAACCTTTACCATGGGAAAAGTTCAGGATGACGTAATGCACGATTGGAACAATACTCCAACGCAACAGCACGTACAATCCTTCTACATGGATGAAACTGAGGTAACAAATAAAATGTATACCGAGTATCTAGATTACATTAAGCGTGTATATCCACCAGAAGAAGAAAACTTCAGATTGATTTATGAAGGTGCACTTCCTGATACTTTGGTATGGAGAAACCGTTTGGGATATGCTGAAATGATGATTGAAAATTATTTACGCCATCCTGGATATGGAGAATATCCTGTTGTTGGAGTAAGCTGGATTCAAGCAGTTGAGTTTGCTAATTGGAGAACGGATCGTGTTAATGAATTATATTTAGAAAACGCTGGATATTTGGAAAGAGATGCAAAACTTACAGCATCAGCCGATAGCAATTTCAATACTGATACCTATTTAAATGCACCTACATTGACTTATGGTGGTAATGATAGTATCATCAATCCTGAGAAATCAAGAAGACGTCCTACTGTGACTGCAGCTGGAGACACCATCAATACGTTTGCTAGAAGAGAATCAGGGATTATTTCTCCAGATTATCGTCTACCTACGGAAGCTGAATGGGAGTATGCTGCTCTTGGATTAAGTGAGTTAAGAAGCTATAACGTTTATAGAGGTCGTAAGAAATATCCATGGGATGGTCAATATACACGCTCTGGAAAACGTAAGACCAGAGGTGATCAATTGGCCAACTTCAAACAAGGTAAAGGAGACTATGGTGGAATTGCTGGATGGTCTGACGATGGTGCCGATATCACAGCGCAAGTTATGAGCTATGAGCCAAATGACTATGGTTTATATGACATGGCTGGAAATGTTGCTGAATGGGTTGCCGATGTGTATCGTCCTATTGTTGATGATGAATTTAGTGATTTCAACTACTACAGAGGTAACGTTTACACTAAGAACTCGATTAATGAGGATGGTACAGTTAAAGTCGTAACTCCTGAAGAAATTGTATTTGATACATTAAGTAATGGTCAAGTAGTTGCACGAAACCTTCCTGGTGAAATTTTACAGGTTCCAGTTAATGAAGACGAGACCTATTTGAGAACCAACTTTGACAGAAGTGACAACAGAAACTTTAGAGATGGTGATACAAGATCTTCTCGAAACTATGCTACTAACTTTGATGAGTTTGAAGGTGAAGATGCTGAAATCGCTATGACCAAAAAAATGTATAATTCTCCTCGTCACAATATTGAGGTAGATTCTACCGGTAAGATGATTAAGGAATATGATACCTCTAACCAAAGAACTTCTATGATCAATGACGAAGTAAGAGTTTACAAAGGTGGTTCATGGAGAGACAGAGCGTATTGGATTGATCCTGCACAACGTAGATATTTCCCACAAGATATGGCAACAGATTATATCGGTTTTAGATGTGCGATGTCTAGAGTAGGTTCAAAATCTCAAGGTGGCAAAAAAAGAAATTAATCTATATTACTTACAATACATTGAAAGTCCTAACATATATTTGTTAGGACTTTTTATTTTACTTTTAATCTATGTCAATAGAATCTATTTACGAAGCATTTCTTAATTCAAGCGGTGTTTGTACCGATACACGAAAGATTTCAAACAACTGTATCTTTTTCGCTCTGAAAGGCGATAATTTCAATGGAAATAAATTTGCTTCAGAAGCCTTAAAAAAAGGAGCAACATTTGCTGTTATTGATGAAGAACGATTTAATGAAGGCCAGCAATATATTTTAGTGGATGATGTTTTGAAAACGCTTCAAAATCTGGCTACATACCATCGAAAAGCACTAAAAACACCAATCATATCACTAACCGGTAGCAATGGTAAGACAACCACCAAAGAACTTATCAATTCCGTCTTATCAACCACCTACAAAACAATAGCAACAAAAGGGAATCTAAACAACCATATTGGTGTCCCACTAACGTTATTAAACTTAACAAGTGATACAGAAATTGGTGTCGTTGAAATGGGAGCTAATCATCAAAGGGAAATAGCATTTCTTTGTGACATAGCCTATCCTGATTATGGTTTGATAACAAATTTTGGAAAAGCCCATCTAGAAGGTTTTGGAAGTATGGAAGGTATTGTTAAAGGAAAATCTGAATTGTATGATCATTTGAAAAAGCATGAGAAAGTCATTTTTGTAAATGAAAATGATAAAAAGCAAGTTGAACAGGTTGGTAATTATTCCAACTCAATCTCTTTCGGGACAGACACAACCTTATTGGAAGCACAACCCTTTGTAAAACTAAAATTCAATGGTGAAATTATACAGACGCAATTAACAGGAGCTTATAATTATAATAATATTATCGCTGCAATAGCTATTGGTCTGCAATTTAAAGTATCTGAAAAAGATATCATCAGTGCTATTGAAAATTATGTACCAACCAATAATCGCTCGCAAATTATAGAGAAGAATTCCAACAAAATATTTCTAGATGCCTACAATGCCAATCCGACAAGTATGGTTGCTGCTCTAGATAATTTTGGAGGTATCAGTGCTACTAACAAAATAGCCATTTTAGGTGATATGTTCGAATTGGGAAATGTAGCCAAAAAAGAACATCAACATATTGCTGACTATGCGCAAACTTTGAATATTGATAATGTTTATCTCGTAGGAGCAAATTTTTATAATACGTTTATTCCTAATAATAAATATGTCAAAAAATTTAAGACGTTTGAAGATTTAAAAGACCACTTGAGTACTTTTTCATTTAAGGATAATACTTTACTTATTAAAGGATCTAGAGGAATGGCTTTGGAACGCGTTCTTGATTATATATAGAAACACATAAATAAAATAAAAAAAGCCATACTCAATTAGTATGGCTTTTTTTGTGGGTCATACTGGATTCGAACCAGTGACTTCTACCCTGTCAAGGTAACACTCTGAACCAACTGAGTTAATGACCCTTAATGTTTTAAAAAGAAAAAGTCCGCAATATTGCGGACTTCTCAAATTGATGTGGGCGCGAAGGGATTCGAACCCCTGACCCCTTGGGTGTAAACCAAGTGCTCTGAACCAACTGAGCTACGCGCCCTAATTATTGGACTGCAAATATAGTCTAGATTTTTAATTCGCAAAAACTTTTTATGAAAAAAATCAAATAATTTCAGCAACAACAAAAGTGCTTCCACCTACATAAATCAAATCATTAGTTTTAGAATGATTCTTTGCAGATTTTAGGGCTTCTTTAACCGATGAATAGCTTTTTGAATTGAGATTATTCTTGTCAAACACCTCTTGTAAAATATTAACCTCTAATCCTCTAGGAATATTAGGTTTACACAAATAATAGTGTGCATTTTTTGGTAAGAAACTAATAATTCCGTCAAGGTCTTTATCATTCACGACACCAAAAACAATGTGAAGCGACTTATAAGTTTCGCTTTCCAACTGTTTTAAAACAATACTCAAACCTTCTTTATTATGGGCTGTATCACAAATAATTTTTGGGTGATCTTGTAGAATTTCCCATCGTCCTCTCAAATCGGTATTTTTCACGACACGTTTTAGTCCATTTTTTAAATGGTTATCGGAAACTTCAAACACGTGTAAGGAATTTAAAACCTTAACAGTTTGAATTACAGTTTTTATATTTTCAGATTGATAACTTCCTTTTAAATCACTTTCAAATACGTTTTGAACCAATTGATCTGCAAAATAAATCTCTGCATTCCTTTCCGAAGCAATGTCTTCAAATACTTGTTTAGTTTCAATTTGTGTTTTACCTATGACTATGGGAACTTTAGGCTTTATTATACCTGCTTTTTCTTTAGCGATCGCTTCATAAGTATTTCCCAAAAACTTCACATGATCAAATCCAATATTAGTAATTACTGATATTTCTGGTGTAATGATATTAGTAGAATCCAAACGTCCACCTAAACCAACTTCAATAATTGCTATATCTACCTTTTGTTTAGCGAAATAGTCGAAAGCCATTCCAACGGTCATTTCAAAGAATGATAAGGAATTCGATTTAAAAAAATCAAGGTTACGTTTGATAAAACCGATGACAAATTGTTTGCTGACTACATCTCCATTAATTTTAATACGCTCCCTAAAATCTTTTAAATGAGGTGATGTATACAAACCCACTTTGTATCCAGCTTCTTGAAGTACTGAAGCCAACATATGACTGGTTGAACCTTTACCATTAGTTCCAGCTACATGAATACTTTTAAATTTCTTCTCGGGATTTTTGAGGTGTTTGGCAAGTAAAAAGGAATTTGATAAGTCAACCTTATATGCAGAAGTCCCTTGGTTTTGATACATAGGCAACTGCTTGAACATCCAGCTTACAGTATCGTCGTAGTTCATGTATTTACTGACTTACATCAAAATTAATACTAACAAAACCTATTTGTCGGGAAGGTGCTTTGGAATCTGCAGGCCATTTATGGGACAATGCTATTTTCTTTGCAGGTTCTAACAAACAAGGATGTGTATTTGTTGTTCCTTTAATTCCGGGAACAGCTTCAACAACCTGTCCTTGTTGGTTCACCACAATCTTGACTACAACCAATCCATATTCATTACAGTCTTGCTTATATATTGTTTTTGAAGGTCTACCTCTACCTCCAAGTCCGAAACCAACACCACCTTTTCCTGGACCTGAACCACCAAAATAACTTGGTGCATAAGGATCGCCATCTAATTGTCCTTTATCTCCAGGAGCATCATTTGGACCCTGTCCGCCAGTTTCCGTACCATTGGAATTACTCACGCCTCCAATTAAGGCATCTAATTTTTTCTTTTTTTCGGCTTCTTCACGTTGTTTTCTTTCTTCAGCTTCACGCTTTTCTCTTTCGATACGTTCTGCTTCAGCTTTTGCTCTAGCTTCCTCAGCCTTAGCTTTTTTGATGGCAATGGATTCTTCAGATTCTTCAGTAATTATGTCTTCTGCTTGAGCATTTGATTGAGAAGTCTCTTGTTGTGTCTCTTCAACTTGTTGTTCTTCTACCAAATCATTTTTAGGATTGGATTTAATAGGTTCTTTAGGTTGAATTTGACCACTTCCTACTTCGGAATTGCCAAAATTCACAGCCACACCATACTCAATTGGAGGATCCATATATTTATGTCCAACTACAAACAGCAATAACACCAAGATCACTACGATGAGTGTAGTGATTTTTGCAGAATTACGTTCATGTTTGGTTTTTAAGTATTTCATGATAATTGTCTAGCAAATCCTATACCGAAAATAGATTTGCTTAATTATTCGGCTTTACGGCAAGAATAACTTTGAACTTATTTCGATTGGCGATATCCATCACCTTTACTACATTATCGACAGGAACTGTTTTTTCAGCTCTTAGAACAATTGTTGGCTGCTCTTGATTGGAAAGTGCTTGAACTAATTCATTTTCAAGTACACTTTGACCAACCAATTTTTGATCGATATAGTAATTTAAATCCTTGGTAATACTAACTGAAACAGATCTTTTATTTTCCGTTTTACCGCTAGCCTTTGGCAACAAAATATCGATGGCATTAGTCGTCACTAAAGTTGATGCCAACATAAAGAAGATTAATAACAAGAAGACAATATCTGTCATTGATGACATATTGAACTCTGGTGTTACTTTATTTCGTCCTCTAATATTCATATTAACTAGGCTCGTTTAAGTGGTCTAGAAATTCAAGGGAATTAGCTTCCATTTGATATACGACTTTATCTGTTCGAACCACTAAATGGTTATATGCCATATAAGCCACAATACCCACGATCAATCCAGCAACTGTAGTGGTCATTGCCGTATACAACCCGTCTGATAATTGTTTGATATCAATTTGTCCTCCAGAGTTGGCAATTTCAAAAATGGACAAGATCATTCCGATCACAGTTCCCAAGAAACCAATCATAGGAGCAACTCCAGATATGGTAGCTAATACACTCACATTTTTTTCCAATCCATAGAGCTCTAGGCGTCCAGCATTCTCGATAGCTGTATTGATATCTTCCAAAGGTTTACCAATTCTAGTAATTCCTTTATTAATCAATCTTGATACAGGAGAATTTTGTTGCGCACAAAGCATTTGGGCCGAATCAATCTTGCCATTACTAACATGATCCTTAATTTGGTTCATAAAGTTCGCATCGACATTTGAAGCTGCTTTTATTGCGAAAAGGCGTTCAAAATAAATATAAATAGCTACAACAAGTAAAATGAAAAGGATTGCAATAATCACTTGTCCGGCAACGCCTCCACTACCGATTAGCTCGATAATAGATAATGTTTTTTCAGTAGATTCTGAATCGGTAGCCAATTCAGTTCCTTCTTGAAATGTAGTTAGCAATATCATATAAATATTGTATTGAAATTAATATAATTAATGTAATAACGCTTAAAATCTTAGTAAATTATATTACTAGAATATTGTTCTTGTAAACATGAAGGCTACAGCACCAGCTATAAAGCCAACCAAGGCTAACCAAGATATTTTTTTAAGATACCAGAAAAAGTCAATCTTTTCCATGCCCATGGCCACAACTCCTGCTGCAGACCCAATGATAAGCATGCTTCCTCCAGTTCCTGCTGAATAGGCAATGAAGTGCCATAATTCATTATCAATAGGTTCAGAAAACATTCCTAAACTAGCTGCTACCAAAGGCACATTATCTATAACTGCCGAACCTACACCAAGTAGTAATACCACCAAATCAGAAACCCCTTCACCATGTAGTTCGGTTCCTAACATTGGCATGCTTTCTTGTAATGTTCCAGCAAAGCCAAACAAGATCCCTAAAGATTCAAGGGCTGCAACAGCCATTAAAATTCCCAAGAAAAATAGAATACTAGGCAATTCGATTTTTGATAGCGAATGGTGTACTGGACTATGACTTGAATGCTCACTGTGTTCACCTGAATCTATACCAGAAAGTGCGAATTTTGAATTACTGTATATTTCAGCAAAAATAGCGACAATTCCTAAAGCTAGCATCATTCCCACATAAGGAGGTAAATGTGTAACTGTCTTGAAGACAGGTACAGATACAATTCCACCGAGACCTAAATATAGCATTGTAGAACTAAATTTATTTTTAGGTGTATCATCATTATTTTCAACCTTTTCCAAGTTTCCTCTAAAAGCAGGAAGGTAAGACGCTATTAGTGTAGGCACTATCATACATAACAAAGAAGGCAGGAAAAGATAAATGAAAAGATGTCCTGTAGTGACTTTATTACCAATCCAAAGCATTGTTGTAGTAACATCTCCAATAGGAGACCAAGCTCCTCCTGCATTTGCCGCAATAATTATCAAACCAGCATACCAAATTCGAACATCGCGTTCTTTTACAATTTTCTGAAGAATTGAAATTAATACAATAGTTGCTGTCAAGTTATCTATGATAGCAGAAAGGATGAATGCTAAAATTGAAAAAATCCAAAGGATTTTACGTTTACTATTTGTTTTAATAAACCCCTTGATTGTGGAAAAACCATCAAAATAATCGATAATTTCAACAATAGTCATAGCTCCTAAAAGGAAAACTAATATTTCAGCCGTTTTGCCTAAATGATGCAGTAAGGTTTCTTCCATGATATGCATCTTGCTATCATGTTCCATATTAGCAAAACCATCTACTAAACCATGATTAGCAGAATCGAACCATTGTCCAAAGGAATCAATACCTAAAGATATCAAAGCCCAGCTTATGGCCATCATGACCAATGCAGGGATAAGCTTGTCAATTTTTATACTGTGTTCAACAGTGATGGCTAAATAGCCTAATGCAAAAACGATAATGATTATAGTTTCCATAAGATGGTTTTAAATAAGTTGACTTAAAGCAATTTCAAATGCTGTGGCACTAATTCCTGTTTTAGAATGATTTTTATCGTAAACTTTTTTTATGGCTTTTTTAATGGTTTTAGAAGTATCCTTAAAAATTGCCTCGTCTGTCATTTGTACTTTTCGCTCCATGAAATAAGCAAAAACCCTAGCCATTCCACAGTTTGAAATAAAATCAGGTATAAGGCTTACTTTGTTATCTGTATGTTCCATTATGGGGCCGAAAAAGATTTCTTTATCAGCAAAAGGAACATTGGCACCGCATGAAATAACTTCCAGACCAGTATTGATCATATTATCAATTTGCTCTTTTGTAATCAATCTCGAAGCTGCACATGGTGCAAAAACTTCAGTTTCCAAAGACCATATCCTTTCGTTCATCACTTCAAAAGGAATTAGATTATCACTTTCTAAAGTGTTTCCGGTTTTATTGAGAAAAAGTTCAGTAATCTCATCAAACGTAAAGCCATCTTCATTAATAAGTCCACCTATACGATCAATGATTCCAACAACTTTGGCACCCATTTGAGATAAATAAAAAGCTGCAGCTGCTCCAACATTTCCAAATCCTTGAACAATAGCTCTTTTTCCAACAACAGAATCATTGTGAATATCATAAAAGTGTTTAACAGCTATAGCTACACCATAACCTGTAATCATATCTGCTACAGTATATTTTCTAGCGACACTCGGTGAATATTTTGGGTTTTCAATAACTTTGATAACACCATGTCGCAGTTGGCCTATTCTATTAATTTTATCTGCTTGTGTTGGTTTGAAATGCCCTTCAAAAACACCTTCTTGAGGATGCCAAACACCACTTTCCTCAGTAATCGGAATAACTTCATGGATTTCATCGACGTTTAAATCACCACCTGTTCCGTAATAGCTTTTCAATAAAGGAGAAACCGCTTTGTACCAGCGTTCTAAAACTCCTTTTTTCCTAGGGTCTTGAGGGTTAAAGTTGATTCCTGATTTAGCGCCTCCAATAGCGGGACCAGAAACGGTAAACTTAACTTCCATTGTTTTGGCAAGTGACAATACTTCATTCATATCCAAACCTTGACGCATTCTCGTTCCACCTCCTGCTGCTCCTCCTCTAAGAGAGTTTATTACAGTCCATCCCTCAGCTTCAGTTTCGGGATCTTTCCAATTAAATACAATTTCTGGGGCTTTTTCTTCGTACTTCTGAAGTAAGTCTTTCATTAAGTTAAATTATGTTTCAACAAATATAAAAAACAATAAATGCCTAAATATTAAATTTACCATATTTTTAAGGATAATGAATAACACCAGAACAATGATCATTTTTGGCTCCTGTAACACTCGCTAAGCAATTGACCTCTCCTCTAAGTTTCAGAACCCCTAAAAGTCCGAATATTAGAGCTTCTTTAAATTCAATTAGATAAGAATCTGGAACAATAATTTCATTTGCATTCATTTTTTGAATTCGCTGAATTAAAAAACTATTGTAAGCACCACCACCAGTAATTAGAACCGATGACTGAGGGTTGTTTTTTAACACTGCAGAAATTTGCATTGAAATATGTTCGATATATGTTCTTAAAATATCTTCTACTCCGATTTGAAAACTATTAATTATGGGAAACACATATTTTGTTACCCATTCAAGCCCCAAAGATTTTGGAAAAGGTGTTTTATAATAATCTAAATCGTTCAATTTTTGTAAAAGTTTTAAATTAACTGTTCCAGAGGATGCAATTTTTCCTTGGTCGTCAAAATCAAAACCAATAGTTCTACAGTAAGTGTTGAGTACAATATTTACAGGGCAAATATCATAGGCCAATCGCTTTCCTTTTTCTTTGTAAGAAACATTGGCAAATCCACCTAAATTGATACAAAAACCGTAATTTTTAAATAACAACTCATCTCCTACAGGAACCAATGGTGCCCCTTGACCTCCAAATTTTACGTCTTGGATTCTAAAATCACAAACGATAACATTTTGAACTAATTGAGACAAACTGTCTTGATTTCCTATTTGATAAGTAATTCCTTCTTTAGGTTTATGTATTGCAGTATGCCCATGAGAGCACACAGCATCAATAGCATGTAGTTTATTCTGGGCAATAAATGAATTTATGGTTTTTCCTAAATATTCAGTATATCTATCGTCAATTTTCTTTAGCTCAGATTCATCTAATTCAATAAGATCTGTTAATGTTTTTTTCCAACTTTCAGAATAAGGAACAGTTGTACAACTTAAAAGCTTAAAACTCCAAATCTTATCAATTCGAAAATTGATATATGCCAAATCAATTCCATCAAGGGAAGTACCAGACATAACACCAATGACATTGTATTCCATTTTTAACATTTAAGTGAAAATAGGAAATCTTATTGAAAATATACCAATAAAGGGTTATCTTTGACAACATTTTTTATCAAATCAATAATTATTATTTATAATGGATTTTAATTTAACCGAAGAACATATTATGATTCGCGATGCAGCTCGCGATTTTGCACAAAATGAATTACTTCCAGGAGTGATTGAACGAGATGAAAAACAAGAATTCCCAAAAGAATTGGTGAAAAAAATGGCCGATTTAGGGTTTATGGGAGTTATGGTAGATCCAAAATACGGTGGAAGTGGAATGGATGCAATCTCCTATGTTTTGATTATGGAAGAATTATCAAAAATTGATGCCTCTGCATCTGTAATGGTTTCGGTAAATAATTCATTGGTCTGCTATGGTCTTGAAACCTATGGCACCGAAGACCAAAAACAAAAATATTTAACCAAATTGGCCTCTGGTGAATTTATTGGAGCTTTTTGTCTAAGCGAACCTGAAGCTGGAAGTGATGCAACTTCTCAAGCTACTACTGCTATAGATAAAGGTGATCATTATGTTATTAATGGCACTAAAAATTGGATAACGAATGGAGGTAGAAGTGATGTTTATTTAGTCATTGCTCAAACTGATAGAGAAAAAGGACATAGAGGTATTAATGCTTTTATACTTGAAAAAGGTATGGAGGGGTTTGATATTGGTCCAAAAGAAGATAAGCTCGGAATTAGAGGTAGTGATACCCATACATTACAATTCAATGATGTTAAAGTCCCTAAAGAAAATAGAATAGGTGAAGACGGATTTGGTTTTAAATTTGCTATGAAAACACTTTCCGGTGGACGTATTGGGATAGCTGCTCAAGCTTTAGGTATAGCATCTGGAGCTTATGAACTGGCTTTAAAATATTCTAAAGAAAGAAAAGCATTTGGTACGGAAATATGTAATCATCAAGCTATTGCTTTTAAACTAGCAGATATGGTTACAGAAATAGAAGCTGCTCGCCACCTAGTCATGAAAGCTGCTTGGGAAAAAGACCAAGGCAAAAATCATGATATATCGAGTGCTATGGCGAAACTTTATGCCTCAAAGGTCGCTATGGAACAAACTGTTGAAGCTGTTCAAATACATGGTGGAAATGGTTTTGTTAAAGAATATCATGTAGAGCGTTTAATGCGAGATGCAAAAATTACTCAAATTTATGAAGGCACTTCTGAAATTCAAAAAATAGTGATTTCTAGAGGTGTGATAAAAAATTAAATCTAATTACAATACTCATAATTCCAAAGCCTAATATTTTAATTAGGCTTTTTTATTTAATCTACTTCAAGAGAACATCTATAAACAAAAAAAGACCCTTGCTTATTGCAAGGGTCTTTCAAGAAAGGCGATGTCCTACTCTCCCACAGATGCAGTACCATCGGCGCAAACGGGCTTAACTTCTCTGTTCGGAATGGTAAGAGGTGAGCCCCGTCGCTAT
>NZ_JBGFGL010000047.1:0-323 GCF_041224425.1 Psychroserpens sp. XS_ASV72 | reverse complement strand
ATCGTCACGTCTGATCCAGCATCTGTATTTGGCAAATCATTTACCGTTACAATGACATCGTCAGTATCTGAAGCGGTTCCCATTGTATTGAAAACGGTTACCGAATAAGTGGTCGTAACGTTAGGGCTTACCTCAATGCTTTGTGTCGTCTCTCCAGTACTCCACTGGTAGCTTGTTCCTCCTGAAGCAGTCAAAGTAGCCACTGTTCCAGAACAGATCTCAACATCTGCTCCTGCATTGGCAACCACAGTTTCAGTCTCAACGGTCACTACAACCGCGTCGGTCGATTCACAGCCGTTTGAGAAACCTGTCACTGTATATGT
>NZ_JBGFGL010000046.1:0-52111 GCF_041224425.1 Psychroserpens sp. XS_ASV72 | reverse complement strand
GATCTCAATCGGTAATCTTGTCAAGGAGGAATCTGACTGTGTCCAGATTCCCTCATGGGGATTTTTAAGTGATGTCCTGACCATTATTGGGTTCCGAAACCCTCTGGGAAGACCAGAAGACTGGTTTATTGCCTACAACGTCTTCGTGTATGGTTTGTTGCGGAATTTCAGCCGATCGCCTTTGCGTTCGGATGAGCCGCTTGCGGCGAAAATTCCGTTGGAAAGAAAGGCGAGCGGCTGAGCTCGGACTTTTCTTTCCTATTTATGTTTTTTTAAATGTAAGAAAAAATCATCTACTTAGCCAGCTTACCGCAATGAACTATACACGTTGTTGCCCACAGTATTACTTTCAGTTCAGTTTTATAATGGTATCAGTTGGTACTACATTATCTGCTCTGGATTCATATTTATCAAATATGATTATTAGTTGGCTATCGTTCTTTTTATCGTAATTTATTGAATGAATGTATGTGTCATCGTACAAATTTATATTGGTCAACTTTTGTTCAATAATCCAAAAATGTTTTTCGGTTATTTCCAAGGGACAACACGGTCCCATAAATCCTTGAAAATTTTCATATACAGTAAAGTTTTGATGTTCGGATAAAATTTTATTCGGATAAATAGGGTAGAGAAATACTGGGCTAATCAAAGCCAATAATATTCCGCCAAATAGCCAAAAAATCAAGGTCAAGATTGGCGTGATAAAATAGTAACCGTAATAAATTCCAATTCGATTGAAAGGTCTTAGATTCCACAAAAATAGAACGAATCCGCTTATAAATATCAGAACGGTTACAACGTAAGCCAATTTGTAATTCAGGCTGAATTCAACCGTTACTTTTGAAATCCAATTTAAAATCCCAATACCTAAAAAAAGGAAATGTAACTTCGTCAGTATATTATTATTTTGAGATTTGGTCATATTGTGGGCAACGGTTTTGTGTAAGCGTCAGTAACGGGAAAATGCGCGAGTATTTTCCACTGACGTACGAAAGATAGCAAAAACGAGTTGAATTTCCGATTAGGAAATTCAGCCGTTATTGCGCTTACACGTTGTTGGCAACTGGCTTTTTTTCATATTTAAAGACTCTCTATTGATTTCAATAATTTTGCTTTTTTTCTTTTTTCAGTTTCCAATGAATCTTCAATTTGGTCGTTCCTTTCTTGTTTTCTTTTGTCGTATTCAGAAACCGACATATATGTTGCATTTATTGAGTAAATTGATTTTAAACTGACTGTTCTTAATTTTGAATTAGTTTCAATAAATTTAGATTCGTCCAGCCATTTATTAAAGGAATCGTTAAAAATACTACTCTGATAATTGCGTAAGGCTTGACTCTGTTCTAAATTATAACTATAACTCTTATCTTCATATTTCACTTGGTCAATAACGATAACAAGACTGTCTTTATTTATTACAATAGGGTTTTCAGGAAGTATATAGGTTGGTCTTGATGGTAAAAATGTTTCTTTCTCAATTCGCTCATTATTTTTTATAAATGAACTTTTATCATTGAAAGCGTCGTTTAGAAATACCAACTTGTTATTCTCATCAGTATAAGACATTTTTGGTGCATAATTCGGATTGTTTTCGACATATTCATAATCTGTCTCTGTTTTCTGTAGCAAAAGTGGAAGTCCATATTTTTCTCTATAGAGGTCATATAAACAATTTGGAAAAGTAGCTAAATTATAAAGTTTTATACTTACTAATTTAGGTTCTTTTGAATTATCAAAACGAGCATACATTTCAGAATAACAATGTTCTCTAACTAAAAATCTTATAGGATTAGAAATATTGTTATAATTTCCCAATAATACTTTTTCTTCGTTTAAAATATTGACGACCTTTTGAAATTCATTTTCAGTCATTCCTGACCAAAATTTTAAAAATAATTTTGGTTCTTTTTTGAGTTTTTCTTCAAATGTTGATTTTGAAATTGTGGTCTTGAATTGTGTATTATTTATTTTTGGTGTTATATCATTCTTTTTTTCGTTTTTGCAACTTTGCAAAAAAGGAAGTATTAAGATTATAATAAAAATTTTAGGTCGAAGCATATAAATATTATCTTAAAGTGATTTCGCAAGATGTAATTGGCGATTCAAAGTTTTGTATTTGTGTCCAAATGTTTTTTGCTTCTGTAACTGTTAAAGTTCCAAAAACTTTAAAGTTAGTAATGTCATTTTTTAACTCAACAATAAATCCAAATGATTTATAAGAATTGATAAAATCACTTTCTACATTATTAATAAATCTAATAATATAAGTATCAGAGCCATTAAAGTATTCCTTTGATACTGTAGCAGAACGATTTGCAATTCTAATATTGAAAAATTCTTGTTTGAGTACTTTTCCTTTCATTTTGTGGTTTTTCAGCTTGTTGCCAACGTGATTGTGTATGATTTGTGCGAATGAAAACGGCAAGTTTTCAGATGAAACAAATCATTTTGTTAAAGGTAGTCTTTTTTCTATGAAAATAAAAAGTGAGCATTAATTATACACGTTGTTACCTACTGTAGTGCAAGACGAACCATTGTTAAATCACAGACCAAAGCAGATTATCCAATAAGCAACCGAAAGAGAATGCTAGCCACGACTTAGCTGAGAAACCCAAGAAACCGTTGCATTAGATGACAGAAAAAGAACACAGTAGCATTTAGGTTGCCCAAAGCGATAAACACGAACACCTTTTTTGGAAATAGAACAAATCCGAACGCTAGCGAGCATTTGGCAGATAAATCAATTTTCAGTTAGATGTAATATTTATTTTGTTTGATAAAATTCTATATAAATTGAAGTATTCATTTTTCATAGGAAGATTCATTTAAGCCACAGCAAATATAGAAAAGCCACAGAAGCGTTAAGTTCTCCAAAAAAGGAAATAGGGAAGAAGTAGAAAAGAAACCTCTAACGATAAAAGTTAGTAACTCAAATATGAAGTAAAGTAATCATCACGAAAATTGCACTATTGTTGGTAACGTGTTTGTGTATGATTAGTGGCGTGTTTAAGCACCTAATTTAGCAAATAAAAACCGAATAGAAAATCCGCGAGGATTTTCGTAAGTAGGCGAGAACCAGCCATTAATTATACACGGTGTTGTGCTTTCGTTATTTTTTATTTTTCAATTCTGTGTCTATATGTTGTATTATTTTATTTTGTATATCGTAAAGAGTAGTAGCTCGCTTGACAAGGAAACCTGTGTTCAGGCTTCTTAAATAGACGTAATTTTCAAAGATGTCACTTGATAAAATTTTCTGTCGGTCTTTGTCAAAAGCACTTTTATTGGGTTCAAGTAATTCATTTTTGAAATTTTTATATTGATAATTTTCAATTAAAAATTCATCCAATTGTTGCGTTTGGCTATCATCGATAATTTTAATGCTATACTTATAATAATCATAATTTAGTTTCCAATCGGCAACATAGTTTTTAAGTATATCATCAACAAGCATTAATTTTTCCGACGATGCTATGTCAGTAGATGGATTGAATGCCGGTATGTATATCATAGAAAACATCAGCGAATCCAATTTGCTTTTTTCAATTTCTTTTGGGTTAGGTCGCACCAACTCCGATAATTCATCAACACTCTCCTTTACAAATTTGTGCTGTTCAATCTTAATTTTCAGTTCGTTTTGGTTTCGTGAAAACTCATCTCGCATTTGTAGAAGCACTTTATTGGTCTCCTTTTCTAATTTGTTGTTTTCGTTCCAATTATTTATTGAAAGCGCAATTAAAATACCAATTACAACAAGTATTATTTCGCCAATTGCATAAGTCAGATATTTTCCAAACTTATTTTCAGTCAGCAAGTTTTGTCTAATTTTTCTAAAATATTTTATCATTGGTTAGCGGTTTCTGGTAATGAAGCACAACGGTTTGTGTATGAATAGTAGCGGATTTAACACACTAACTTTTCGGTTTTTAACTTAACTGTAAAGATAAAAAAGTAACTTCGGATAAGCACTAAAACCGCTATTATTTATACACGTTGTTACCCAACGTATTTTTATTTTTGCCTTTTTATTTGCATATTTACAAATTATTAGTCAAATTTGCAACAAGACAAATCTATTATTATGTCAGATTGGAATGATAAAGTCAAACGTTTATTAAAGTCAGAATTGGTTCGTAGAGGGATTTCAAATTCAGACTTGGCAAATATGCTTGAACAAATAGGAATTGAAGAAACTAAATCGAGTATCGATAGTAAAATCAGTCGAGGTTCATTTAGTGCAGCCTTTTTTCTACAATGCTTAACAGTAATTGGATGCGAAAAGATAGAAATTGAAGAATACGAAAGTCAATTGGCAATTGCGGCTGAACCTCAAGTCGATTATAACCTAAAAAAACAATAAAATGCAGAAAGTAAAATTCATAGATTTATTCGCTGGTCTTGGTGGAATTAGATTAGGTTTTGAAAAGTCATTTCAAGATTTAGGTTTTGAAACAGAATGTGTAATGACTTCTGAAATTAAGCCTTACGCAGTTGAAACTTTATCTAAAAACTTTAATCACGATTATTTTGTAGGCGATATTTTTCAAGTTGATAATAAGCAAATTCCTGATTTTGATTTTCTATTGGGTGGATTTCCTTGTCAACCGTTTAGTGCTGGTGGGAAACGTCAAGGATTTGTAGATACAAGAGGAACATTGTTTTTTGAAATTGAAAGAATATTGAGAGATAAAAAGCCTTATGGTTTTATTTTAGAGAATGTGGAAGGACTTGTAAAACACGATTTAGAAAACAAAAATGATGAAATTGGAAGAACCTTATCTACGATTCTTTACAAGCTTGAAAACGAATTAGGTTATGAAGTTTCTTGGGAAGTTTTAGACTCCATTGATTTTGGATTACCTCAATCACGAAAAAGAATATTTATTGTAGGAACAAAAGATAAAAAGCCAAATTTAAAAACCGAAGCTAAAAGCTTTAAATCTTTAAAGACCATATTGGAAAATGGTCTTGAAACAATGAATACTGATTTAACAAAAAAGCTTTTATCCCATTTTGAAATAGAGGATTTGTATGGTAAATCTATTAAAGATAAAAGAGGCGGAAATAACAATATTCATAGTTGGGATATTGGAATTAAAGGCGAAGTTTCTGATGAACAGATTATTTTATTAAATAAATTATTTAAAGAAAGACGGAAAAAGCATTGGGCTGAAAAAATTGGTATTGATTGGATGGATGGAATGCCTTTAAATCTTGAGCAAATTTCAACATTCTATCATTCTCAAAATCTAGAAGAAATGTTGAATGATTTAGTTGAGAAAGGATATTTAAGATTTGAACATCCTAAAAAACTGGTTCGAGAGATTACAGAAAATGGTGAGAAGAAATATCGAGATTACGACACGACAAAACCTAAAGGCTACAATATTGTTACTGGAAAATTAAGTTTTGAAATCAATAAAATTCTTGACCCAAATGATATTGCTCCTACACTAGTAGCAACTGATGTTTCGAGGTTAGCTGTTCCTGATAATGGTGGATTAAGAAGATTAACTATAAGAGAAGGTTTAAGACTGTTTGGCTATCCTGAATGGTACGAAATACCTGTAAAAGAAACTGAAGCTTTTGACTTATTAGGTAATACGGTTGCAGTACCTGTTGTAGAGCACGTTGCAAAAGAGGTTGCCGAGATTTATGAGAGTAAATTGGTTTATTCCACTGTTAAAGAAACTCCTGTATGTTCTTGATAGTTTTTTAAGACGTTTCTTAACCAATGCCCATTTGTATGTCTTGTCTGTGGATATTGGTATCTCGTATTGTTTAAAGCGGATAAAAACTCTTCTTTGCTATTAAATGGTTTAAATTTAGCTCTGTCGGAATACCAAATACTTGGTCTAATGTTGTAAATAACACTTTTCTTTTCTTGAACTTTTAAAGGATAAGTACTGCTTGGACAAGCTAATTCCCAAATCTTTTTTAGCCAAACATTTTTGATACTTATAACTCCATTATTCATTTGATAAGCCAAAATCAAATAGTCAGAATCTATTCGGTAAGCGTTATCTAAAAGCGAGTTACAATAAGAATCAAAGTTAGCTAAATCAAATCCTGGACCTCTATCGAAATCAAAAGATTTGACTTCTAAAAGCCCTTTTTTATGGTCGTCTTTATCAAGCAGAAAGTCTGGAAATGTTTGAGAGTTTGTGTTTTCTTCAAAGTCAATTTGTTCTTTCTGAAACCAAGCCTTTAACCATTCTTGAAGTAAATTCCCAACGGTGTCTTTTGTTTGTATTAAAATGCTTAAATCCTTAACTGTGAATTTAATATTTCCTGTTTCTCCGATTAATTTATAGTCTACAACAAGTTTTTTATAGAGTTGTTCCGCTGTGAATTTCATTCAAATTTATTGGTTTTTCTTAATTTTCAAAGATAGAAAAATTTATCTCGGAATCTAGGTTTTATATGTTGGGTAACGCCCCCTGTATGGTGTGTTGTGGTTTTGATAAAGATACTATTTCAGTTTAGCACTTAGCATAAATCGCTTTGCGGTTTTGTAACTTTGCCTTTTTATAAAATCCGCAAGCGGATTTTGCGACCTTCAAATAGCTACTCAATTTGCTTAACCACCTTGCCCACAATGCACTATACAGATTGTTGTGGTTAGTGATTTTTTATTTATTCATATATCTAATCGCCCCATTAATCGCTTGATAAATTTCCATTGACTTATTGTGTTTTATTAAAATGGGATTTCCACTCGACTTATAAATCATAAGTCCATTGGAGAAAGGCTCTAAGTCAACAATTGCTGAATGCCTAATGGTCAAAGTTTTTTGAGAAGCTTTAAAGAGCACTCTTTTAGTTGTGATATTTAAAGTGCCGATCCCTTTACTTACCCGTTTAGTTTCTTTACTTGAGCTAAAATTATAAGAACCTACGCTGTAACTTAATCCTTTAGCAATTCTTATTCTTGCTCTTGGACCGGAATAACTAACTCTCGTAGTAACTTCTTTTTGCTCAAATATTTCAGCAATTTCAGTTCTAAATAAACAGACTTCATTTTTAGTCATTATAAAATCTGGAGTTATTTCTCCAAAAATGCCATTATCAAGCTCCCAATTTTTCATATAAAAACCGAAGTCAATTTTAATAGCTTCTTTTGATTGATATTTTTCTATTCCTAATTCAGTTGCTTTTGATATAAGGCTATCAACCTCTTGTGGGTCTAAAGCTTCATCTTCAAGATATTTGTCCACATATGTTGAAAAATATATTTGGTCTAATGACTCATCAAAATTTTCAGGAATCATACCAAGTCCATCGTGTAAATACTTTCTTATTTCTTCTTTTTCTTCTAACCCTTTGTTAGATAGTTGGTCATATAAAAACTCTTGAATTTTATCTCCTATATCTATTGGTTTAATATTTAAAGTTGGAAAAATCACATTAACATAATGCTTCGATTTTGCTGATGCAGAAGGATATTCCTGTAAATATTTGTCAAGTCCATCAAGTGCTTTCTTGGTAAATTTTGAATTATATTTTTTATCAAACTTTTTCGAACTCATAAAGAGTAGAGTAAGAAAGTCAATAAAACCAATGAAGAAAGGAATCAATGTCCAACAAAATAGCAGATAAAAAATTCCTTTAGCAGTTTTTCCGAGGTAGAATTGATGGGCTCCAAAACCTCCGAGAAATAATGCAAATATTACTGCTGCTGATTTTTCTTTCATTGTTTTTTAGTTTGGGTACATTAACCACAACTGGTTATATGCATACTAATATAACACTTTTTGGGAGTCATATTCCGGATATGTGAAGTTTTGACTGTTCTTTTTCAGAAGCCATCATCTGTTTAACAGCAATGTCTAACGGACTCTTAATGGCCAACAAATCCCTTTGGGCAACATGCGTGTAGATCATCGTAGTCTCTGGTTTGGCGTGACCTAAAAGCTCTTGTATGTAACGTAAATCTATACCATTTTCCAATAAATGGGTAGCATAACTATGCCGCAAAGTGTGCGGTGTAACTCGCTTTCTTATACCTGCACGCTTGCAAGATTGCTTTAAAAAATGCCTAACACTGCTGGCATTATAACGCTTGTGGTCCAAACCTTCAACAAAGTACTTTTTAGGCATGTAAGTGTTGACATAATTGTGTAAAAGCGGTAAAAAGCTTTCGGCAATAATCACATAACGGTCTTTCCTGCCTTTGGCATTTTTGATCAAAACTTGTCTTCTGCCTATATCTATATGCTGTAATTCTAAATTGATCAACTCACTAATGCGCAATCCACACGAATAAACCAAGGCTATGATCGCTCTATGCTTTAGGTTTTTGGTTACGCGAATCAAATTGATGATATCTTCCTTTGATAGTACTGTCGGTAATTTTCGATCCTTTTTTGGGCGTTCCAATTCCAAACTATCGTAAGCCACTTCTGGACAAAAACTCTTGAATAATTTTAAGGCACTTACCAATTGTCGTTGCGTGCTAATCGAATAACCTCTTTTCAAAAAAACATTCTCAACATAATGTTCCACTTCTCTAAAAGTCAATTCGTGAAGATCTTTGTTGGTATGATGCTTTAAGAAATCGGAAACCAAAAACGTATAACTTTCTACGGTACTTTCACTGTAGCGCTTTCCCTTTAAATACTTTTTATAGAGTTGTACTAAGGTTTCTTGTTTTTTGGTTAGTGAGCCTTTTGCGGGATTTATAGACTCATTTATACGATTTTCTACGTTGTGATTTTTTAATGTGGTTTTAATACGTCTAAGCATGTTTTCTGAATACGGAACATACCAACATTTAAGTGAAGTGCTCCAGCGTCGTCTCGGAAGGGTTTTTACCAAATCAATGAGTTTCTGATCATATCTGAAACTGATTAGAACAACTTGTTCCTTATTGTGGGTTTTTTTAAGTAAAGTAATTTTTGTTGAAGGCATAGCGATATAATTTCATATTAAACCAATGGATTAATATAGAAAATAATCTATAACTATGCAATTAAAGTAGATTGGAATTTTTTCTTTGGAAAAAAAGCAGGTCTATTCGTTGTAATAATAGAAGCAAAGCAATGTAATGTTGTTATCAATGTCTTCATTCTGAAGCAAGTAAACTGTCAATTCAAAAGAACAATTTGAATTGGCATCAATTTCTAGGCAAGAGGTAGCTGAAGCCGTATTAGAGGTGCCAATGGTTATAATGCTTCCATGCTCCTTTACCACAAATCGAGGTTCTCCAATAACTGAAAAATCATTGCTGTTTATGAGGTTTGCTGATATATGGTAACCTTTTTCATTCGGATTATCAAACGACGTGATACTGAAATTATCGTAGGTGACACCAGCAACTCCAGGAAACGGATTTAATTCACAAGGGTTTGTGTTTTCAGAACTTGAATCATCATCATTTGAGTTGCAACCAAATGCCAAACAACCAATGAGCAGAAAAAATACAAACCTTAAAATCATTTACTTTGTTGGTTCAAAATTTAATAAATCATCAATGGTATTCACGGTAACCGAATGGTAATTTTGACGTGATTTCCTGTAAATCTCCAAAGCAGCTTCCACCTTGTCATTACGTTTAAACGCCTTAAAAAGGGTTTCTACATACCAACGTCTGCCAACGCTTATTAAAAATTCTTCAATCTTGGCATCAACACCATTTCCATGGTAATCCTTGTCAATAGCTTTTTCAAACCAAACCATGGCAATATGCGAATTAGTAGCATTGCTCAAGTCAAAAGCCTGATCTAATCGAGCCATCTCATCGGCAGCCATATCTTTAGGGAAATTTCTAATGAAGTGAACCCATTCTAAAGTGGTCCAATCTTCTGTTAGCGATTTGTCTATAGGGTCGTTATTTAGATATCTATTTAAAACCTTCTCAGCATTACTGAATTTATCTGAAGCAATGATTGCTTGGTTTGAAGGAACGCCTGGTTGATAAATCCATTCGTCAACATTGAAATCCACAGCATTTGGCTCTAGAAGATTTGTCTTGAGATATGTTACAAAATCCTCAGTAGTAAGTGTTGAAAAGGCATGTGCTTCAAAATAGTTTTTCAAAAAGGCATCAAAAGTTTCACGACCGACTTTTTCTTCTAAAGTACGCAAAAACAGATAGCCTTTGTCATAGGCAATGCTATTCATACCATCATCTGGATTCTTGCCTGTAAGATCCAATTTCAGTTTTGTGGCTTCAGGTTCATCCTTAAAACTATCTAATTCCTCATCTAAATCCTGACGACCAATCAAGGCAATCATATTCGCTCTGTCTTTTCCGTAAAGGGCTTCCATGATTCTGATTTCAAAATAAACCGTAAAGCCTTCATTCAACCAGAAGTCGTTCCAAGTAGCATTGGTGACCAAGTTTCCAGACCATGAGTGAGCCAATTCATGAGCAATCAATGAGGTTAAACTTCGGTCACCAGCAATAACGGTTGGCGTGAGGAAGGTTAATCTCGGATTTTCCATGCCTCCAAAAGGAAAGCTAGGAGGTAAGACGATGACATCAAATTGATCCCAATCGTAATCGCCATACAAGTTTTCAGCAGCTTTGACCATGTTTTCCATATCGCCAAATTCATAATGGGCTTTCTCAAGCATTGAAGGTTCGGCATACACACCTGTGCGTTCGCTCACAGCTTTGTATGCAATATCTCCAACAGCAAGTGCCATTAAATAAGGAGGAATCGGCTGCTCCATTTTGAAACTGTAAATGCCTTCTGAATTTTTTTCTTTCGGATTTTCAGCACTCATCACAGCCATCAAATCTTTAGGAACTTGAACTGTGGCATCGTAAGTAATTCTAATCTGCGGACTGTCTTGAATAGGAATCCAAGTACGAGTTAAAATGGCTTGGCCTTGAGTAAATAAAAAGGGATGGATTTTGTCAGCGGTTTGTTGCGGATTTAACCATTGAAGAGCTTCTGTTTTTTCAGTAGTGTTGTAAGTGATCCCAATTGTTTTGGTGTCGTCATTGATTTTTATGGTTAGTGGCTGACCAAGATTTTCGTCAAAGTCGCCTAAGGAAAATTCGGTTGGTTTGCCATCAGCAGTTACTGATTTAATTTCTAAAAATTTGGAATCCAGAACGATTTCCGAAGCATTGTTATTCTCAATATCATAAGTGGCTGTCCCGCTTATAATTTCAGTATCAAAATCAACTTTTATATTTAAGTCTAAATGCTTGATTACCGATTCATTAGGTTGTGCAAATGAATGTAATTCTTTAGCATATTTTTGAGCTTCAATTTGGGTTTCTTTTTTAACTTCAGACTGACAACTCAAGTTCAAAACCATAAGTATTATTGAGATATAAAAAATAGATTTAGAAAGATTCATAAGGTAGTTTTATTTGTCGTTATATACTTGTCCGCGATGAGGTCTTAAAGCATCTCTAATGGGTTTCATGTCGAATTCATCAACAACCATAAAGGCGATGGCATGCAGCTCATTCAAAGCTTCAAAATCAGTGATGGTTACGTTTAGTTTTTCAAGCGAAATATACGTTTTTAAATGGCTAATGTGATGCTCTGCGGTTTTTAGAGCATCTGGTCCATGGAAATCCCAAATTAATTTCAATTTACGCATTGGCAACTGAAGTTCCGTGTTCTGCAAAATTTTTGAAATCGGTCATGTATTTCAAGGATTGCTTTTTGAAGGCATTTGGCATCAGGAAAATCATAACACGCATGGTGAAACTTAAAGGAATAAATTCATTTTTTGAAATCCATTTGGTATGGCCTTCCTCAGTTTCCGAAAAGTAATTCTCTTGGTGGTTGTTCATGCTTTTGGTATTGTAGCTGGCATGAAATTCATGAGGAAAGTTGCTTTTGGTAATGGTTTCAATGATTTCCATTTTGCGCTTCCCAAAATTGTAGGTCAGCTTTAGCTTAGAGCCTAACTCTCCTGGATCTCCAGATAGATGCTCTGCAGACTGCAATCCACGTTGCCAATGTTTCATGTTTTCGATGTTGTTCATTTTATTAACGAACACATCAAGTGGTACTTTAACTATGATTTCAGTAGTGTAAAGCATTTCGAGGGATTAAATTTTGCGTGATAAATATAGGGTTTTTTCCAAAACAAAATGGCGACTGCATTTGTTTCAGTCGCCATTTTAGGTGATTGGTTATTTATTTCGGTTTAATGAACGATAACCTTTAAAGTTTTCTTAAAATTAGAACCTTCAACAGCCACCATATAGATTTGGTTCGAACTTAAACCAAGTGGAAGTTTAAAGTTATCTGATTGACTTGCAGTACTGACCGTTTTGATGGTTTTTCCTGTAATATCATAAACATTGATGTTGAGGTTTCCTGTGTAATTGTTGATAAGTAAAGTGTTGTCAGCAACTTTTATGGAATTGTTAGTGTCAAACTCTGCATTACTTAAAGTGTCTCCATATTCAAAAAAAGACATAAACATTAAGTCGTTGCCACCAACATTTCCACCAGCAATATCAGAACCAAAAGACTCATCAGAAGTAAATCCGTTATTGGCATTTAGATAAATGGCAACAAATTTAAATCCGTCAGAAGAGGTTAAACCAAGTTCAGACCAGTCCACATCAAAAGTGAAAGAAGCATCGTTGGCATCACTTAAAGTAGAATTCAAAGCCGTTTGGTAAGGTAATTCATCATTGCCTACTGGACCACTTGCAGGAATAGACCAAAGTCCGCCAAAATTAACATCAATAGCCATGGCATAATCAGGTTCAAAACCCGTTGGAAATGTTAATACTGAAGCATTGTCACCTGCACTTGAGATGGCTCTTCTTAAAGGATCTTGTTGGTCGTTCACATCACTATCAATAGCAGCGCGACCACCAGGAGCTGTATCAAGATAAATCACCATGGCATCAAAAAAACCAGCACTTCCTTTGGTTACTTGAAAAGTAATGGTAGTTCCATCGTCATCGATGCTTAAGGATCCTGTTCCGATGACACCTCCAAAGCCAGAATTGCCATTGCCGCTGTACATAGATTGGGCAAAACCAATACTGGTTAAAAAGCAAAATAAAATTATAAAGTAGTTTTTCATCATAAAAATTGTATTAGGATTCTCTCAAAACTAAGGGATTACAAGCATAATTAAAATTTATCGCTACAACTACAACGTTTTCGTGTTAATAAATCTTCATATATGCGTAAGTAGCAATTTCGTTTTGTGCTTTTTAGCCATACTAAGCATCTTATGAATTCGTTAAGAATTTGGGTCTTGCTAAATATATGAATTGTGTTATTTTTGCTGAACTATGATTTGTTCATGTTGAACCCATTCAAAATTAATTACTTTCCAATGAAACAATTTATTTGTGCTTTAAGTCTTTGTTTTACGGTATTTGCCTCTGCACAGGTAAAACCTAATGACGTGTTGTTTACTGTTGATGATGAGCCTGTGTTGGCATCAGAATTCATAAGAGTTTACAAGAAAAACCTAGATTTGGTTAAGGATGAGTCGCAAAAGGACATCGATGCTTATTTAGATTTGTTCATCAACTACCAACTCAAGGTAAAGGAAGCTAAGCGTCTAAAATTAGATGAGGAGCCTAAGTACGTTCGTGAGTTCACCAATTATAAAAATCAGCTCGTCAAAAATTACCTTACCGACAACAAGGTAACTGATGTCTTGGTTGAAGAAGCATACCAACGTTCTACTGAAGATGTTAAAGCTTCCCATATTTTAATTAGACTAGACGAAAATGTAACCGATACCACAGCAGTTTATAACCGACTTTTAGATTTAAGGGCTCGTGTGTTGGATGAAGGCTTTGAAAAAGTTCAAAAGGAGGTTCATGATGGTAAAGAAGTTTTTGCTGAAAATTTAGGGTATTTCTCAACCTTCAAAATGGTGTACCCTTTTGAAACGGCAGCCTATAATACCAAAGTAGGAGAGATATCAAAGCCGTTTAGAACGCGTTTCGGATTTCATATCGTAAAGGTTGAAGATAAGCGTCCCTCGTTGGGAGAAGTCACTGTAGCACATATTATGGTTGCTCTAAAGCAAAAGGATAGTTTGTTGAATCCAGAAAAGCGTATCAATGAAATTTATAAGAAATTGCAGCAAGGTGAAGCATTTGAGTCGTTGGCAAAGCAGTTCTCAGATGATAAAAGCTCTTCTAATAAAGGCGGAAGATTATCAGCCTTTACTGGCGGACAACTAAGTTCGCCTGAGTTTGAAGAAGTGGCCTTCAGCTTATCTGAAGACAAGCCAATTTCAAAACCGTTCAAAACAGAATTCGGATGGCATATCGTTAAATTTATTGATAAAAAAGGCATCCAGCCATTTGAAGAGGTGAAGCCCTTATTGGAGAGTAAGGTAAGAAGAGATTCACGTTCGAAACTCATTCAATCGGCTCAAGCTGAAAAACTCAAGAAATCTTATAATGTGGTAGATAATGAGCAAGCTCTAAAATACTTTGAAAGCATCATTACAGACGATTATTTTAAACGCGCTTGGGTGGTGCCAACCGATTTAGACAAAAGCAAAACCTTTTTAACTATTAAGGATAAAGTGTTGACCTATGATGACTTTGCTCAATATTTGTTTAGTAATCAGCGTAATTACGTTCAGAAGAAAATGAGTGCTGAATCGGTTGTAAGAGGTGTTTACAAAGCCTATCTGGAAGCCCAGTTGATGCAGTATCAAAAAGACAATCTTGAGAATGAAAACCAAGAATTCGCTAATGTCTTGAAAGAATATAGAGATGGTCTGTTGCTCTTCGACTTGATGGAAAAGGAAGTTTGGAATGCTGCCGCAAAGGATACGGTTGGTCTTAAGGCGTATTATGAAAAGCATAAAGAAAACTATATGTGGCAAGATCGTGTAGAAGGCATTATGTTTTCTTCTGCTAAGGAATCCGTTATAAAAGATGTAAAGAAGTCACTGGAAACAGGTGCTAAGGTGGACGATATTGAATCAAAATTCAATACTGAAAAAACACAGAATGTCATTGCGACCAAAGGAGTATTTCAAGTAGGAGATCAAAATTTGCCAACCGACTTTAAATTTGCGGAAGGTGTTTCTGATGTTTATGAACACCATAATGCTTTTCATGTAATAAAGGCCAATAAAATTTTACCTAAAGGACAGAAAACATTAGATGAGGCCAAAGGAAAAGTGATTAGTGATTATCAAAATCAAATTGAAACCGATTGGATCGAAACGCTTAACCAACGTTATAATGTGAAGATTAATGACAAGATTCTAAAGAAGGTTAAATCAGAAATATCCAATTAATTGATTCGAAACTATTTCATACTTTTTTTAGCTGCAGCATTGCTCTCTTCTTGCGATTTTTTCAAATCAACAGATGATAGAATTCCTATTGCAAGGGTGAATGATTCCTATCTCTATGAATCTGATATTGAAGGATTGGTAGCCGAAGGTGTTTCTGAAGAGGATAGTACATTATTGATCAATGGTTTCATCAATCGCTGGGCAACCCAATTATTGCTATTGGAAGGTGCAGAACGCAATTTACCTGAAGAGAACCAGAAAAATTTCGAACGCTTGGTCGATCAGTATAAAAAAGACCTTTACACGAAGGCTTACATGGAAGCTTTGGTGAAGAAAAGTATCGATAGTGATATCAGTATGGAAGAGGCTCAAGAGGTTTATGAAGCCAATAAGGAAACCTTTAAGCTGAATGAAGAGCTTATTCAGTTTCGGTACATAACCATTCCTAACAATGCCATTAATGCGGATGAGATTGAAACGCGATTTAAGCGCTTTGAAACTGAAGACAAACGTTATTTGGATTCTATTTCCGTACAGTTCAAATCGTACTCACTGAATGACTCACTTTGGATTCAAGTATCGCAGATTATGTCTAAAATTCCAGCCATTAATTCTGACAATAAAAAAGAACTGTTAAAAAAATCTAATTTTATACAGCTCAAAGATTCATTAGACCTATATTTGATGCAGATTAAAGACGTGTTGAATCAGAATGATATAGCACCTTTAAGCTACGTAAAACCTACGATTGACCAAATTATTATTAACAAGAGAAAATTGGAGCTCATCAAGAGGCTCGAAACAGATATTACCAAAGATGCGATTAAAAATAAACAGTTTGAAATTTATAAGTAGTTTAATGTTGCTGCTATTGCTTGGCGCTCATAATAGTATGGCTCAAGAAATCATTCAGGATGAAGTAGAAGAGCCTAAGAAAAAAATGGATTCTATCACAGCTAACGATCGTATGAAAATCGATGGTGTTGCAGCAGTAGTTGGTGACTTTGTTATTTTGGATTCTGACATCGATAAGGAATTCATTCAATTACAGGCAAGAGGTGTTTCCATTAAAGACATCACGCGTTGCCAGTTGTTTGGTAAACTACTTGAAGATAAACTGTATGCACATCACGCGATTCAAGATAGTATTCCTATCAATGAGTTGGAAATCCGTTCCAATATTGAGCAACAAATCTCTGCGTTTTTGGAAACCAAAGGCGGCACCATGGAGGAGTTGTTGCAATTCTACAACAAGGATAGTGAACAGAGCTTGAGAGACGAAATGTTTGAGCTTAATAAAAATGCGAAGTTGGCTTCAGATATGCAACGTAAAATCGTGAACGATATCGAAGTGACTCCTGAAGAGGTTAGAGAGTATTTCAACAGCATTCCTGAAGACGAACGACCAACTTTTGGTACCGAATTGAAAGTAGCTCAAATTGTGGTGATTCCAGAGATTTTAGAGGAAGAAAAACAACGCGTTATTGATAAGTTAAAAGAGTTTAAAGCAGATGTTATTGAAAATGGAGCAAGCTTTACAACCAAAGCGGTATTCTATTCTGATGATATTGCTTCCAGAAAAGATGGTGGAAAATACGTGCTGAATAAAAAGCGTCCGCGAATGGTGAAAGAGTTTAGAGATGTGGCATTTTCACTTCAAGAAGGAGAAATTTCAGATCCTTTTGAAACCGATTTTGGTTACCATATTGTGTATCTTGAAAAAATTAGAGGTCAGGAATACGATGTCAGACATATCTTATTGCGTCCTAAAGTTACTGAAGAAGCCAAAATGAAAGCTAAGGAAAAGATCAATATGGTTAGAGAACGTATTGTTGCTGGCGATATTAGTTTTGCAGAGGCGGCTAAAGAGTTTAGTGACGAAAAGGAAACCAAGTTTGATGGCGGACAATTAATTAATCCGTATACGCAAGATTTTAGCTTTGAGTTAACTAAGATGGATCCAGAGCTTTACGGACAAATACAGGATTTGGAAGACAATGAGGTGAGTTTGGTATTATTGGATCAAGACCGTATCAACGAAGTGAAATACAAGCTCTTGACTGTTACTGATAGAATTGACGAACACGAAGCCAATTTTGCAAAAGATTATCTGAAAATCAAAAACCTTGCACTTCAAGACAAGCAGATTGAAGAAATTTCAAAATGGCAAGAAGAGAAAATCATGGATACTTACATTAAAATCAATGGTGAGTATAGAGATTGTGAGTTCACTAGTAACTGGTTAAAAAAAGAACGATAGAATATGTCTGACGTAGCAGCAATTGAACAATTTGTAAAAAAATATAACGCCCTTAAAACGGAAGTCGCCAAAGTAATTGTTGGTCAGGAAGACGTGGTAAATCAAATATTGATTTCCATTTTTTCTGGTGGACATTCACTTTTGATCGGTGTTCCAGGATTGGCGAAAACCTTAATGGTCAATACAATTGCTCAAGCGTTAGGATTAGATTTCAAACGTATTCAGTTTACACCAGACTTGATGCCAAGTGATATTCTTGGAAGTGAGATATTAGATGAAAACAGACATTTTAAGTTCATTAAAGGGCCTATTTTCGCTAATATTATTTTAGCTGACGAGATTAACAGAACACCTCCAAAAACGCAAGCAGCTTTATTGGAAGCGATGCAGGAACGTGTGGTTACGGTTGCAGGTCATCAGTACAAATTGAATTTGCCTTATTTCGTGTTGGCGACACAAAACCCAATTGAACAAGAAGGAACCTATCCGTTACCAGAAGCACAATTGGATAGATTTATGTTTGCCATCAACTTAAAGTATCCATCTTTTGAAGAAGAGGTACAAGTCGTAAAATCTACAACAGCTGATGTCAATGCCACTGTAAATGCTTTGTTTACTGCGGAAGAAATTATAGGATACCAAAATGTCATTCGTCGTATTCCTGTGGCAGATAATGTGATTGAATATGCCGTAACCATTGTTGGTAAAACAAGGCCAAATGCCGAAACAGCTTCAGATATGGTTAAGGAGTTCATTGATTGGGGAGCAGGACCAAGAGCGTCACAAAACTTAATTCTAGCGGCTAAAACACATGCAGCGATCAACGGAAAGTTTTCTCCAGATATGGAAGATGTCCAAGCTGTAGCCCAAGGTATTTTACGTCACAGAATTATTAAGAACTACAAAGCCGAAGCCGAAGGCATCACAGACGAGCAAATTATCAAAAGTTTGTTTTAATGAAATCTCACATTCCAGCAATCGTAATAGCTATGTTAGGAGTATTGGCTATCATTCTGGGAGCCTTATTCAAAATTCAACATTGGCCATATGGAAGTTTGATTCTGACCATTGGATTGTCATTAGAGGTAATTGTAGCCTTGTATTTTATATGGCTTGCCGTTTTTCAGAATAATAATTCTGACTAGTTCAGAAATCTGTTGAGGTCTTTTTTCAATCGGCTAAGATCATCTTGAACCAAAACATTATAAAAGCCTCTAATATTTTGATCCTCGTCTACAAGCGCGACATAACTACTGTGGTAAAAATCTGTTCCGTCTTCATTAGGTCTGAAATTGGTCATGAATTGTTTGGCTTGAGCTTTGGTCTGTTCTTCGGAAGCTCTTAAAAACTGCCATTGATTATTAGAAACTCCAGTGGCTTCAGCATAAGCTTTTAAGACTTCAGCTGTATCGCTTTTGGGATCGATGGTGTGGGATATCAATAGAAAATTTTCGGTTTCTAAAACATTTTTGGCGATATCAATAAGTGCATTTCGCATTGGCGGACAAATACTTGGGCATCGCGTAAAAAAGAAGTTGGCTAGAACAATTTTTCCTTGAATGTTTTGCGTTGTAAAATCTTGACCTAATTGATTTTTGAAAACACCTTCTTCGTAAGAGATGGTATAGTATTCCTTATCTCCTGAGTTATTGATGGTATAACTTAAAATAGGAAGCTGCTCTTCAGAGGACTTGCAACCTAAACTAAGCGATATTATGGCAATTAGGAACCATCGCATTACTTGATGGTTTTATAGGATTTCAGTTTTTCATCCATTTCCTTGTCATATAAAAACAGGAACATACTTGCCATCATGTCTTGATTCACATATGTGGTGTTGTTGGTTTTTAGAACCAATTCGTAATCTTGGTCTGGATATAGCATGATGCCTTCTTCGGTTGAAAAATAAGACACCGATTTTAAGCCAATCTTGTCTTTATAGTTTTCAGCAAGAGCCGTAAATAAAGTAGAGTCTTTGGTTTTGTTTCTTAAGGAAAGTGATTCGGCAAATGGATGTAAATGAGTTGCGGCAGCATGCAAGGTAGTGCTATCCTTTAAATGTAATTGTTCGGTAATATCATAGCTGTAAGTAGCTTTTCCTGGAAAGATAACCCAATGCCCAGAAAGTGATGTTCCATCAGCATTCACATAACTATGGTTTTTGGTTTCCACAGGCAAGCACATGTTTGGATTGTTATCTGTCGGACCTTCAAAAGGATTGTCAGAATCATAAGGCAACATGATAAAAGTGGTCTTGCTCATGAGTGGTTTGAGGTCATTGTCAAATTCTTTAAATCCGATAGTGACACCATGCTTTATAGTAAAAGGATCGCCAACAATATTGTGATTTAAGGATTGAGTAGACAAGAACAAGTTTTCATCCGTGAAAACCGGAAAACCAAATCCCTTAGGGAATTCATAAGCTTCAATACCATGGCTCATGGAAGTGAGTCGAGGATATTGTTCTCCAATTCGATGGCTGAGGTTCCATTTTGAATAATGTTCGCCATCATAAAAATCGATATTGGTGTGGCAAATGTAATCGTTGGAAAGCTGATCGACTTCATTGGTGCTTAATGACTTGGTTTGAAAGGACGTGATATATATCAAATCACTTCTGCTGTCATCCAAACGAAACGAACGGGTAACTTTCGGGCCTTCCATAGATTTGTAGATATTGTCAATTACTAACGTTGGTGTTACTAACCTGATGGCTGTATCAGAAGGTTCAATATTCCAACGTTCATCAACAATACCTAAACCATGATATATTTTGGTTTTAATGATGGCTCTGTGACGATTGGGAAGCTTTAAATAGTAGAGTCCGCCAACAATCGTTAGTAAAACCATGAACAACGTGATATATTTTAGTATTTTGGTCTTCATTTTATCTGCGTCCTAAACAAAACTAAGGCTTTTTTTGATGCGAATAGATTATGAAAAACGAATTTTTGGATTAGACATCATGAGGGCTACGGCCATTCTGATGGTGATGTGTTCGCATATTTTGTGGATTGTTCCTGAAATGAGAGGAGTCACTCGAAAATTGTTCAGTATCTACGGAATTTTAGGAGTTGATATCTTTTTTGTCCTTAGTGGGTTTCTTATTGGAAGAATCCTTTACCGAATGTACATCAACAAAGACTTCACTTTTAAGGAGGTACGTTATTTTTGGGTCAGACGCTGGTTTCGAACCTTACCAAATTATTACCTCACTTTAATTATAAACATTGCTGTTGCCGTTTATATAGGCAATGAACTTCCTGATGCGCTATGGAAGTATGGTTTTTTTCTTCATAATTTCAGTACTCAATTACCATGGTTTTATCCAGAATCATGGAGCTTGTCTATAGAAGAGTTTGCTTATATTATAGGTCCATTGTTATTATATCTAATCTTGTTTTTAAGACGAAATGCACCTCGTTCACGCCTGTTTTTACAAGTGACCTTATTTATTTTAGCGCTCTTCTTGGTCACAAAATTATGGTATAATTACCATCAAGAGATTAGGCACATGCGTCATTGGACTTTAAATGTCAAGTCGATTGTTATTTATAGGATTGACGCCATATATTATGGTGTGTTAGCGGCTTACATTTCAGAAGTTAAACCACTATTGTGGAATAAAATAAAGCATGGAGCCTTTGCAATTGGTCTTTTTGTATTGATAGCCATGAATTTTCTAATTCCGATAAAAGGCTGGTTTATTACTGAATATCCTGCATTTTGGAATGTCTGGTATTTTTTGATTAAATCTATTGCCATCGCATTAACTTTACCATTATTAAGCCAAATACGATCTGCTAAAAAGTGGATTGTCGTGCCAATTACATACATCAGTATTTTGTCGTATGCTATATATGTGCTGCATTATTCGATTATCATGCAGTTGATGAAGCATTTTATTCCTTCTGAAGCAATGGCAGGATTTGATTTGGTGGTTTATATAACGGTTTATGTACTGATTTCATTTGTAGCTGCCTATTTGATGTATCGTCTGTATGAAAAACCTATGACAGATTTAAGGGATTTACCCTCAATAAAGAATAAATATAAATAAGATAAAATTGTTAATTTATTATTTTATTAAACAAATAATTATCAAATACTTAATTTTTTGTTGAAAAAACACACATCTATTGATTTATATTCAGTGTTTAACAGTTTTTATTACATATTTTTAAATCTGCATACAATTTTGTAATTTTGCAGTCCTTGAAATAAGGAAAAAACAAAATATTCACCTTTAATTTATACATATGGCATTTGATATTGACATGATAAAAAAGGTTTATGCAAATATGGCTGAGCGTGTAGATGCAGCTCGTGATATTGTAGGTAAACCACTAACACTTTCTGAAAAGATTTTATACTCACACCTTTGGGATGGTAAGCCAACTAAGGCTTATACTCGAGGTAAGGATTATGTGGAATTTGCTCCAGATCGCGTAGCATGTCAAGATGCCACAGCACAAATGGCCTTATTGCAATTTATGCAAGCAGGTAAGGATAAGTCTGCAGTACCAACTACAGTGCATTGTGATCACTTGATTCAAGCGAAGGTTGGAGCAACTCAAGATTTACAGCACGCTATGAATACCAGTAATGAGGTGTTTAACTTTTTGGAATCTGTATCGAATAAATATGGTATCGGATTTTGGAAACCTGGAGCTGGGATTATTCACCAAGTTGTGTTAGAAAACTATGCATTTCCTGGTGGAATGATGATTGGAACAGATTCACATACTGTGAATGCTGGCGGATTAGGAATGGTAGCCATTGGCGTTGGTGGTGCTGATGCTGTAGATGTCATGGCTGGAATGGCATGGGAATTGAAATTTCCTAAATTGATTGGTGTGAGATTAACAGGAAAATTATCTGGTTGGACGGCACCAAAAGATGTGATTCTGAAAGTTGCCAAAATTCTTACCGTTAAAGGTGGAACTGGTGCCATTGTAGAATATTTTGGTCCAGGTGCCGAGTCTATGTCATGTACAGGTAAGGGAACCATTTGTAATATGGGAGCTGAAATTGGTGCCACAACATCAACATTCGGTTATGACGATTCTATGGAGCGCTATTTGAAAGCTACAGATCGCGAAGATGTGGCTGCGGAAGCAAATAAAATCAGAAAATATTTAACTGCCGATCCAGAGGTTTATGCAAATCCTGAGCAATATTTCGATCAGGTTATCGATATCAATCTTTCTGAACTCGGACCGTTATTAAACGGACCGTTTACACCAGATTTATCGACAAATGTTGGTTCAGAAATGACTGAAAAGGCAAAGGCTAATGATTGGCCAATTAAAGTTGAATGGGGATTGATTGGGTCTTGTACCAATTCGTCTTACGAAGATTTATCTCGTGCCTCTTCAATCGCGCAACAAGCCTTGGATAAGAATTTAAAAACCAAAGCAGAATTTGGGATTAATCCAGGTTCTGAGCAAGTACGCTACACCGCAGAACGCGACGGTATTCTTCAAGTGTTTGAAAAACTGGATGCTAAAATATTTACGAATGCTTGCGGACCATGTATTGGGCAATGGGCTCGTTATGAAGATCCAAAAAATGCACCAAAGAACAGTATCGTACATTCCTTCAATAGAAACTTTGCTAAGCGTGCCGATGGTAATCCAAATACACACGCTTTTGTGGCATCACCAGAACTAACGGCTGCAATTGCGATTGCTGGTCGATTAGATTTCAATCCGATGACAGACAAGTTAATCAACGAAAATGGAGAAGAAGTGATGTTAGATGAGCCAACAGGATGGGAATTGCCACCTAAAGGTTTTGAAGTTAAAGACAATGGTTACTTAGCTCCAATGAAAGATGGAAGTGGTGTTGAAGTGAAAGTTGCCGATGACTCTGAGCGACTTCAATTGCTTACACCTTTTGAGCCAATTGGTGATTCTATTACTGGTGCTAAACTGTTAATCAAAGCCTTTGGAAAATGTACAACAGACCATATCAGTATGGCTGGACCTTGGTTACGTTTCCGTGGACATTTAGATAATATTGCAAACAACACATTGATTGGTGCTGTGAATGCTTTCAATAAGAAAACAAATTTTGTGAAGAACCAATTGACTGGTGAATATGGTGGTGTTCCAGATACAGCTAGAGCTTACAAAGCAGCTGGAATTCGTTCTGTAGTTGTTGGAGACCATAACTATGGAGAAGGTTCCTCTCGTGAGCATGCAGCGATGCAACCTCGTCATTTAGGAGTGGCAGCAGTTATTGTGAAATCTTTTGCACGTATCCACGAAACCAATCTTAAGAAGCAAGGGATGCTAGGGTTGACTTTTGCCAATGAAAATGATTACGATTTGATTCAAGAGGATGATACGTTTAACTTCTTAGACTTAAATGAATTTGCTCCAGACAAACCATTGACTATTGAAGTGGTTCATACTGATGGAAGTAAAGATACGATTAAGGTGAATCATACCTATAACCAAGCACAAATTAATTGGTATAAGGAAGGTTCAGCATTGAACTTGATCAAAAAAGAAAACGCAGCGTAAATAAACATTGCATATATTTTAAAAAGAGCTCTTGGAAAACCAAGGGCTTTTTTTTTGTAAGGTTCGAAAGTTATAAGCGACTGTTCAAAAACTAACAATCAAGCTTTTCTATGCAATCTATTTGGTTTTTTGACGATGTCAATCTCTTTAAAGTGCTTTGTCCGCACAAATTCAAGGCCTATAAACAAGCCCATGATTTCGATGCCTACAAAAAAAAGGATTATATCTATTTTGAGCAGGATGCTGCAAATAAAGTATACCTTATTGAACGCGGTAAGGTAAAAATAGGTTACTATAACAACAATGGTGACGAAATCGTAAAAGCCATTTTGTCTAAAGGAGAACTCTTTGGAGAGAAAGCCATTTTAGGTGCTCGTAAACGTGATGAGTTTGCACAGTCTATTGATAATAACACATCTATTTGCCCAGTTGGTGTCACCACCATGCATGAATTAATGCGCGATAATCAATCCTTTAGTTTTAAGGTGTACAAGTTTATCGGATTTAAGTTTAAAAAGTTGGAGCGACGACTTCAGCTCCTTTTGTTTAAAGATACTAAGACACGACTTATTGAATTTCTGGATGAGCTTTGTACAGATTATGGTTATGAATGTCCAAAGAATGGCGATCATGTGATCAAACATCCCTACACCCAGAAAGATATTGCTTCCCTAATTGGAACGTCTAGACCAACATTAAATATTCTCCTCAATGAATTGAAAGAGGAAAACTACTTGGATTTTAATCGGAAAGAAATCAGAATTTTGAAAAAAATCGCTTAGTGTTAGCTAGCTAACATTTTATGCGAATCATGACCTTTAATTTTGAACATAATCTTAAAATTAAAATGTTATGATAAAACGAATTTTTTTTTCAATGTTAAGCCTGTCATTACTATTAGCATCTTGTAGTAGCGATGATGACAGTACAAATCAACCAAACATGTCTACCTTAACTCTTAATTTGTCCGGATTGGAGGCTTTGGGTTCAGACTTTGTTTATGAAGGTTGGATTATAGTTGACGGTTCACCTGTGTCAACTGGAACCTTTTCTAGTGTTAACTTTCCACAGGACTTTTCAGTAAATAGGGCTCAGCTAAACAATGCTTCCATGTTTGTGTTGTCAATTGAACCGGCTGTCGATCCAGATCCTGCACCTGCAGATACAAAAGTTTTGGCTGGAAGTTTTTCAGGAGATACGGCTGCTGTGGATGCCTCAATTGTTGGTGATTTCAGTAATGCCGCAGGAGGTTTCTTTTTAAGAACGCCAACCGATGAAATGGGAATGAACAATGGTAATGATCAGTATGGTGTTTGGTTCGGAACGCCTGGCATGCCACCAGTTCCTAATTTTGTGCTGCCAACCTTACCTGAAGGTTGGACTTATGAAGGTTGGGTTGTTGGAGACTCAGGACCATTAACCACAGGAACCTTTAATGTGTTCGATATGGCAGATACAAGTGCGCCATTTAGTGAAACCATGCAACCTGGTCCGCCAGTGCCTGGAGAAGATTTCTTTTTGAATGCACCAGCTGGAGAAACATTTCCTTTGGATATCAGAAATCGAACAGTCGTGATATCTGTAGAACCTGTTCCAGATAATTCACCAATGCCATTTGCTATCAAGCCATTGGTTGGAACCGCTGGAACTGAAACAGCTCCAACGATGCATAGCTTTATGCCGAATTTAAGCTCCTTGCCTTCAGGATCAGTTAGTCGATAAACCTTTTGATTATAAAAGGCTATTTTGTTAGTTTTAGAGCATGGTGTCAAATTAAGATGCCATGCTTTATTGGTTATTATGAAACTCAAAAAACCTAAAATCAGTTCTGTCATTTTTGTGTTGGTAATCGTGCTGTTCCTCATTCCACAAACACGATTACCAATACAAGTCTTTATCAGTTCGTTGGTGTCAAAGGTGGTGTCACCTTCTGTTATTGAAAAAGAAGAACAACAGCATCTTACAGATTACAATTGGACCTTACAATCTATTAACGGAAATTCTTTCGATTTTAATTCGGCTAAAGGAAAAGTGGTTGTAGTCAATTTTTGGGCGACTTGGTGTCCGCCATGCATAGCTGAAATGCCAAGTTTAGAAGCTTTATATCAGCATTATAGGTCTAATGAAAATGTGGTGTTTTTATTTGTATCCAATGAAGATATACAAGTTATTAATGACTTTAAGCAGCGAAAAGGCTTATCGTTTGAGGTGTATCAGGCAATGACTGAATATCCCGAAGAATTTAATGTGACTACAATTCCAAGAACTTTTATTGTTGGTGTTGATGGCTCTATTATAGTTGATAAAACTGGTGCAGCCAATTGGAGTAGTGATGCTGTAATTAAGCTTATCGATAATGAACTCAAAGTGTTTTGAAAAAAGCTTTTATAAAAGCCCAAGAAAATAAGGAAGACATAATTTTGATGTCTTCAAGTAAAGTTGATTCTTCATCAAGAAAACGAAACATCGTTTCAATCTTATTTTTGCCGTAAAACTGTTTAAAAACCCATTCCCCTTTATGATTGTCATCTTTCAATACTTTTAAAAACACCTTATCGTAAAACCGATATTTGCTTTTGAAAAGTCCTGCTGAAGGTAATTTTTTGGCTTTTATATTCTGAATGATTTGAGCTACTTTTTTTTCTGTAAGTCGGAAAGAATAACCAGTAGACCCTTTGACCCAACCACCACCAGTTCCAATTTTTGTGATTTTTTCTGTGTTGAATTTTGAAAAATTAAAATTGGTCATCGGAATCTGACCCATTTCAGTTTCTTTGATAGAGTAGTTGTCGATTTTTAAAATCTCAGTAATATATTGCTTTATGTAATCGTCATAAGTACTTTCAGAAACCGTATGCTCAGTGAAGTAGGTAAATTCAACCAAGGCTTCCCGTTTTGAAAAGGGAAGGACATACATAAAAGTCGTTTGATTGCCATCCTTTAAACGATAATCCATCATGGTAACTCTAGAATCGTCAAACGTATCGGTTTCCGTAGAAACAATCCAACCTTTAAAATGTTGAATGAGTGAAATTTTTGAGTTTTCTTCAGAGTAAAACGCTTCAGGAATCCTACTGTCAAAGACATGTGTTGTCGTATAGGTATTGTGTTTGGCTTTAACTTGAACTGTCGAATCCTTGCTAATAGCGTCTACTTCGTCAAGAATAAAATGAAAGTTGGAAAGCTGTTTTAATTTCGATGTTGCTTCGGTGTAGAAATCAATTGACCGAATGCTATTGTAAGCGTAAGGTCTTAATTGAAGTTGAATACTGTTTTCGGAAGTAAGAATTTCAGCTGAGTTCCACGATTTATGGATAATGGATTTCCATGGGTTTGGATTTGTCGACCAAAAACTCCATGTTTTATCGTTTTCAGTTTTTTCAGATGGATCTATGAGCGCAAAGGATTTGTCCTTAAAAGCCTCGTCACTAGCAAATTTTAAGGCTAATTGTAATCCTGCCAAACCATTTCCAACAATGATATAATCGAAATGGGTAATGTCACTCATAAACTAATTTCAATACTATTTCTTAAAGTATTTGAAAGGTACGAATAACATTCCGAAGCATTCACCATCATCCTTGCCTAAATGTTTGTGATGAATTTTGTGAGCACGACGAACACCTCGTGCATACCAGTTGTTGGCGTTTCTGAATATTTTAAAACGCTGATGAATAAAAATATCATGAACTAAAAAGTAGGTGGCTCCATAAGCCATAATTCCCAATCCGATAGGTAAACAAAACCAAACATCTTCATAGCTCCAAAGGTAAAAGCAGGTCATGCTTACTGCTGCGTAAAAGATAAAGAACGCATCATTGCGCTCAAACCAGCTATCATGGTCTTTGTGGTGGTGATCTTTATGTAATGACCAAAGGAAACCATGCATAATGTATTTATGCGTGAACCAAGCCATGAATTCCATACCACAGAAAACGCCTAAAAAAATAAGTATCCAGTAAACGGTTTGCATAGTTACAGTAAATTTAGTTGAAATTTGACATAACTTCTTGTCAGTAATTCAAATTTCTTGTAATTGGGTACTCTAATTCTTGTTGATTTGATTTGTAAAGCAGGTGTTTTCTTGAGCTTTTTCAAAAGTTGATTGTAATATCTGTAAGCCATGAACACACCAAATTTAGCTTCTATTGGTAAATTTTTAATGCCTTGAAGCCCTTTGGCAAAATCATTTTCAATATCGGTAATGATTGCTTGCTTGGATGCTTCATCCAACTGACTCAAATCTGTGTTAGGAAAGTAAGTGCGACTCAAATCTTCATAATCGGCTTTTAAATCCCTTAGAAAATTGACCTTTTGAAAAGCTGAACCCAAGCTCATAGCTGAGTCTTTAAGCGCTTCATATTTTTCCTGATCACCTTTTACAAACACCTTTAAACACATTAATCCAACAACATCTGCAGAGCCATAGATATATTCCTTGTACTCTTGTTCGGTTAGATAGGTGCTTTTATGTAAATCTAATCGCATACTTTTCATGAAGGCATCCACCAAATGCTTTTCTATTCCATACTTGTGATAGGTTTCCTGAAAAGAATTCAAAATAGGATTTAAACTTATTTTGTGCTTCAAAGCAAGTTCAAGATCTTTTGAAAAATTATTAAATAGCAATTCTTTGTCATAATCGTGAAATGAATCCACAATTTCATCAGCAAATCGAACAAATCCGTAAATATTGTAGATATCTTGTCGAATAGAGTTAGATAGCATTTTTGTAGCTAATGAGAAGGAAGTGCTGTAAGACTTGGTGACAGTCTTGCTGCATTGATTGGAAACGGTGTCAAAAATAGCTTTCATATTAATTAGTATGGTGTTTTTTTATGAGATCAGCTGCTAATTTCCCTGAAATTAGCGATGGCGGAACTCCTGGTCCTGGAACCGTTAATTGTCCTGTAAAATAAAGGTTATTCACCTTTTTGCTTTTCAGCTTGGGTCTGAGAAATGCCGTTTGCGATAGCGTATTTGCCATGCCATATGCATTTCCTTTATACGAATTATAATCCTTAATAAAGTCTTTTACGCAGTAGGACTCTTTAAAGATAATGTTATTTTTCACGTTTTGCTCTGTCAGTCTTTCGAAACGTGACATAATGATATCAAAATACTGTGCTCTTATTTCATCGGTATCTTCAATGCCAGGTGCGATTGGAATTAAGAAAAAACCCGTTTCACAACCATTTGGTGCCATAGAAGCATCTGTAACAGATGGGAAATTGGCGTAAAATAAAGGATCGTCTGGCCATTTCGGATGATCGTAAATATCTTCTGCATGAGTCTCAAAGTTGGTGTCAAAAAAGAGATTGTGATGCTCAATATTATTCAGCTTTTTATCAAATCCAACATAGAACAGCAAGGATGAAGGTGCAAAGGTTTTTTTGCTCCAATAAGCTTCTGAATATTGACGATATGATGTATGTAAAAGTGTTTCAGTATGATGATAGTCTGCACCACTTAATACAATGTCACATTCTTTATATTCACCATTAATGGTTAGTGTAGAAACATTATTTGCTTCTATGTTAATACGTCCTACCGGACTATTAGTATTGATACTAACACCCAATTCCTTAGCTAAGGATGCCATTGCTTTTATCACTTCATACATGCCACCACGTGGATGCCAAGTACCCAAACCAAAATCGGCATAGTTCATGAAACTGTAAAATGATGGCGTTTTGCTTGGTTTAGCGCCTAAAAACAAAACAGGGAACTCAAGTGTCGAGATAAGCTTCGGATTATTGAACTTTTTTCGAACATCTCCACTTATCGTTTTGAAAAATTGATCGACACGAACAGCAGTTTCAGGTGTCACCAATTCAAAAGGTGAAAGACCTGGTTTTAAGACCACTTTATTAATGGCAATATCATAATTGGTAGCAGCCTTATTTATAAATTTTCGTAATGGCTTTGAACTTCCAGGTTCGATACGTTCGAATTCGTCACATATCTTTTCCATAGAATCGCCTATGGTGATAATCTCATCCTTGAAGAAAATTTTGTAGGCAGGATCTAGCTTATCTAAAATGTAAAAATCTGAAGTCGACTTTCCGAAGTCGTTGAAAAACTTTTCAAAAATATCAGGCATCCAATACCAGCTCGGACCAATATCAAAGGTGAATCCTTCTCTTTTAAGCTGTCTAGCACGACCACCAATAGTATTGTTCTTTTCATAAACGGACACGTCGTAGCCAGCTTTAGCAAGATAGCAAGCAGCAGATAAAGAGGAAAATCCTGATCCGATTATGGCGATGTGTTGTTTCATTGTTTAACAAATGTATACAAAAGTTAAACAATTTTAACTAGTGTAGAAAAATTTTAGAGTTTTTTAACTAAATCCTTTATAGATTCAAAAGGCACAATTTGCCTTGGTAATGAAGTTAAGTCAATTTCCTCTAACATCCTACCCAGGATCCACAATTTTGTGGATGGCTTTTTAAGCAAAGTTTTAGAAAACGATTGTATATAATCATTAATATCATCCTTTTCAGGTTTTACGGTAAAGTAGGAGATAAAGGTTATGTTGTCATAGTAGCTCAAAATATCTTCTAGACTTTGCATTGGAACACTTTGCCCTAAAAAGATTGACTGGTGCCCATTGGCAACCAATTGGTAATTGATAAGCATTAAGCCAAGTTCATGGACCTCATTATCTGGAAGGTATAGAACATAAACCGTATCACTTTTAATCGTTGTTTTGGAAAGTATATTTTCGGTATGGATTAAAATTTTATTACGTATTAAAGAGGTGATAAAATGCTCATGTGCAGGCGTTATGGTATCGGTTTGCCATAAAAGTCCGATTTGTGATAACAAGGGAATAAGGTCCTCATAAAAAATAGCCATGAACTCTTTCTCTTTTTCCAATCCGTTGAATGTGTCGTAGAATAGCTTCGGATCAAAATTTAGCATTGCCAATTTAAAAGCATCGATAGTATGGTTGTTGGTACTATCGCTTTGTACAACTTCTTTTACAAGTTTTGGAATATCATCAGACTTAAGAGCGGCAATTTTTGAAATTTTGAATCCATTATTATTCAAATAACTGATATTCAATAATTTTTGAAGACTTTCGAGACTGTAAAAACGAATGTTGGTGTCGGTTCGATTTGGCTGAAGTAAATTATAACGTTTTTCCCAAATTCTTATGGTGTGGGCTTTAATGCCAGTAAGATTTTCTAAATCTTTTATACTAAATGTGCTCTTAATATTGTTCATGATTTAACCTAAAAGATTAAACGAAAATACACATTAAATTTAAAAACCAAGTAGATTTTATGTTTAATTTAATATAAGGGTAGTGTAAGGATTGGGATTGTATAAGAAAGTGCGCACGAGAAGACTCGAACTTCCACGACCTAAACGGTCACTGGCCCCTCAAGCCAGCGCGTCTACCAATTCCGCCACGTGCGCATATTTTGTTGTAAAGGTAAAAAAAAAGTTAAGCAAAAGCTTAACCATTTTTTTAGTGACTTGGCTGGGGCTCGAACCCAGGACCCTCTCCTTAAAAGGGAGATGCTCTACCAACTGAGCTACCAAGTCAATAAGTCTCTTAAACGAGGGTGCAAATATAAAACGTTTAATTTATATTCCAAACCGTTTTTTGGATAATTTTTTGTTTTTTTGTTTTGGAAATACTTATGTTTTTAATAATCAAATTATAAGCAATTCATGACCCTCATTTTGATTGGATATATGGGCTCTGGAAAGTCAACGATAGGAAAGGCTTTGTCCCAGCTTTTGGGATATAATTTTATCGACTTGGATGCTCACATAGAAAGACATATGGAAATGGAGATCGCTTCTATCTTTAAAACTAGAGGAGAGATTTTTTTCCGAAGAAAAGAAACAGAGTTATTGTCTGAGGTCATTCAACAAGTTGACACTGTTGTAGCTTTGGGTGGTGGTACACCTTGTTATGGTCAGAACCTAGAGATTTTAAAAGCTCAAGCTAACTCAAAAACGGTTTATTTAAAGGCATCTATTCCACAACTAACAGAAAGGCTTTTTGAAGAAAAATCTAAACGGCCATTAATTTCCCACTTGCAATCAAAGACTGATTTGAATGAATTTATTGGAAAACATCTATTTGAGCGTTCGAAATTCTACGAACAGTCAGATTATATCATTGATACCAATTCTAAATCTGTTGAGGAAATTATTGAATCAATCGTCTTAAAACTATTCTAAATAGGCTTCAAGCTGCTTTCCCTTTAGAATAACCTCTACATGTTCGTGAAGCGATGTAGATAATGAAATACCTTTATAGTCAGCTTTTACAGGATATTTCTTATGGTTTCTGTTAACCAAAACCGCAGTTTTAAACTGTTTCAATGGAACATCCAAAAAGTGTTTGACACCGTAAATCAGTGTACTTCCAGAGTTAAGGACATCATCAACCAAGACCATGGATTTATTGGTGTACTCCGACTGGTCTAAAGAAGTTTTAATTTCAGATAAGGGATTTTCTTTATCGATATAAACCTTGCACAGAATAGGCTTCAAATCTGAGATTTTTTCAAGACTTTGTTTAAGTTTTTTGGCAAGTATGTATCCGTTTTCTTCAATTCCTGCTAAAACGATTTCCTCTTCATACACATTGCTTTCATAAATTTGATAGGCGATGCGTCTTATTTTGTGCTGGATTTCCTGATGGTTGAGAATGATATTTTTAGTGCTGGACATAAACAGATAAAGATTTATTCAAATATAAAAAAGAGTTTCCTTACTGAATCATTAAAAATTATATTTCCTCATCTGGCGATGTGTAAAAATCATCAATGTCCCTTCGGTCTTTTTTGGTAGGTCTCCCAGTTCCTTTTTTACGATAGTAATCTTTAGAATACTTAAGAAGTTCCTGAGCTTCAAAAGCTTCTTTAGGCGTGAGATCTGTTCTATAAATGTCAACCAGTTTTGCGCCAACACGATTAGGAGGAAGCTCGTTAACAGAAATCACATAGTTGATTTGGTTCTTTCTGAATTCAATTTTATCAGTTGGATACACCTCTCTACTGGGCTTTACTACTTGATCATTAACCTTTACATGACCTTTTTTACAGGCTTGCGTTGCCAGACTTCTGGTTTTATAATATCTAATACACCAAAGGTATTTATCTATTCGCATATTAAAGTTGTAAAAATGGCGTTAAAACTATAGCGCAAAAATATTATAATATTGTATCTTGCGCCTTAAAAATAAGCATAATTGAGTCATTATTTTTGCTGATAACAGTTTTGACTTTAAAGAAAAATTTCCATTATGAATTTTAAACCTATAATTGCACTGTTTTTGTTAGTACTAATGAGTTTTTCATCTTGTAAGAAAGATGAAAACGAATTTGTACCTGCGCCTCCTAGAGATCGTACGGTTCAGCAAGCTGCTGATAAAGATTCTCTCATGAATTATTTTGCAACTCATTATTACAATTCGTCTCTATTTGAAACACCTGGAAACTATTCTTATGAAGATATCGAGATATTTGAAGTTGATGAAACTGGTGTTCCAGACGGTTATACTTTGTTAAGTGAAGCTGCCGCTTTGGAAACGATTATTTTTGATCTTAACGAAGTTGAATATGAGTATTATATTCTTAAATTGAATTTAGGAGGAGGAGCACATCCTAATTTTACGGATGATGTAACCATTAATTACGAAGGAATGGTCTTGGATGGCGATGTTTTTGATAGTACAGCAAATCCAGCTAATCTAGATTTAACGGAAGTTATTGAAGGTTGGAGAAGAATATTGCCAGATTTTGGTACAGCTGTTAATGCTATTGAAAACCCTGATGGAACGGTTTCTTATGAAGATTACGGATTGGGAGTGATGTTTATTCCTTCAGGATTAGCTTATTTTAACAATCCGCCTATTGGGATAAACGTCTATGAAAATCTAATTTTCAAGTTTGAACTATATAGAGCACAGGAAAATGACCATGATTTTGATTTGGTACCGACACATTTAGAGGATTTGGATGGTGATAAAAACATCTTTAGTGATGATACAGATGGTGATAATGTTCCAGACTTTTTTGATCCAGATGATGATGGTGATGGTGTTGGAACACGATTTGAAGATTTAGACAACGATGGAGATCCAACAAACGATGATACCGATGGAGATACTATTCCAAATTATTTAGATCGTAGTACAGCAATTTCAAATCAAGAAGAAAGTTAATAAAAAAACCGCTTAAAAAGCGGTTTTTTTTGTGCGATATACTGTCTTAAAAAGCAACAGACAAACTAAGAATCAATTGATCAGGACGTGTATCTATTCTGCTAACGATGCCATTGCCTAAATTGTTGTCGATAAAAACGGCTTCGTTTTCGCTAAAGCCCCTTTCATATCTCAAATCAATACCAACTTTGTTAAGTGTTAATCCGATACCAAAGTTAAGTCCAATTGAAAAATCGTTCTCAATATCATCTATAGTGATACCTTCAAATTCTGTATCCAAAATATACTGTAAGGATGGTCCTGCAAAAACATTGAGAGGACCAATTACTTTAGCTCCAACCAATAGCGGCAGATCAATTTTTTTCATAGAAAAATCATCACTGTCATAACTACTTTTAGTAGCTGTGTAAACCAATTCAGGTCTTAGAAAAAACTGATTTCCAAATTTTCCAAAAGCACCAATGTGATATCCGATATTCCGATCAGGGTTTTGGGCATTGTCTCCAATAGATTCAAAATAATCACCATTGGCGTTGTAATTTAATCCAGCTTTGATACCAAATGCTGGACCTTTTTGAGCCATTGCACCAAAAGACACAATAACGATAAGAATACTGCTAACAACTAATTTTTTACTCACGACATTTTTATTACTATTGAATAAGAGTTCGTGAAAGTTTAGAAAACTTTTCATAATATTCGTTTTTCGATTTTGATGTACATTATCAAAAACGTTGCCAAACGAAAATTATTTCATGTTGTTTAGCTTGTCTTTCTTTTCAAAACGTTTTGAGCAGCTTTAACAATAGCTTCAGCATTTAAGCCATATTTTTCCATAAGTTGCTCTGGTGTTCCAGATTCTCCAAAGGTATCGTGTGTAGCTACAAATTCTTGTGGAGCAGGTTGGTGTTGTGCTAAGACTCTAGAGATGCTTTCGCCTAAACCACCTAAGTAATTATGCTCTTCTGCGGTTACGATACATTTGGTTTTAGATACAGAGTCTAGTATCGCCTTTTCATCTAAAGGTTTGATAGTATGAATATCAATTACTTCAGCAGAGATGCCTTCTTCATTTAAAGTTTTTGCAGCTTCAAGTGCTTCCCAAACCAAATGACCTGTTGCAACTATTGTCACATCACTTCCTTCAATAAGATGCAGCGCTTTTCCAATTTCAAAGGTTTGATCCTCTGGAGTGAAATTTGGCACACTTGGTCTTCCAAAGCGCAAGTAAACAGGGCCTTCATGGTCGGCAATGGCAATAGTAGCAGCTTTAGTCTGATTAAAATCACAGGTATTGATGACTGTCATGCCAGGAAGCATTTTCATCAAGCCTAAATCTTCAAGAATTTGATGAGTTGCACCATCTTCACCAAGAGTTAAACCAGCATGAGAAGCACAGATTTTAACATTCTTGTCAGAGTAAGCCACACTTTGTCTAATTTGATCATAAACACGCCCTGTAGAGAAATTGGCAAATGTACCAGTAAATGGAATTTTACCACCAATAGTCATTCCAGCAGCAATACCAATCATATTGGCTTCAGCAATACCAATTTGAAAAAAGCGCTCCGGATGATTTTTTTCAAAATCATTCATCTTTAGAGAGCCTGTAAGATCTGCACAGAGTGCAACCACATTTTCATTGGTTTTGCCTAATTCGGTAAGTCCAGCTCCAAATCCTGAGCGAGTATCTTTATTTCCTGTATTTGTATATGTTTTCATTGAATTCTTTTTGCCGTATTAATAATCTCCTAAGGTTTCAGGATTTTGTTGCAATCCATTTTCCAGTTGTTCGTCATTAGGTGCTTTTCCATGCCATGCATGTGTATACATCATAAAATCGACACCATGACCCATTATGGTCTTTAAAAGGACACAAACAGGTTTTCCTTTACCTGCAAGTGATTTGGCTTTAGCCATTCCTTCTAAAATCGCTTCAATATCATTTCCTTTATCTATTTCGACCACAGTCCAACCAAAAGCTTCAAATTTCGCTTTTAAGTCACCCATAGCTAACACATCATCGGTAGAACCATCAATTTGTTGTCCGTTTAAATCTACGGTTGAAATGAGGTTGTCAACTTTGTTGGCTGCAGCATACATAATCGCTTCCCAATTCTGTCCTTCTTGTAATTCACCATCACCATGAAGGCTATAAACCAAATGAGAATCGTTATTGAGTTTTTTTGCTTGAGCAGCACCAATGGCAACACTCATTCCTTGCCCTAAAGAACCTGAAGCAATTCTCACGCCTGGCAATCCTTCGTGGGTAGTTGGGTGACCTTGAAGTCTGGAATCGATCAATCTAAAAGTGTTTAATTCTTCAACAGGAAAATAACCTGATCTGGCTAGAACACTATAAAATACTGGAGAAATGTGGCCATTTGATAAGAAGAATAGGTCTTCACCTATACCATCCATATCAAAACCTTCTTTTCTATCCATAATGTCTTGATAGAGTGCAACAAAAAACTCAGCACAACCTAATGAACCACCTGGATGACCTGAGTTTACCTTATGAACCATTCGCAAGATGTCTCTGCGAACCTGTGTTGTTAAATCTTTTAATTCTTGTGTGTTTGGCATAAAAAAAGTGTGAGTGATTTAAAAGCCCAAAAATAATGGTTTCAAGTCCCTATTCAAAAATTGATGCATATCACTTATTAACGATTTTCAGCATTTGCTAACAATTTTATTATACTCTAATTGTTTTGGTAGAAGGAGTCACAATTTTATTAAATGTTTAAGACCATAATTTGAGTATATGGTTATCTTTGCCCATCTAGGAAAATTATATATGACATTTGAATTACTAGGAACTGATACTCAAAGCAAAGCGAGAGCAGGTGTTATCACAACAGATCACGGTAAGATTAAGACGCCTATTTTTATGCCTGTTGGAACAGTGGCTTCAGTAAAAGGAGTGCACCAGCGTGAACTTAAGGAGGATATCAATCCAGATATTATTTTAGGAAACACCTATCATTTATACTTAAGGCCTCAAACACCAATTCTCGAAAAAGCAGGTGGACTTCATAAATTTATGAATTGGGATAGAAATATTTTAACCGATTCTGGAGGTTATCAAGTCTATTCACTTTCTGCTAACCGAAAGATTAAGGAAGAAGGTGTAAAATTCAAATCTCATATTGATGGTAGCTATCACGTTTTTACGCCTGAAAATGTCATGGAAATCCAGCGCAGTATTGGAGCAGATATCATAATGGCATTTGATGAGTGTACACCTTATCCATGTGATTACCATTATGCAAAGCGTTCGATGCACATGACACATCGTTGGTTAGAGCGTTGTTTGGAGCATTTGAAGAAAGTGCCTTTTAAATACGATTACGAACAAACCTTCTTCCCAATAGTTCAAGGTAGTACCTATAAGGATTTGAGACAACAATCTGCTGAATATATCGCCAATGTTGGAGCAGAGGGAAATGCCATTGGTGGACTTTCGGTTGGTGAGCCAGCTGAAGAGATGTATGAAATGACCGATATTGTATGCGATATTTTACCCAAAGATAAGCCGCGTTACTTAATGGGTGTGGGAACACCTATCAATATTCTAGAAAATATTGCCTTAGGTGTCGATATGTTTGATTGTGTGATGCCCACAAGGAATGCTAGAAATGGGATGCTGTTTACAGCTCATGGAACAATAAACATCAAAAATCTCAAATGGGCTGAAGATTTTTCGCCTATAGATGAAATGGGAATAACATTTGTTGATACTGCTTATAGCAAAGCTTATGTACGGCATCTATTTACGGTTAATGAGTTGTTGGGAAAACAAATTGCAACCATACATAATCTCGGATTTTACCTTTGGTTGGTAAGAGAAGCCAGAAAACATATATTAGCTGGAGATTTTAGGTCTTGGAAAGACAAGATGGTTAAACAAATGGATAAACGTTTATAATGCTCAAAATTCTTGATTGGTACATATTAAAACGTTACTTATTCACTTTCCTGATGATGTTGCTTTTGTTTATTCCTATTGGAATAACAGTCAATCTCGCAGAAAAAATTGGTAAGATTTTAGAACGTGAAGTTCCCTTTCCAGCGGTAGCACAATATTATTTTGATTTTACCATATATTTTGCCAATCTATTATTTCCTATCTTTCTGTTTCTTTCGGTGATTTGGTTTACCTCCAAATTAGCCAATAACACAGAAATTGTAGCGTTTTTGAGTTCGGGTGTGTCATTCTACAGATTTTTAAGACCCTACATCATAGGTGCAACCATTGTTTCATTTTTTGCCCTCATGCTCGGACTATATTGGGCACCAAAAGCAAGTAAAGGCTTTAATACATTCAAATACAAATACCTTAAAAGTGATAAAGGAATTGTTAAGACCCAAAACATCTTCAGACAGATAAACGATAACGATTTTATCTATGTGAGCAATTTCAACCCGCAAAATAAACGTGGAAATATGTTCACCTTAGAACATTTCGAAGGGAATAAATTGGCCTATAAATTGTCAGCAAATTCCATCACTTATAACGATTCAACTTATCGTCTAGTCAATTATACAAAAAGGACAATAGGTGAACATGGTGATATTGTGGAAACTGGTCGGAGAATGGACACCTTATTTGCTTTTGATGTTGATGACCTTACACCAGTAGAGTACATTGCTGAAACCCTTCAGTATAATGAACTTAATCGTTTTATTGAAAAAGAAAAGCAAAGAGGATCTTCAAATATTGGTAGATACGAAGTGGTCAAGTATAAAAAGTGGAGTTTGCCTGTGTCAATCTTTATCCTTACAATCATTGCCGTTGCGGTATCTTCTGTGAAACGACGAGGAGGAATGGGTATCAATCTTGCCTTTGGAATATCTATCGCGATGGTGTTTGTGTTTTTTGATAAAGTCTTTGGCGTCATGGCAGAACAGTCCGATTTTTCTCCTATCATAGCAGTATGGTTTCCTAATATGGTTTTTGGTATCTTAGCGATATATCTGTTGTACAATGCCAAACGTTAAGGTTCAGGATTATCTACATTTACATTTCTTGGTATTTATTGCTGGCTTTACAGCCATATTGGGTGAATTGATTTCGATTGGATCCTCAGCTTTGGTATGGTATCGCATGCTTATAGCTGGTATTTTAATGTTTGGTTATATAAAAATCATCAAACTTAAAATACAGGTTGACTTCAAAACGAAACTAAAGTTTTTTGGTGCAGGTATTATTATCGCCTTGCATTGGATTACCTTTTTTGAAGCCATTAACCAATCGAACGTTTCCATAACCCTATCTATGTTTTCAACAGGTGCTTTTTTTGCTTCCTTTATTGAGCCCATTATTTATAAAAGACGTGTTATATGGTATGAGATTGTGTTTGGAATCATTGTTGTTTTAGGAGTTGTTTTAATTACTGAAAGTGAGATAAGATATATAAATGGAATTGTATTGGGAATTGTTTCAGCTTTGTTATCAACCTTATTTGCCGTGATCAATGGAAGGTTTATTGAAGTGCATCAAGCTACAGTCATTTCTTTTTATGAATTTATCAGTGGTGTGTTGTTTTTAACAGTGTTCATTATGGTATTCCAAGGCGGATTTGATACAGAGTTCTTTAACCTTTCAACTTCAGATTGGATTTACCTTCTTATTCTGGCTTCCGTTTGCACTGCTTATGCCTTTATTGGTTCCGTAAAAATCATGCGAACGATAAGTCCGTATACAGTAATCTTAACCTACAATCTCGAACCGGTTTATGGTATTACGCTTGCCTTACTTTTATTCCCTGAAACAGAGATCATGAGCCAACAATTTTATCATGGTGCATTTTTAATTCTTATAGTTGTTTTATTAGATGCTTTTTTGAAAAATTATAAACGAAAAGCGAAGAATCAGCCTAAGTAACTGAACTCTTGAATTTTAATTCTTGTCCATAATTATTACATTTGTATAACCTCTATAATGAACTTACCTTTCTAATGCGTACAATCTAAAAAATATGTAGTTTTGTACGCTAACTATAACTAATATTTGTTTCAATGGAATATTTAGAATTCGAACTTCCCATTAAAGAATTACAAGATCAATTGGAAAAATGTCAAATCATTGGAGAGGAAAGTGATGTAGACGTTACGGAAACTTGTAAGAAGATTGAAAAAAAATTACTCGAGACTAAAAAGAACATATATAAAAACTTGACGGCTTGGCAACGTGTGCAGCTTTCAAGACATCCAGATCGACCTTATACTTTAGACCATATAAAAGCCTTATGTGGTGATTCGTTTCTAGAGCTTCATGGCGATAGAAATGTGAAGGATGATAAAGCCATGATTGGTGGTTTAGGAAAAATAGGCGACCAAACCTATATGTTTATCGGTCAGCAAAAAGGCTATAATACCAAAACCAGACAGTATAGAAATTTTGGAATGTCTAATCCAGAAGGTTACAGAAAAGCTTTGCGTTTGATGAAATCGGCAGAAAAATTCAATATTCCTGTGGTAACGCTTATCGATACACCTGGTGCTTATCCTGGACTTGAAGCTGAGGAGCGCGGACAAGGAGAAGCGATTGCAAGAAATATTTTGGAAATGACGCGACTTCAAGTGCCAATCATTACGTTAATCATAGGAGAAGGAGCTTCTGGTGGTGCTTTGGGAATTGGTGTAGGAGATCGCGTTCTAATGTTAGAGAATACATGGTATTCAGTGATTTCTCCTGAATCGTGTTCTTCAATTCTTTGGCGTAGTTGGGAATACAAGGAAACAGCTGCTGAAGCGTTAAAATTAACTGCTCCAGACATGAAGAAATTAAAACTCATAGATAAAATCATAAAAGAACCGCTTGGAGGTGCACATACAGATCGTGAAAAAACATTTTTATCGGTTAGAGATGCGATCGTTAAAACTTATGAGGAATTGAAAAACTTATCACCAAAAGATTTGGTGGATCAGCGTATGGATAAATATCTCAATATGGGAGTTTTTAAAGGGTAATCCACAGTATATTAAGGATTAAAAAAACCGAGACGATTTGTTTCGGTTTTTTTTGTGGATATCAACAATATTTTTAAGTTATCAACAGTTTAATTGTTGAACACTTGTTAAAATTGAAATGTTCCAAAACCATAGAATTTGGTTACATTCGCAGTTATGAAACAACCCAACCCAATAAAAGGCTTTCAAGTTGATAAAAGCACAATTATTTCCTTAGAGAAAGGAAAAATTCCTCCTCAAGCTATTGATTTAGAGGAAGTTGTGCTTGGTGCAATGATGATTGACAAAAAAGGAGTCGATGAGGTCATCGATATCCTGAGTGCAGAAGCATTTTATAAAGATGCCCATAAATACATCTTCGAGGCTATTTTCAAATTATTTGAAAATAGTGAGCCTGTCGACTTATTAACGGTTTCGAGTCAGTTAAAGAAAGATGAAAAACTGGACATGGTTGGAGGTGATTTTTACCTTATTTCATTAACACAAAGAGTATCCTCTTCAGCACATATTGAATTTCACGCACGTATCATTCTTCAGAAGTTTATTCAGCGAAGCTTGATTAAGATTTCCAACGAGATTATAGAAGAAGCTTACGACGAAACTAAGGATGTTTTCGATTTGTTGGACAATGCTGAAGCTAAACTTTATGAAGTCACACAGGGTAATGTTAAAAAGTCTACTGAAACAGCCCAAAGTTTGGTGATTCAAGCCAAAAAGAAAATCGAGGAGATTTCAAACAAGGAAGGTTTAAGTGGTATTCCTTCTGGTTTCACTAAGCTAGACAAACTAACCTCAGGTTGGCAACCAAGTGATTTAATCATCGTAGCTGCTCGTCCTGGTATGGGTAAAACAGCCTTGACACTTACCATGGCTAGAAACATTGCGGTTGAAAGTAATATTCCTGTAGCGTTCTTCTCTTTGGAGATGTCTTCTGTACAGTTGATTACGCGTCTGATTTCTTCTGAAACGGGTTTGTCCTCAGAAAAATTAAGAACAGGAAAGCTTGAAAAACACGAATGGGAACAACTTAACGTGAAAGTTAAAACCTTAGAGAAAGCACCACTTTTTATTGATGATACACCATCATTGTCTATTTTCGACTTAAGAGCGAAAGCACGTCGTCTGGCTTCTCAATATGGCATCAAATTGATTGTGATTGATTACCTTCAGTTGATGACAGCAGGTGGAAGCCAAAAAGGAGGAAATCGTGAGCAGGAAATATCAACCATTTCTAGAAACCTAAAGGCTTTGGCTAAAGAATTGAATGTTCCAGTTATTGCTTTATCCCAGTTATCGCGTGCGGTTGAGACACGTGGTGGAAGTAAGCGTCCGTTATTATCAGATTTACGTGAATCTGGAGCTATTGAGCAGGATGCCGATATTGTAAGTTTCATCTACAGACCAGAATATTACAAAATTGATGAATGGGATGATGAAGATCGTTCACCTACTGAAGGTCAGGGTGAATTTATCGTGGCAAAACACAGAAATGGTGGATTGGATAACATCCGATTGAAATTCATCGGACACTTAGGTAAGTTTGATAACTTGGACGATTTTGATACGCCTTTTGGTGAGTTCCATTCCAAAATGAATGCGGCCGCCAATGATGATACATTTAAACCAGATAGTTTCCCTTCTGCTTCAGATGCTTTTGATGCGCCAGAAGAAGATGATAATGACGTGCCATTTTAAGATAATTTAAGATGTGAGGATGAAGTTTTTGACTTAATTTTGCGCATTCAAAAAATACCAAAACACCTGATGTTAGAAGAAAGACGCACCACGAATATCTTACTGTTATTTATTGTTATTCCTTTGGTCTTTTATTTACTGAAGATATTATCCTTTATCTTCATTCCATTAATTTCATCGATGTTTATTGCCTTGTTGTTTTTGCCTTTAATGCGTTGGTTAGGAAGGCGAAATGTACCTAGGGTTTTGAGTATTTTTATTGTCATAGCTTTAATCGCCATAGGTGTATTTATAGGGATAGAACTTGTTCAGCTATCAAGTAAACAAATTTTATCCAGCAACGATGCTTTTATGGCTAAGGCTGAGGTGAAAATCAATGCGTTGATGGCATATTTACAGGAGGAATTCGGCTTAGATTATGCTTCTGAAGGTAATTTCTTCACTCAATTCTTTGAAAAAGAGAACATAGGTTCGACTTTCGATTTCATTCGAAAGTTTGCAACTAATATTCTTATGATTGTTTTTTTTACCATTCTTTGGTTATCAGAATCGATCAACATGCATAAGGTGATGAACAACACCATTTTAAAACGTAAGCATACTTCAATAAAAGCTTTCATGAAAATTGAAAAAGACTTGATCACCTTTATAAAGGTTAAGTTTTTAGTGAGTTTGTTAACTGGCATATTCACTGGCTTGGCTTGTGTATTCTTTGATGTAAGCTTTCCAATTTTTTGGGGACTTTTTGCTTTCCTGATCAATTTTGTCCAAATGGTTGGATCGTTTATTTCCGTGATTTTATTGTCCATTTTTGCCTTTGTAGAATTAGATCCAACAAGTACGCTGTTTTTCTTTATTCTGTCTATTACTGGTGTTCAAGTTGTATTTGGAGCCATATTGGAGCCGATTTTTATGGGAAAATCATTCTCCATAAACGTTATCATGGTGCTTATCATGCTTATGCTTTGGGGTTACATTTGGGGTATTCCAGGTTTGATTATGGCCATACCAATAACTGTTTTCATGAAAATCATTTTGGAACAATTTAAAGGCACAAAAGTTATTGCCTCTCTACTTTCTGGTCCGGAACGTTCCATTACCAACTTAAAATAAGATCATCCAAATTCTTTTTTTTGAGTATCTTTCAGAATCCTAAATTGGTTTCTATGATACATGGTACTCATAATGCGGTTGACGATACTCGAAATAATGATATTTTGGTATATATCAATGGTGATTTCTATAAGCGTGAAGAAGCAAAAATTTCAGTTTTTGACAGTGGTTATTTAGTAGGTGATGGCATTTGGGAAGCCTTAAGACTTCACCAAGGTGTTTTGGTTTTTTTGGAAGATCATCTTGAGCGCTTATGGACTGCAGCAGCCACTGTTGGTATGCAGTTTCCATTCAGTAAAAATGAATTAAAGCTGACTGTTGAAAAGGTTCTAAAGAAAAATGATATGCATGATGATGTCCATGTACGTATTATGATTACTCGTGGCATTAAAAAAACGCCTTCTCAAGATCCTCGACTCACAATTTCAGGACCTAATATTGTGATTGTTCCAGAGTATAAGAAAGCCTCTTCAGAAACAAAAGAAAAAGGAATCACATTATTCACAAGTACCATACGACGAGGCTCACCAGATTATTTAGACCCTAAATTGAATTGCCACAGTAAGCTCCACGAAGTTCAAGCATTGATTCAAGCTATTGAAGCTGGAGCAGATGAAGCCTTGATGCTGGACGTCAATGGTTTTATATCGACTTGCAATGCAACCAATTTTTTTATGATTAAAAATGGAGAGGTTTGGACTTCTACAGGCGAATATTGTATGAATGGTATCACGAGAGCTAAAGTGATAGAGGTTTGTAAAATTCACGATATTCCTTGTCACCAAAAAAACGTTTCCTTGTTTGATGTGTATGGAGCAGATGAAGCCTTCGTGACAGGAACGTTTGGAGGTTTGACACCTGTTGTCAAAATCGATGGAAGACAGATTGGAAATGGTACTTTTGGAAGTTTAACCAGAACCTTGTCAGCTCACTATCATCAGCTAATTAAAACTTACATTTCCAATGTCAAAGGATAGTATTGCAAGAATAGCATTATGGTCTGGGCCTCGAAATATATCAACAGCTCTAATGTACAGTTTTGCCCAACGTGAAGATACTAAGGTTTTTGATGAGCCGCTTTACGGGTATTACCTAAAGAATAGTACTGCTAAAGAGTATCATCCAGGTTCTGATGAGGTTTTAAAAACGATGCAAACTGATGGGCAAAAAGTAGTGGATTTTATGTTAGCTAATTCAGAAAAACCAATTCTTTTTTTTAAGAATATGACGCATCATCTATTGGATTTAGACAGAAGTTTTATGAAAGATATGATACATGTGATTTTAACGCGTGATCCAAGAGATATGCTGCCATCTTTCGACAAGGTAATCAAGAATCCAAGCATGGAAGATGTAGGTTATCAATCGCATATAGAACTAATAGATTACTTTGAAGCCAATACCATAAAATATGTTGTATTAGATGCTAAGAAGGTCTTAGAGAATCCAAGGAATGTTCTAAAGCAATTATGTGAATTTATCAATATTCCTTTTGATGAAAGAATGCTCAAATGGAAACCGCAACAACGACCAGAAGATGGTATTTGGGCCAAATATTGGTATAAAAGTGTGCATAACTCGTCTGGATTTGAAAAGTATAAACCCAAGACAGAACCTTTTCCAGAACGTTTGAACTCCCTTTTAGAATCTTGTCAGTTGTATTATAGGAAACTTTCGGAAATGGCTTTGTCCTAAATGCAATCTTCAAAAAACCTAAAACTATCTTAAAGCGTTTAGTTTAGCAATAATTTTGACTATATTTCAAGTATGAAAAAGAGTATTGCCCTAATATGTCTGTTATTTATTAGCATTTCAAGTTATGCTTCCTATATTTTGATTCCTATGGATGCCGAAGGTCAGGAAAACCATCTTAAGGCTTATGGTGTCACTTATTGGACATTAGAAAAACAGCTAAAGGTTAAATGGTTACTGAATTACAGAGGCGGTTCTTTTTTATTGCCAGATGCAGAGGAGATCAGACGCGAATGTACCATTAGAGGTGTGAGTTTTGAGGCGATTTCCAATTCGAAAGCTGAAGAGATTCTAGAGCTCATTGCCAGTCCGTCACAAAATATGGAGGCCGTTGTTTTGGAAAAAGCACCTAAAATTGCAGTTTATACGCCAAAAGGTTTACAACCTTGGGATGATGCGGTGACGATGGTATTGACCTATGCCGAAATTCCTTATGAAACGGTTTATGATGAAGAAGTTTTAAATGATGGTCTGTTGCTTTTTGACTGGTTGCATTTGCATCATGAAGACTTTACAGGTCAATATGGAAAATTCTATCGAGCGTATCGATCTGCTTCGTGGTATATTGAGGAAAAGAAAGAAGCAGAAGCCTTAGCGCAGCGTTTGGGTTACAATAAAGTTTCTGAGGAAAAATTGGCTGTTGCCAAAAAGATTCGTGATTATGTGATTGGTGGTGGATTTATGTTTGCCATGTGCAGTGCCACAGATAGTTTTGATATTGCGCTTTCTGCTGAAGGCGTAGACATTTGTGAACCTATGTTTGATGGCGATGGAAGTGATCCTAACTATCAAAGTAAAATAGATTACTCAAGAACCTTTGCTTTTACAGATTACCTTTTGGAACGCAATCCGAATGTCTACGAGTTTTCTTCTATCGATATGACACAAAAGCGTCGAATTCCACCAACAACAGATTATTTTTCCTTAATGGAATTTTCAGCTAAATGGGATCCAGTTCCGACGATGTTATGCCAAAACCATACAGCTTTGGTGAAAGGATTTATGGGACAAACAACTTCCTTTACTAGAGATGAGATCAAATCGAACGTGCTGGTAATGGGAGAGAACAAAACCAATGGTGAAGCTAAATACATTCATGGTATTAAGGGGAAAGGCTTTTTTACCTTTTATGGAGGCCATGATCCTGAGGATTACACCCATAAAGTTGGTGATCCTAAAACAGAATTGGATTTACATCCAACATCACCAGGATACCGACTGATTCTCAACAATGTATTGTTTCCAGCAGCGAAGAAAAAGAAACAAAAAACTTAATCTGAAACGAATGAAGAGCTTTCAGAAAGAATTCCGATTAAGAGCTAGACCTCGTGGATTTCATATTATTACCGATGAGATCGTTTCAGAAATTCCAGAATTGAAATCCATTCAAACAGGAATGCTTCATGTGTTTATCAAGCATACATCAGCAAGTTTAACAATTAATGAAAATGCTGATCCAACAGTTAGAACTGATTTTGAAAGCCATATCAATACCATGGTTCCAGAAAACCTACCATATTACCAACATACTTTTGAAGGAGCTGATGATATGCCTGCGCATATCAAAGCGTCCTTGTTTGGCAGCTCAGTTCAAATTCCAATAACAGGAGGGAAGCTCAATCTTGGGATTTGGCAAGGTGTCTACCTTTGTGAGCATAGAAATAATGCTAGTGGTAGGACTTTAGTACTTACTGCATTTGGCCAATAAGCTCTTCGAGAACCATTTCAACGCCATATTCATCATTGCTTTTGGTTTGGTATTTAGCAATGTTCTTTATTCGGTTATGGGCATTTGACATGGCATAGCTATATTCAGCCTGTTGCAACATTTCATAGTCATTATTGTAATCGCCAAAAGCCATGGTTTCTGAAGGCTTGATATTGAATTGCTGTTGTAAAAAATTAATGGCATGTCCTTTATTTGTGGTTAGATCTGAAATGTCTACCCAGTGATTTCCTGATACCACAACATTGAATTCAGATTTCAGATGTTTCACGTGAGGATAAATGTGCTTTTCGGAGCTTTCAGTGTTGTAAAGCGCAATTTTTATGACATCATCTTTAATCTCATCAACGGAATCAATAATGGTGTAGTTGGTGTAATATTCAGAAAATATCTGAATCAACTCTTCGGAAGCTCTTTTGATATAAGCCTTGTGACGTGTGCAGAATAGAGGATAAGTGTGTTCAATAGAGTCAATGGTTTTGCTTAAACGGAAAACATTTTGTTCATTCAATGAATTAGATAACAACAGATCTTTATTTTTTAGAACAATGCCACCATTTTCAGCTACGACAATGATATCAGCTTCAATAGACTTCAGTTTATTAACGATGCTATAGTAGGGTCTTCCACTAGCGGCAACAAATACAATATTCTGTGCCTTTAATTGTTTGAAAATATCAAAAAACTTAGGACTAACCTCATTATTTGAATTTAATAATGTTCCGTCCATATCAGAAATAACCATCTTAACATTTCTCATAAGCAATCTATTTGAGGCAAAATTACAGAGCTGATTCTACATTAATGTTTATATAAGGTTAAAAAAAAGAATCCGGTTAATTTAACCGGATTCTTATAAGCGAAATGTTGTTATTATTTAGGCGTTGTGCCTTACTTAACTTTGTTTACAATAGCTTCAAAAGCTTCTGGGTGATTCATAGCTAAATCGGCTAAAACCTTACGGTTCAATTCGATATTGTTAGCTTTTAAAGCTCCCATAAACCTTGAATAGCTCATTCCATGTTGTCTTGCACCAGCGTTAATACGCATAATCCAAAGGGAACGGAATGTTCTTTTTTTGTTTCTACGGTCTCTGTACGAATATAACATCGCTTTATCAACCGCATTTTTGGCTACTGTCCAAACGTTTTTACGTCTTCCCCAATAACCTTTTGCTTGCTTAAGAACCTTTTTTCTTCTGGCTCTTTTTGCTACTGAATTTACTGATCTTGGCATTTCTTTAATTGTTTTTTTGTAGTAGGCGGTCTAAAAAGACACTTGCTAAATACTTTTGCCTAACTCCAGGGTTTATAATTTATTTTAACCGGTTAGGCAAGTGTTACTTTAAACGCAACATTTGCTTAACATTGTCCTCATCTGCTTTGTGTACCAAAGTATCATGAGTTAAAGCTAGCTTACGCTTTTTAGATTTTTTTGTCAAGATATGACTCTTAAAAGCGTGCTTTCTTTTAATCTTACCAGTGCCAGTTAGTTTAAAACGTTTCTTAGCACTTGAATTTGTTTTCATTTTAGGCATGAGTTCCTAGATTTATTACGTTTCGCTTATTTTAATTATTTTGATTTTTTTGGAGCAATGAACATGGTCATTCGCTTACCTTCCAAACGAGGCATTTGCTCAACCTTACCAACTTCTTCAAGATCTTGGGCTAGTCTGAGCAACAATATTTGACCTTGTTCTTTAAAGACGATTGAACGTCCTTTAAAAAATACAAAGGCTTTTAGTTTAGCACCATCTTTTAAAAACCTTTCAGCATGCTTCTTTTTAAACTCATAATCGTGATCATCAGTTTGAGGTCCAAAACGAATTTCCTTAATGGTTACCTTAGAAGCTTTAGCTTTAAGCGCCTTTTCGCGTTTCTTTTGTTCGTAAAGAAACTTTTTGTAATCCATAACCTTACATACAGGAGGATCTGCTTTTGGTGATATTTCAACCAAATCCAAACCTTGCTCATCTGCCATGGCAAGAGCTTGTTTAATTGGGTATATTCCAACTTCTACATTATCTCCTACAACCCGAACTTTCTCTGCTCGAATTTTAGAGTTGATTCTGTGTAAATCTTCTTGTTGTCTTCTTTTTTGGTTATGTCTTTTACGTATGGCTATGGCTTAAAAATTTTAGTTAAACTTATTTTATTTAAATGTTTTTAATGTTCGTTTGATTTCATTGTTAACGATTTCGGTAAATTCATCTACACTAATTGTGCCTAAATCCTCTCCACCGTGTTTTCTAACAGAAATCTTATTTTCTTTCTCTTCATTTTCACCAATTATAATCATGAAAGGTATTTTATTCATTTCCGCTTCACGGATTTTCTTACCTATAGTTTCACTCCTATAATCTACGAGGGCGCGAATTTCGTTATTTTTCAGCAAATTTAAAACTTTTTCACCGTATTTTTCATATTTCTCACTCAAAGACAATATAATAGCCTGTTCTGGCATCAACCAAAGCGGGAAATTACCTCCTGTGTGTTCTAGTAGAATAGCTATGAAACGTTCCATGCTACCAAAAGGAGCACGATGGATCATTACGGGTCTATGTAACTCGTTATCACTTCCTTTGTAAGTAAGTTCAAAGCGTTCAGGTAAGTTATAATCTACCTGAATAGTTCCTAACTGCCAATTTCTTCCTAAGGCATCCTTAACCATGAAATCAAGTTTAGGTCCGTAGAATGCGGCTTCTCCAGTTTCAACAACGTAGTCAAGTCCTTTGTCCTTGGCCGCATTTAGGATAGCATCTTCAGCTTTTTTCCAATTTTCATCGCTTCCGATATATTTTTCTGGATTTTCAGGGTCTCTAAGTGAAACCTGAGCTTTAAAGTTTTCAAAACCTAATGAACCAAATACGTATAGCACAAGATCAATTACGTTTTTAAATTCTTCATCAAGTTGATCAGGCGTACAGAATATATGAGCATCATCTTGCGTAAACCCTCTAACTCTTGTGAGTCCATGTAACTCACCACTTTGCTCATATCTATAAACGGTACCAAACTCGGCGTAACGTTTAGGTAGCTCTTTATATGAAAAAGGTCTTGTGTTGAAAATTTCACAATGGTGAGGGCAGTTCATAGGTTTAAGTAAAAACTCTTCACCTTCAGCTGGTGTATTGATAGGTTGAAAACTGTCTTCTCCATATTTGGCAAAATGCCCTGAGGTTACATAGAGTTCTTTTTGACCGATATGAGGAGTCACCACCATTTCATAGCCAGCTTTTTTTTGTGCGTCTTTTAAGAAGTTTTCTAGACGTTCCCTAAGTGCTGCTCCTTTAGGAAGCCATAGAGGTAGCCCTTGTCCAACACGTTGTGAGAAAGAAAACAATTCGAGCTCTTTACCTAATTTTCTATGGTCGCGTTTTTTTGCTTCTTCTAAAAGATCAAGGTATTCTTTCAAATCTTTTTGCTTTGGAAATGAAATGCCATAAACTCTCGTTAATTGTTTGTTGTTTTCATCTCCGCGCCAGTAAGCACCTGCAACTGATAATAATTTAACTGCTTTTATAATTCCTGTATTTGGAATATGTCCGCCACGGCATAAATCAGTGAATGTAGAATGGTCACAAAATGTAATGGTGCCATCTTCGAGGTTTTCAATGAGCTCAACCTTGAATTCATTGTTTTGTGACTTATATAATGAAAGAGCATCTTCTTTTGATACAGATCGCATTTTGAAATCGTGTTTGCCTCGTGCGATTTCCATCATTCGATCTTCAATTTTTTTGAAATCCTTTTCGGAAATGGAATTTTCACCAAAATCGACATCGTAATAAAACCCGTCGCCTTTATCTTCTTGTATCGCAGGTCCTATTGTAAGCTTGACATTTGGGTATAATTCCTCTAGAGCTTGAGCCATTACATGCGATGTGGAGTGCCAAAAAGATTCTTTTCCTTGTCGATCATTCCACGTGTAAAGAACTAAGTTGCCATCCTTATTTAATGGAGTGGAAGTTTCTACTAATTTATTATTAAAACTAGCGGATATAACATTTCTTGCAAATCCCTCACTAATACTCTTAGCTATTTCTATTGGAGTTGTTCCTGCTGAAAATGATTTTACAGCACCATCAGGCAAAGTAATATTTATCATGTATTATATAGATATTTAAGAGGCCAAAGATAACATCTTATATTTTTTTGCACAATATAATCTATTATGAAGTTGAGTTGTTGTGCATTAATTATTTTTCAAACCTTAATTCTAATCACCTGTTATATAGAGTTGTGAGCTTAAGGATTATTTTTTTGGAAAAAAAAGTTTTGAAAAGTTTGGATAAGATGTTTTAATGGTTCTATATTTGCACCCTCGAAAAAAGCGGAAGCGTTTTTTTTGGTTGCTTGAAAAAAAAGCGAAAAAAAAGTGTTTGAAGTTTTGCGGGAAAGAAAAAAGGGTTTTATATTTGCACCCGCTTAAGTACGGAGGTACTACACAGAGCGAATAACAAAGTTCATTAACATATTGAATTGACAGCGTAGAGAAGAGTCCCTTAGGGGCTTTTCCGAGAAACAAGAATAGACCATTTTGAGTACCGAACCGAACGATTCGATCGTGTCGTTTAACGACATTTAAGATTTAACGATGAAGAGTTTGATCCTGGCTCAGGATGAACGCTAGCGGCAGGCCTAACA
>NZ_JBGFGL010000034.1:0-295 GCF_041224425.1 Psychroserpens sp. XS_ASV72 | reverse complement strand
TGGGATTGGGATATGTTGTTGGCAGTGTAGGGGGGTAGTGGGAGGTAGCATCGGTCACGTCACCGGTAAGGGAAAGATCGGTGGGGTCTTGGTCACACTCGATAGTGGTACCAGCAGGAACCGTAAAGGTAGGCGCAGTAGTGTCCACGACGTTTATTGTCTGCACTAGGCTTGTCTCGTTCCCACAGTCATCGACAAGTGTCCAAGTTCTTGTGATTACAGATTCGTTTGCACAGGAGCCATCAGCCACGGCATCAGAATATGTTGCTTCCAATCCATTTGAGCAGTTGTCCGC
>NZ_JBGFGL010000032.1:0-220 GCF_041224425.1 Psychroserpens sp. XS_ASV72 | reverse complement strand
ACACTACTGCGCCTACCTTTACGGTCCCTGCTGGTACCACTATCGAGTGTGACCAGGATCCTACCGATCTTTCTATTACTGGTGACGTGACAGATGAGGCGGACAACTGCTCAAATGGATTGGAAGCAACATATTCTGATGCCGTGGCTGATGGCTCCTGTGCAAACGAATCTGTAATCACAAGAACTTGGACACTTGTCGATGACTGTGGGAACGAGAC
>NZ_JBGFGL010000031.1:0-254 GCF_041224425.1 Psychroserpens sp. XS_ASV72 | reverse complement strand
GGAATAAGTTACGGTCACGTTACCACAAGTATCGGTGGCCGTAGCCGTTCCAGTAGCTGCAGGATCGGTACTTTCGGTACATTCCACGGTAGCATCGCTAGGCAATGTAAGCACTGGCGCAGTAGTGTCCACGACGTTTATCGTCTGCACTAGGTTAGTCTCGTTCCCACAGTCATCGACAAGCGTCCAAGTTCTTGTGATTACGGATTCGTTTGCACAGGAGCCATCGGCAACAGAATCAGTATAAGTTGCCT
>NZ_JBGFGL010000028.1:0-346 GCF_041224425.1 Psychroserpens sp. XS_ASV72 | reverse complement strand
GGAATAAGTTACGGTCACGTTACCACAAGTATCGGTGGCCGTAGCCGTTCCAGTAGCTGCAGGATCGGTACTTTCGGTACATTCCACGGTAGCATCGCTAGGCAATGTAAGCACTGGCGCAGTAGTGTCCACGACGTTTATTGTCTGCACTAGGTTTGTTTCGTTTCCACAGTCATCGACAAGCGTCCAAGTTCTTGTGATTACGGATTCGTTTGCACAGGAGCCATCAGCCACGGCATCAGAATATGTTGCTTCCAATCCATTTGAGCAGTTGTCCGCTTCATCGGTCACGTCACCAGTAAGCGTCAAATCGTTGGCATCCTGGTCGCACTCGATAGTGGTACCA
>NZ_JBGFGL010000016.1:0-416 GCF_041224425.1 Psychroserpens sp. XS_ASV72 | reverse complement strand
GCTCTAACGGACTCGGTTGGACCAGCACCGGAAGTGCATTGACGACCAAATCCAGGGTCGTTAACTTATGGCAACCGTTGGCCGTGTCCTCCACCCTTACCCATAGGGTCTGCATAAATGCCGTTGTATTGGTATATGAGGCCGGTACCGCTATCGCGTTGGTGCCCTGCTCGGCATCGTCCTCCAGGACATGGTAGCTCACCACATACTGGAGAGGGTCCAGGCCGTCAAGTATCTCGGCGTCCTTCTGTGTCAGGTCGAACTGCGCAAAGCCGTCTGCAGAAACATCGTCACAGACCTCCAATGGCGTCGGGTCCAAAATCTGGGGCGTCGGGTTGACTATCAACAACACCTCTATAAGGGTCGCACAGTCAGTCGCTATCGTAGCGCTCTCTACGCGTGCATAGACAACCTGT
>NZ_JBGFGL010000064.1:0-416 GCF_041224425.1 Psychroserpens sp. XS_ASV72 | reverse complement strand
GCTCTAACGGACTCGGTTGGACCAGCACCGGAAGTGCATTGACGACCAAATCCAGGGTCGTTAACTTATGGCAACCGTTGGCCGTGTCCTCCACCCTTACCCATAGGGTCTGCATAAATGCCGTTGTATTGGTATATGAGGTCGGGATCCCTATCGCGTTAATCCCCAAATCTGCATTGGCCTCTACCTCATAATACGTCACTAAGTATTGTGCAGGGTCCAATCCATCTAAGATCTCTGAATCCTTACTTGTCAAATCAAACTGTGCAAAACCATCTGCAGAAACATCGTCACAGACCTCCAATGGCGTCGGGTCCAAAATCTGGGGCGTCGGGTTGACTATCAACAACACCTCTATAAGGGTCGCACAGTCAGTCGCTATCGTAGCGCTCTCTACGCGTGCATAGACAACCTGT
>NZ_JBGFGL010000063.1:0-5389 GCF_041224425.1 Psychroserpens sp. XS_ASV72 | reverse complement strand
ACAAGACCGTTGTAGGCAATAAACCAGTCTTCTGGTCTTCCCAGAGGGTTTCGGAACCCAATAATGGTCAGGACATCACTTAAAAATCCCCATGAGGGAATCTGGACACAGTCAGATTCCTCCTTGACAAGATTACCGATTGAGATCGTGTGAGAGTTCCACTATCACAAACGAATGAATTCGCTGTAAGCTTGCATCAAGGTATAGAAAATTTTCGACAAAGTCAAATTTTCGGTACCCTTTGGTTTTTAAAGAGATGTCAAGGGATCTTCATGTCGGCATTGGTTTCCGATCCGAAAAATGAGTTGCCATAATCGGCGGATTATAGAAAATAATTTTCCGGAACAGAACCCTTGATGGGAAAATCACTGATGTAGCGCCTGGTTTACTTCGTAAAAGCAAGCCTTTGGCTATTCGAAGCTTTTACTACCCACAACTGCGTATATGCCACATGGTTTTAAATTTACCCAACAATTTATTCAGGTAATAAATTTTGTGTAAATTTCTGAAAAACAAACAACGTGGCATATACGTCTACGTTGTGCATAATGTTCCAAAAACCGTAATCTGAATTAAAATTTGAGAAAAAAAGAAACATTTTGGTTAATTGGAACAATAAGTTTCGTGCTGATTTTAATACTCTGGATTTTCGGAATTAGTGGAATGAATTCTGATTCAGTAACTGACATAAATGTTCACGACACTTACTATGTAATTGCGAATATTCATCTGATTGTTCTGAATGTAACGCTGATTTTCTTTGGTGTTTACCTAATCCGAATGTTAAGGCGGAATTTTAAAAACCTGACCGCAAATCTGATTTTTATGATTTCGGACATAACTCTAATTTTGATTTTCACATTTCTAATTACATTGGTAAATTCTATTCGAGAAATTCCTGGCTCGACTGAATATCCACCTTTGAGTGGCGAAATTGTAGAAAATGCTGGAAATGGATGGAATAATGCTTATTACATTTTATTAATCATCCAACTGATTTTAATAATCCTGCTAACAATAAGCGGAATAAAAACTGGATTGAATTACAACAAACAAACTGAATAAAAAAACACTATGCACAACAACGGCTATAATCCATTGCGGCTGAAATTCCTATCGGAATTTCATTGCAATTTTACTATCTTTCGGCTATGGCGGAAAGAATCCTGCGGATTTTTCCGCAACGTATCATAGCCAAAACCGTTGGGCACAATTTGATAAACCATAAATCATATGAATAAACAAATAGGATTAAAAGAAGCTATTTCTATCGGAATTGGAGGAATGGTTGGTGGTGGAATTTTTGCAGTCCTTGGGCTTGCAGTATCACTCGCCAGAGGAGGAACACCAATAGCATTTTTATTCGCTGGAATTTTAGCATTAATCACTTCTTATAGTTATGTTAAGCTATCAAAAAAATATCCTGACAGAGGAGGAACTGTTAAATTCATCAATCAAGGTTTCGGGAAATCAGTTTTTAGTGGAGGGATTAATAATCTCTTGTGGATAAGTTATATCATTATGCTCTCTCTTTATGCTTCGGCATTTGGGTCTTACGCACCAAATTTATTCGAATTAACCAACGACAAAATAATTGATTCACACATTTATGCAAGTGTAATTATTGTTTTAGCTACAGCGATTAATTATTATAGTATTGCTGTAGTAGGCAAAATAGAATCTTACGCAGTAATTATCAAGTTGGTAATTCTAATTTCCTTCATTTTTATTGGTGCTTATGGATTAATTGGTAATCCAAATGTTGCTCAACTTGCAGTCACAAATTGGGAAGCACCAATAAAGTTGTTTGCCGGCGGAATGGTAATTTTTGTTGCTTATGAAGGATTTGAACTTATCGCTAATGCAGCACCTGATATCGTTAATCCTGAAAAAAATATTCCAAAAGCTTATTACTATTCTGTAATATTTGTGATCATACTATATATAATTATTGCTTTAGTAACTGTAGGCTCACTTCCTTTTGCAAAAATTGCAACAGCACAAGATTATGTTTTGGCAGAAGCAGCAAAACCAATGTTAGGAAAACTTGGTTTTTCAATAATTACAGTAGCTGCATTAATTTCAACATTTTCCGCCATCAACGCATCTCTTTATGGAGGTAGTAAAGTGAATTATGAAATTGCAGAGGACGATGAGCTACCGCATCACTTTTTAGCAAATCTTTGGAATCAGCCTGTTGGTTTAATGATTACAGCAGTTGCAACATTAATTTTAGTCAACGTGTTAAAACTAGAAAGTATATCAACAGCAGGAAGCGTTGGTTTTCTACTCATTTTTGGTATCCTTAACCTTGTTGGGTATAGATTATCAAAAGAAACAGGAAGCAATAAAATAATTCCATTAATCGGTTTCGTTTTATGTATCATTGCTACAATAATTTTAATTAATCAACAATACACATCAAATAGTATTGGTGTAATAATCTCAATCGCCATTACTGGATTTTGCTTTTTAATGGAATGGATTTATAAAAAGACAGAAAAAAAATAAAATGGATAATCTACTAACTTTTTCAATTACGGTCTTTACTGGCTTTTTTGCTATTATGAATCCTATTTCTAATATGCCAATATTTCTTTCACTAGTAGAAGGTGCAGATAAAAAAACGAAACAAAGAATAAATTTAAAAGCTGTAGTAATTGCTTTTATCATTGTTTCTGTATTTGTTGTTTTAGGGAAATTTATATTCGAATTATTTGGAATAACAATACCTGCCTTTAAAATCACAGGTGGTATTTTAATTTTCTATGTAGGTTTTGAAATGCTACAATCCAAAAAATCAAGTGTTAAACATCTAGAAAAAGTTAACATAGATGAAAACATAGCAGTTTCACCTTTAGCTATACCAATTTTAGCTGGACCAGGAACAATTGTTACAGCTATGAATTTCGCATCCCATTCTACTTATATTCATATTGGATTAGTAGTACTTGTTTTCGGAATAATGTGTTTATTAACTTATATAACATTTAGTTTAAGTGATTTTATTGCAAAAAAGATTGGAGACAACGTAATTTCAGTAATTGGAAAATTAATGGGACTAATTATTGCAATTATCGGAACAAGTATGGTTATAGAAGGAATTAAAATATCATTTAACATGGTAAAGTAAAGTGACATTGAACTGAATAAAAACTGTGCCCAACAATGTATAACCGCAATTACGGCGGATTCGACTACGTCCGAATCCACTCGGAATTGCTAACGTCAGTGCTAAACCGAAAAATTTGCGTACTTTAACCCGTAACTGACGGTTATACGAGACCGTTGCCAGTAATTTAAAAATCGAGATGACCATTGAACATATTAGAAAAAGAGTTAAATCCGTTTTACTAAAAAATGATGAATCGGAATTGGAATCAATTGCGGAATTAAACCGAGAACAATTTATTGAATTTTTGGAAAGAAAAATTGAGCAAAATAATCAAATGGCAGAACTTGAATTATTCAAAGAAACAAACGGAGAAATTAATAGTCTAACCGAATTTTATGGAAAAAAGATGTCTTTGAATTCTGGTAAATTCACAACAATACTTTTAGAAAACAACCTGCTTTTAACAAATTTAAACGAACTACGAAAAATCAATGAATAAAAATACTATCAGCCTTTTAATATTCATCCTACTTGCAAATTTATCTTTCGCTCAAAATGATTTTGCAACAATCAATATTTATAGAACAAAGGCTTTTACAATTGGTTGCAACGATTGTGTCAAAATACTTCTTAATGATGTTTACTTAACACCTGTTGACAATGGCGGACATTTAGAATTGAAAATATTCAATATAAAACCAACCAAATTGACAATAACTGACGGTAAAACTTATAGAGAGGATATAAACTTAAATTTACGAAAAGGGCAACTTTATTACTTTAGAGTAAAAGCAAGAACACCAAGGTCATTAGGTTTTAAATTGGTACAAGAAAATAAACCAATAACCAAAAAATTAAATTCAGACAGATTTATAGCATTAACCGATGTTGGGATTTTAGATAATAATGTGTCGAGAAAACCTGATACAGATTGGACTAAAACAAAACTAAAAGAACATTGGACAAAAAATGGTTCAGAAGACATTGAGGGAATTTATGAGAAAGTTGGAACTTCTTTGGAGTATGAGTTAGCTGTTTTAAAAGAAAATAATGGTTATAAAATAATTTATCTCTCTGGAGCAAGTGGTACGAATTGGAACGAAGGAGATATAAAAGCATCATTAATCAAGACTGCACAATTCGGAATTTTTAAAGCAGATTGGTTTATGCTAAACAAATCATACAATAAAGACATTATCCTCACATTTGATAAAGCAACAATGTCTTGTCTATCAGAGAATGGAAGAGACAAAGACGTTTATTTAAAAATCTATCCGACTTATGACGAAGCAAATAACTCACTTGCAACTGAATGGAAAAGTTCGGGAACAGGATTTTTTATTGATAAAAATGGTTATTTAGTTACCAATTATCACGTAATCGAGGATGGAAAAGTTTTTGAAATTGATGTAACAAAAAACGGAAAAACTACATCTTACGAAGCAAAGGTAATAAGTACTGACAGACAAAATGATTTAGCAATCTTAAAAATTACAAGTTCGGATTTCAAACCATTATCAAATTTAAGTTACAACTTCAAAACAAATACTCAAGATGTTGGTTCTTCGGTATTTGCTCTTGGCTATCCACTAACTCAAATAATGGGAAATGAAATTAAGTTTACTGATGGTAAAATTAGTTCTAAATCGGGATTTCAAGGAGATATAACTACATATCAAATTTCTGTTCCTATTCAACCAGGAAACAGCGGAGGACCATTATTTGACGAAAAAGGAAATTTAGTTGGAATAACGTCATCCGGAGTAAACAAACAATTAGCAGATAATGCTAACTACGCAATTAAAACGAGTTATTTAAAATTATTAATTGACTCAACAAATGATAGAATTGAATTACCAAACAGTTCGGAACTTGAAAGTAAAAGTTTGACTGACCAAATAAAGACTTTATCTGAATATGTTGTAATGATAAAAGTAAAGTAAAAACTACTGGCAACAACGTGTATAGCTCATTGCTATTCAAGCGCTTAAACCGAAGTTAAGGCTTATTTGGAAAGTCGCCAAATTTTTAAATTTGACGATTTTCCAAGAAAAAGATAAATAGTAAAATTTAAAAATCTGGCTTGTGGCTCAACCGAAAAATAATCGCTAATTTACACGCAACGAGCCATACACAAGACCGTTGTAGGCAATAAACCAGTCTTCTGGTCTTCCCAGAGGGTTTCGGAACCCAATAATGGTCAGGACATCACTTAAAAATCCCCATGAGGGAATCTGGACACAGTCAGATTCCTCCTTGACAAGATTACCGATT
>NZ_JBGFGL010000061.1:0-1104 GCF_041224425.1 Psychroserpens sp. XS_ASV72 | reverse complement strand
GTTTATTGTCTGCACTAGGCTTGTCTCGTTCCCACAGTCATCGACAAGTGTCCAAGTTCTTGTGATTACAGATTCGTTTGCACAGGAGCCATCAGCCACGGTATCAGAATATGTTGCTTCCAATCCATTTGAGCAGTTGTCGTTCTCATCGGTCACGTCACCTGTAAGTGAAAGATCGGTAGGGTCCTGGTCACACTCGATAGTGGTACCAGCAGGAACCGTAAAGGTAGGCGCAGTAGTGTCCACGACGTTTATTGTCTGCACTAGGCTTGTCTCGTTCCCACAGTCATCGACAAGTGTCCAAGTTCTTGTGATTACAGATTCGTTCGCGCAAGATCCATCAGCCACGGCATCAGAATATGTTGCTTCCAATCCATTTGAGCAGTTGTCCGCTTCATCGGTCACGTCACCAGTAAGGGAAAGGTCCGTTGGATCTTGGTCACACTCGATAGTGGTACCAGCAGGGACCGTAAAGGTAGGCGCAGTAGTGTCCACGACGTTTATTGTCTGCACTAGGTTAGTCTCGTTCCCACAGTCATCGACAAGAGTCCAAGTTCTTGTGATTACAGATTCGTTCGCACAGGATCCATCGGCAACAGAATCAGTATAAGTTGCCTCTAGAGTGTTCACAGAACAGTTGTCCGCCTCATCTGTCACATCACCTGTTAGGGTTAGGTCTGTTGGATCTTGGTCACATTCGATGGTAATTCCAGCAGGAACCGTGAATGTTGGATCCGTTGTATCTTCAATGGTCAGTGTCGCACTGAGTGTTGTTGCGTTTCCGCAATCATCTGTAATTGTATAGGTCACAGCGATAGAACCAGCCTGTCCACAAGAAGGGACCAGGTTTGCGAAATCATAGTCAGAGGTCACTGTTATGCCAAGGTCATCGGCACATGTTTCAAGGTCCGCAATATTATTGGCATTCCAGTCATTGGCCAACTGCTCGTTTCCGTCACCAGCGCATTCAACAGTTTGGTCAGTGACAGAACAGTTTGAGAGGTCAGGGATGGTCCCGTCGTCAAAAGTAAGCGTTACGGTGGTGCTTGAGCTGTTTCCGCAATCATCGGTCACGGTGTATGTTACGTTTATGGTACCGCAAGG
>NZ_JBGFGL010000059.1:0-11004 GCF_041224425.1 Psychroserpens sp. XS_ASV72 | reverse complement strand
GATCTCAATCGGTAATCTTGTCAAGGAGGAATCTGACTGTGTCCAGATTCCCTCATGGGGATTTTTAAGTGATGTCCTGACCATTATTGGGTTCCGAAACCCTCTGGGAAGACCAGAAGACTGGTTTATTGCCTACAACGTTAGCGTATAAATTTCAGTTGCGGAAAATCGGTACGATTTTCCGATTGAAACTGAAAGATAGAAAATTGCAATGAATTTCCGTAGGAAATTCAGCCGCAATTGAATTTATACTTTGTTGGTTGCAGTTACAATTCAGTTTTTTGAGGCTCATTCAGCGTTTTGTTTTACGTTTTACTATTCAATTCCACGTTTTGATTCCGCAATTATGGAATTCGATAGAGTAGAAATTATCAATTCACGTTTTTATAATTCCGTTCGAGTGAATTTCTGCGCACAGTTCCGTTTTACAATTTCAATTCAGCGTTACGTTTCGGTTTCGAGTATTAAATTCATTTCCGTTAAGCTCTTTTGCGCAAAGTTCCGCTGTTTTCAAAGTTCGGAATTCGCACGACTTTTACGCTTAGTTTTTAATTCCGCTATTGCAACCAACGGTTTTGTATATGGCTCGTAGCGTGCAAATTAGCGATTATTTTTCGGTTGATCCACAAGCCAGATTTTTAAATTTTACTATTTATCTTTTTATTGGAAATCGTCAAATTTAAAAATTTGGCGACTTTCCAAATATGCGTTAACTTCGATTAAGCAACTGATTAGCTATGAGCTATATACGTTGTTGGCAATAGTATTTTTGTTTATTATATCCATTAGTCTTTCAATGTCAGATTCTATTATGTGACTTAAATCAATCTCAATTTTATTTCCATACGTTTCTGTTATAATCAACTTTTTCTCATTCAATTCAGATGATTTTATTTCTTTGAATTTTATGTTTTTCCCAAAGAACGATTTTATTCTGATTAAGATTCCTCTTTTATTCCACTGAACATAATTCTGATACCAGAACATTTGTGTACTAAATCCGAAGACTATCAGATATCCGACAGCGTTCAAATATTTATTCATTTTAGGGTTTGCAAATTCAATAATATCAAAGGCTCCATTAATTATTAGAAATAACCCAATTAAAATCAGAGGTAATAAAATCCAACGATCCTTTTTATTCAAATTTCCAAAGTGTATTTTTTTCATTTTTCAGCTATTGATTTAATCAATTTGTATGCATATAAAATTCCATTTAAAGACATAATTCCGCAAATCAAATATTCCGATTTTGAGTAATAACTTATTCCGCCAATTATTCCGAATGCTGTCCACAATAGATTAGTCAGAATTTCTGTTTTATTCAACTTGTTCGTTTTTTCGTTATGTTCAGCCATATTATTGCCAACGGTTTTGTATATGAAAAGTAGCGGATTTTACTCATTAATTTTTCAGCTTAACAATGACCTCTAATTTATTCATTATCTTTTGTTTAAGTACTTAAACCGCTATTTTTTATAAACGTTGTTGCCCACTGGCTTTTTTTAACTTGTTTTTCTTTTATACTTGTCAATAAGAAATATTCCTTGATTTTCAAGTTCTGGAAATAGTGTCCTGTTACTTATTCCGAAAGTTGCTAATTCTTTAAGAATTGAACGTTTTCTATTTGCAGGAATTTCAAGTTTTACTTTTGTCGTTTTATTCAAAACCCAATTATTTGGAACTCTCGCTGGTCTGATTTTATTAGCATCAATTCCAAATATTAAAAATGCTCCTTCCTGTTTTAAAATTCTCTCGTTATCAAGTTTTACTTTCACAGCAAATACTTCTTCAAGATGTTTAGGATTTATTAAATTTTGAAAATAAGGTTTTTCTTCTTTTATTTCGTGCAGCAAATACTGAATTGCTGTAGTATCATTGAATTCTGAAATCTTGGATGTACTTGTATCTATTTCAAAGTTCTCTGGTCTTTTTGCAATGTTTGAAAGAACACTTACCACATCACTATCATAATATTTGACATAATTTTTTGGGATTCTTAAATATACTACCTCACCATTTTTAGAAAAATCTTTGTTACAAGCAAAATATAACGCAACTAATGGATTTGCAGTTACATCTAAAAGTCTGGTTGGAATGCCATAATGTTGCATTTTTACCAATTTTTCTACTGTTGATTTAGAATTGTTAAACTCTAAAGGAACACGACTAATTGATTCCTTAAAAATATTATCTTCATTGTAAATAAGACCATCTCTATAAATACTTGGTTTAAGCTCGAAACTAATGTCCGAATGTCCTCTAAAGTAGTTTTCATACTCATCGACTAAACCTAATCGTTTGATTTCGTTTATAAAGTTGGTAATATTTCTAACCATTAATTAGTATGATTTTCTTGGTCAACAATAAATTTTCTTTTGTAAAATTGAACTTTTCTCTCCCCAAATCTTCCTCTACCGTAACCAGTTATCATAGAAAATGTAAAATAGATTACAAAAATGCTACTCAGCCAAACTTGATAATCAATATTACTGAAATCAGTTGTGAACAATATTATATGTTCGGAAAAATATTTAACTCCTAACACAAACCAAATTGAGAGTATAAACCTACTTACGATTTCGTTAATTTTAGAAACAGAAAATGTTTTAGGTGAAGTAACAGACTTATACAATGGGCCTGTAATTCTGTCCTCAAGCATATCTACGTGTATTTCCCAATGTCGTTGCCAAACTTTACTGCCTCTATTTGTAAAAGTCCAAGCCATTCCAGTTATAAAACCTATGCAAACAATAAAATAAAGAACTTGAGGGTTTTTCGGGTAAGCGTCAGACCCAATCATTGTGAAATAACCGGCAAAAGATGCAATTTGAAAAGCCCAGAAATAATTAGCTCTTTTCCAATAGAGTTCTATTTCAAAATTTTTTGCACTCCAAGCTCTTTCATAAGTCACTTTTATCTGTTCATCAGATTTTCCGTTTATGAAGGCTTCATTATATTCAGATTCGGACATTTTTTCCATTTCCGTACCTGCTTTTGTAAATGCAAATCTCCAAATTGATTCTAAAAAATCTAAAACTTTCATTGATTTTTGTTCAGTTTTCAGCTTGTGGGCAACGTGTTCGTGTATGGCTAGTTGTGTGATTCGCTTAGTAAGATAGCAAAAAAACGTAATAGGAGTAGAGTGGAATTCGCTAGAATTCCGCGAGCGTTCTTTAACGCACTATTAGCTATACGCGTTGTTGTGCTTTCGTTTATTTATTGTGGCTTTGAATATTCGATTAATTCCTCCACGTAGTGAAAATCACCTTGATTTTGAGTAAGTTTAATGAAGTTTTTTACAGCAGGTGCATATAACCAAACTTCTGTTTCATTTGCGTTATATCCTCTGGAATTAGTCGTTTTTCCAGTGTATTTAATTGTGTAGGCCATAAAGGTTCCTGCTTCTACAGTTTCTTCTTGGTATGATAGTACTTCGGCATTCTGACTTTGGTTCCCGGTAGTTCCGTCTTGACTTGTCCAACTGTTTTCATATTTCCATTTTTTGCCTACTTCAAGAGGCCAATCGTACTTTGGTGTTTCGCTTACATCTGGTTTAACGATTTCGGTAACGGGAATAGTATCTTTTCCAATAGTCATACCTAGGACTCCGTCAAAACCTACTATTTCTCTTGTATCTTTACCATCAGAGCGTACTTCTCCTTCTGTAGTCACTCCTTTATATTTCCAGACCCATTTCTCGCCAAGCTGATAATCATTTAGAGTTGGCTGATTAGTTTTATTCGATTTAGTTGAGTTGTTACAGGCACTAAATAATACTAATGCAAGTAATAGTAGAATTTGATTTTTCATTTATATTGTTTAGAACAATAGGACGTGGAAGTTTCAAATTTGTTACAATTACTAAAAGTGGATGACAAGCACAGAAATATATGTCTTAAGTTAGCTTTGGTTATTCTTTTCTAAAGATTGGTATTCAATTTCTATTAGCTCGATTAATTCTATTATGCTCTTTTTTAATAAAACTGATTGCCTTGTATAATAATTAAGTTGTCTCGATGAAATATAAAAATCGGCTAATATCCGTTTGTCAGTAATTGTAATAGGTGAGCCAAAATCACCATATCTTATTTCATACGCATATTTATTTCGTAATTCATTAGAACGATCCAACACATCCTCTCCAATGGTTATGATATTTTGGGCTTCCAATTCATAGATATTTTGAATATTATTAAATAGCTCACGATTGCTTATAATATTTGATTTTCCTTCAGATATCATCGAATTATAAGTTCCAATTTTTGGTCGAAATTTTCTATCTGTAAAGAAAATATATTCTAATTCAGATACTCCTGCTACTTCAGGAAGCTCTCCAATAATTTCTTCAAATATAAAGTCAATAGTAGAGTCTTGAGACATTAATTGAGCAATTCGCCACTTGTGATCTTGAATGACTTGAGATAACAATAAGGTATCTTGAATTAAATCACTCTTTATTTCTTTTAGATAGACTTTCTCTGCATCTCGTGTTTTTTTCAATTCATTCGAATTATTGATACTTAACGCAATTAAAATTCCAATAACCACGAGTATAATTTCTCCAATAGCATAAAGAAGATAATTAATGACCTTTTTATCCTTAATCATATTCTGTCTTATTTTTCTAAAGATTTTTGCCATTGACTAATGTTTGATTTAAATGAAGCACAACGTGTTCGTGTATGGTTTGTACGGAATTCAGCCGAACGCTTCGCGTTTCGGATGAGCCAGCTTGTCTGGCGAAAATTCCGTTGGAAAAGAGCGTAAGGCTGAGCTAACGAACTGTTCCATGAAATAAATATAGTTAATTAAAGTGAGAATTTTTCCGCTGGAAAAATTCGGTAGTATAAACTATACGCGTTGTTGTAAACAGTTATTTATGCTTTTTCTATTTTCTTTAGTAGCCCGTCTTCTGTGAACTTTTTATTTCCTTTGAAATAATAGCTAAATTGTAAATAATCTTTGAAGGTGCCAGTATCTTCTTTTCCATTATTCAAATAATATCCAAAAAAATGACTTGGCCAGAACTCAAATTTCCCCTTTTTTATTTTACATAAATAAAAATTAATACCATTTGCTCCAGAATATTTTCCATTCCATTCAGCATCAAATATTCTGCAAATTGTCTCGCCAAAATAGGCGGTTAATTCAGCTTCTAATATTTCTTTATTCGTTGAACTTTTATGAAGCTCGTTTTCCAGAATTAAATCGATTTCTTTTTCCAGACTTGAGATAGAAAAATCTAAATTATAACCTTTTCCTAAAAGTTTATTTGCGAATTTTTCAGCTACTTCAGATGGATTATCAAGATTTGGATAGTTTGATTTTTCCATAATTGTTTACAACGGTTTAGTATAAGAATAGTAGCGGATTTTCGCGCACTAACTTTTCGGTTTATTACAGTTGTTTGATTTATATATTTCACTTTCGTTTTAGCGATTAAACCGCTATTATTTTTATACAATGTTGTACGCTGGCTTTTTTCCTTTCAGATTGTCATTCAGCGTTGGCGAAAGACATACTCTTTTGCAATTTTTGCTTTAAGCGTTGGCTCGTGCGAATTGCAAATGTGTATGGCTTTGTGCGTTGGCTTATACAGAAAAGTCAAATTTATAAACTCCGTCACCAAGTAAAGAAACTTCTATATCTGTTCGACCATATCTTTCCAAATGATGTCTTCTTACTGGTTGTCCAAGTGGAACACCAATTCTATTTCTAATGTATTCACCTAATTCTGCTTTTACAGGAAAAGAACTGATTTGTTTTGGATAAATTACACCTTCAACTGGTTGCGAACCTTCCAAAAGACCTTCCATAGTTAGACCATCATCCCAAATTATCTCAATAGAATCATTGTGCCTTTGCATTCGTCCTCTTCCATCAACTTCAAGCGGGTTAATTTGTTTTGGCGGAAAAAGATTTGGAAAATCCCTAATATGACTTGTTCTTAAAGCTATGTATGCATCGTTTGGGGTTGTATGATTATTTGGGTTTTGTCCCCAATTTAATCCTGCTGCATTTTGGACTTCACCATTTCTACCTAATAATGTCATTAAACAATGGTCAAATTGTTCACGTTCTTCTACAACTCTTTCCATTCCAACCTCTAAACAAGAAATAGAGTTGTTTAAAATATGAGCTATGTAGTCATTTAAAGGTCTGAATGTATCAAAGGTGGTTTCAGCTAAAATTTCTCTAAAAGGTGTAGTTAATCCATTGACTGAAAAATTTGCAGAACCAATTAAAGCGTGAATAATATCACCTCTTCTTCGCCATACATAGCACTTTGAATGTACTGGTAAATTCGAATAAAATATATTTAGGTTGTCTACTTCTCCTTGAATGTTTGTTAATGAATTATGCAAACTTGGTCTTATGCCTTCTGAACCATACATTCCATAAATTACAGTTGAGTTAAATGGTAGTTCTTCCAATCTAGCTACAGGTCTTGGTCCAAGATATCCTGAAAGTACGATTAGTTCATCAGTTTCGTGAAGTTGATGTCTATGAAATATTAGTTCTTCTAAATCTTGAGTATATAACACCTTTAATTGATAATTTCAGTTTCGAGTTTAAAAAGACCTTGTTTTTCAGTCATTTTTCCAATTAGTAATTCGTGTACTACTTCTGCTATTTTTTTTGAAAACAAAGGCGGAACAGCATTTCCAATCATTTTGTATTGGTCACCTCTTGAACCCAAAAACTCAAAATCATCATCAAAGGTTTGTAATCTAGCAGCTTCCCGAACTGTTATTGAACGAGCTTGCTCTGGGTCAGGATGAATATGTCGTAAGCCATCTTTATATAAATGAGCAGGTATTGTATTACTTGGTTTATCTTCTCTGATAACGTGATACTTATGAAATTTTGATTCTTTTCCTGTTTTCTCTTTATATAATTCAATTAAGGCTTTACTTGAAATATATTTGTTTCTTCCACTTCTAATGTCTTCTGCAAGAAGTCTAAAAATTTCTATATCTCTTTCATTGTGCATTCTAGGTTCGTGATTTTTTGGCAGTGGAATTCCATTTAACTTTATCGTATGCGAGTGTTTTTGATTTTTATTGTCTGGAAATATTTTTGGTAAAAACTCAAATGCTTTTTTTGAATTTAATGGCTCAATACTAGCTTCTGATTTCATTTTTAAGTAAAATGAATTTATTAATCCACGACTAAACTCATTTTTTGGAACACCAAAAATTATAACTCTTTTTCGTTTTTGGGGAACTTGATAATACGATGTGTCAAAAAGAGCATTAGCTCTTAAATTATCAGTTATTTCATAACCAATTTCATTAAATGCTTTTCTAATTCTGGAAACAATAGGAATACCACCTGGTTTTGCAGATAAAATACCTTCTACATTTTCAAAAACGAATGCTTTTGGTTGATAATGATTTACAAGTTTCACATAACTCTCAAACAAGTAATTGCGATAATCATCTTGCATTCCATTTTCATCACGCACTCTTCCTGCAATAGAATAAGCTTGACAAGGCGGACCTCCAACAATTAATTCTACTTGTTTATTTCCAATAAGTTCATCTAAACCTACATTTTGACCATACTTGTCATCATTAAATCCATTAATCAGTTCATCAGTTCTTTGAATGTCAAAATGGATAATATTATTTCTGCCTAAATCATATTTCCATTTAGTAGATAATCTTTTTTTCAAAGTTTGAACTGTTGGAAGTTCCCAGTCAACAGCTGCTAAAGTGTTATACTTTCCTGTCTGAAGAAAACCATCAGTTAAACCTCCACATCCTGCGAATAAATCAATTACGTTAATCTTCATTCTCTAAATATTTTAATAATTGTTCTCCTAATACTTTACCTAACATTGGTGGTACAGCATTTCCAACTTGTCTATATTGTTGAGTTTTATTGCCAAGAAAAACAAAATCGTCTGGGAATGATTGTAAACGAGCATTCTCTCTAACACTAGGAACTCTATTCCATTTGTAATGAAAATGATTTCTATGTCCTGTGTCGATTGTTTTTGAAGGTTTTAAGCTATGGTATCTAGTCCAAGCTTCATTGAATTTTCTTGAATCACCAACTCCTGGTGGTAAATCTTTGTGGTTACCACCTTCTGGAACTTGTGAAATAACATTAATAACGTGTTCGGTGTGTTTAGTTCCTAAATGATTATAAAGAACTTTATTACCATTACGCATTGTTCTCTGATAATCACTAAATGCCTTTTTATCATATTCAAGCTTTTCATCACCTAAATCAGAAACTAAATCAGGTAAATCGCCAATTGCATCTTTACAACCAACATAACTTTCTGGTGTGTGAGTTGATTCAGGGAATTCAAATATTCCTAAATCCTTTCTTAATGCTACAAAAAATACTCTTTTTCTTATTTGTGGAACTCCATAATCTGGTGCATAAAGCAATTTTGGGTTGCAGTTATAGCCCATTTTTTCACAAAGCTCAATTATTTCTTTTTTCGCTTTGCCACCATAAAGAGTTAATAAACCTGGAACATTTTCTATAATAATTGCCTTTGGGTTTACTTTTTCCGCAAGTTTAAAAACAGAATAAAAGAGCGAATTTCTTTCATCATTTTCTTTTCTAGAGCCAGTCAAAGAAAACCCTTGACAAGGTGGACCTGCAATTATTACATCTACTTTATTATTGTTCGTTGCTTCAATTATTTTGTCAATTGAAGAATCTTCGTGAAGGTCTAGTAATAATGATTTGGAATTATTGTGGTTTTTCTCGAATGTTTTTAATGCAATTTCGGTATTATCAACTCCAAGTAAAACGTGAAAACCTGCTTGCTGAAATCCATATGAAAATCCTCCGCAACCTGAAAATAAGTCTATTGCTGTAAATTTTTTACTCATTGTCAAAATTGAATTGTCCTTGTTTGGTATTAGTGTTTTTCAAATAATTAGCTGTATCCTCTGCAACGGAAAAAATGGAATCCGAACATTTATATTTGAATGCTTCTCTTGCAAATTTGTCAGCAAAGAATAGGTCAGTTATTAGTTGTAGTTCGATATTAAATAACTTTGAAAGTTCTTTTAGTTTAGATTTACTAAATTTTTGACTACCATTTTCGATTCGACTTATAGCACTCGTATTTATTCCGATTTTTGCCCCAAATTCAGTTTGTGTCCACTCTCGTTTCTCTCTTTCAGTCTTTAAAAAATGTCCGAAACTTGCCATATTTATGATTTAACCAAAAAATGATTTGACCTATTTTTAGCAAATGTATAAATAATTTGCGATTTTTATATCAAGTTATTCAATTTATTTTTGGGTGGTGGTGGGGAAGTGAAAGCTCTTTTTATTTTGTGAGGTACGAGCAAAATGAAATGTGCTTGAGCGTGGGTTGGCTTTTTTCAGCTTGCGTACAACGGTTTGGCTATGAGCAGTAGCGCCTAAATAAGCCTTATTTTTTTATTTTATTCAGCAAATTTATCAAATAAATCCCGAACTTTCGCATTTCAGCCCAAACCCGAGCTATTGCTTATAGCTATTGTTATGTGCTGGCTTTATTCCCCTTTCGTTTTAAAGTCGATTAAGTATTCTTTGAGAGGGATACTTTTAAGATTTCTAAATCCTGAACCAATTGTGATTTGATATTGATTATTAGGACTTAAATCTTCTATTTCAAGTGTTAATGATTTTCCGTCTTCAGACCATCCAACTACATTTTTTATTCTCATCAGAGCATCTTCTCCTAAAGGACCATAGTTAAAGTTTCTAAAACGTTGATTCATTGGTTCGGAAAATAAAATTGTGATTTTATTTATTTTTGAGTCCACACTTTGGTTCTTGTTTTCAAAAGGTTCTATTGCAACTACTCTTGGTCTGCTATTCTCAAACGTTTCTTTATAGGTATTTAAGGTTTCGTCAAAATATCCCGCTTTTTCAACAAACGCTATCAAGTCAGTTTCATTATTGTAGTCGAGTTCTATCATTTCCTTAATTGCCTTTGTTTTGTCGGATGCATTATTGTAATAGCTATCACAAATTGCGTAGCCTACATAATAAGCCAAATCACGCATTTCAAATTCATTATCAGTACTGTTCCAAATCCAATTATATAAGTATGGTGAAAACATTTCAAGTGTATATTTCGATTTAACTTTTGCATCGTTTTTTCTTCCAAATTCAATTTGTGGGTTTGGGGAGTTGATATCTAATGCTTTCTCAGCTAAAAATTCCGCCACACCTTCTATGACTGTCTGAGCTAACAAACTATTTCCGATTGTTGATTTCTGCTGAGTGTGGACGTATTCGTGGATATTTAAAAAGACAATATTTTTACTTGGCTCTGAATCGAAGTAGCTCCTTAAATGTGATAGGTTTTCAGGAAATTCGCTCGTTGGTGTATTTTTATCTGCCAATGCTAATTCTGACCCAATAAGAACTAAGCTATCCATAGTTGTTCCGTTTGTCCTTAAAGCTCCTAGCGTAAAATAGATTTTTGCAGGCTTTGAATCAGGATAGATTTCTTTGAATTTTCTGATGCCTCTTTCTAATTCAGGACTAAGTTGTTCTGCTTTCAATGTATTTTCCCTAATTGAATTCCAAAATTTTGGGTAACTATTGATTGCGTCTATATAGTCCTGTGATGTATAGTTTCTTGCTTGACGAATAGCTTTTAAACCATCGGTTCCTTTTCGAAAGAAAAGGCTGTCAATCAATTTGTGTTGTAAAATTGAATCTTGAGTTGCACTGATTTTGTCGAAGGCTGTCCAAAAGTTAGCTATATCGTTAGTTACAATATTACTTGAGGGCTTTTCGGTTTCACAGCCAACTAAAATCGCTACGATAGTCAGTAAGGCCAAAAGTTTTTTCATTTTCTTAAATTCTATTTTTTGTTCAGCTTGCACATAACGTAGACGTATATGCCACGTTGTTTGTTTTTCAGAAATTTACACAAAATTTATTACCTGAATAAATTGTTGGGTAAATTTAAAACCATGTGGCATATACGCAGTTGTGGGTAGTAAAAGCTTCGAATAGCCAAAGGCT
>NZ_JBGFGL010000018.1:0-371 GCF_041224425.1 Psychroserpens sp. XS_ASV72 | reverse complement strand
CGACAAGCGTCCAAGTTCTTGTGATTACGGATTCGTTTGCACAGGAGCCATCAGCCACAGCAGCAGAATATGTTGCGTCCAATCCATTTGAGCAGGTGTCCGCCTCATCTGTCGCGTCACCAGTAATAGAAAGATCGGTAGGATCCTGGTCACATTCGATAGTGGTACAAGCAGGGACCGTAAAGGTAGGCGCAGTAGTGTCCACGACGTTTATCGTCTGCACTAGGTTAGTCTCGTTCCCACAGTCATCGACAAGTGTCCAAGTTCTTGTGATTACAGATTCGTTTGCACAGGAGCCATCAGCCACGGCATCAGAATATGTTGCTTCCAATCCATTTGAGCAGTTGTCCGCCTCATCTGTCACGTCACCA
>NZ_JBGFGL010000017.1:0-350 GCF_041224425.1 Psychroserpens sp. XS_ASV72 | reverse complement strand
AACCGTTATGGTCACAATCAGCTGAAGCTGACTTGCGTGGCTACGTGCTGCGCACTCCCGCCCCACAAGCAAGTGTGACCATAACGACCTGCTAAACCAAATTGCTAAAACCCTTTCTATTATCTACAGCTCCAGCTGACGCACTCAAGTGCTCAACGTGCCATAACACGGAGCTAAATGCAATTTGGATCAGGCACTCTAACTCCCAATTCAATAAAATGGCAATCCACGATAGCTGCGCCATCTAATTGACAAACAATGCCATGATGCCAACAGTCCAATATCATGGCATTTTTATCCATTTTATTGTATCTTCGTTATCATACCTGAACTGCGTTTAGCAGGTCGTT
>NZ_JBGFGL010000030.1:0-323 GCF_041224425.1 Psychroserpens sp. XS_ASV72 | reverse complement strand
TTCTTTCTTTTTCTCTTTCCTCTTTCTTTCCCCCTTTCTTCCCTTCTTCCCTTTCTTTTTTTCCCTCTTCTTCCCTCTTTTCTTCCTCTTCTTTTTTTCCTTCCCCTTCCTTCCTCTCTTCTTTTCTTCCTCCCTTTTTTTTCCCTCCTTTTCCTTCCCCCCTCTTTTCTCCCTTCCTCTCTCCCCTCTCCCCCTTCCCCCCTCTCTTTTTTTTCCCTTTCCTTTCTTTCTTTCCCTTTCTTTCCTCTTCTTTTCCTTTTTCCTTTTTCCCTCCTTCTTTCTTCCTTCCCCTTCTTCTTCTTTCCCCCCCCCCTCCCCTCCCC
>NZ_JBGFGL010000026.1:0-412 GCF_041224425.1 Psychroserpens sp. XS_ASV72 | reverse complement strand
TCTGATGCTGTTGCTGAAGGTGCCTGTGCAAACGAATCTGTAATCACAAGAACATGGACACTTGTCGATGACTGTGGGAACGAGACAAACCTAGTGCAGACAATAAACGTGGTGGACACTACTGCGCCTACCTTTACGGTTCCTGCTGGTACCACTATCGAGTGCGACCAGGATGCCAACGATTTGACGCTTACTGGTGACGTGACAGATGAGGCGGACAACTGCTCAAATGGATTGGAGGCAACATATTCTGATGCAATCACTGAAGGTACCTGTGCAAATGAGTACACCATTACCAGAACCTGGACACTTGTAGACGAATGCGGTAACGAGAACATACAGATACAGACCATCAATGTGGTGGATACTACTGATCCAACCTTTACGGTTCCTGCTGGCACCACTATCGAGT
>NZ_JBGFGL010000015.1:0-332 GCF_041224425.1 Psychroserpens sp. XS_ASV72 | reverse complement strand
TATCACGCCTGTTACCGATGGGCCGCCGTCTATACTGTAGGTCACGGTGTCACCGGCATCGCCACTGACCACGAACTCCCCGTCATCGCCAGAGCACACGCTAGGTGCGGTAGCAGATACCGTAACGGCGTTCGGAAGCGGTTCGATGTTGGTCGTAGTGTTGGTGTCTGTGAGGTTGGTGTCATAGCTCGTATTGGAAACGTTGCTGACATCGATGGTCGTCGCTGAGGTGATCCCCACAACTGCGATCTCAAGCGTACCGTCAGCAGGTATCACGCCTGTTACCGATGGGCCGCCGTCTATACTGTAGGTCACGGTGTCACCGGCATCGC
>NZ_JBGFGL010000009.1:0-200 GCF_041224425.1 Psychroserpens sp. XS_ASV72 | reverse complement strand
GCATCGTCAGAGTATCTCAAGTAGAAACGCCCTGTTCCGGACAGGTCTGTGCTCGGCGTGATCACGTAATCTGAATCGTTCAACAGTGTCAAAGTATTTGCAACAGTGTCCTCGAGATATACCTCAACAGAAGCTGGCAAGGTAGAATCAGAGATACTGAAGGTAAGCTGCTCACCTTGGTTGGCGTTGACCCCAAGAGG
>NZ_JBGFGL010000006.1:0-251 GCF_041224425.1 Psychroserpens sp. XS_ASV72 | reverse complement strand
GTATCTGCTACCGCACCTAGCGTGTGCTCTGGCGACGACGGGGAGTTCGTGGTCAGTGGCGATGCCGGTGACACCGTGACCTACAGTATAGACGGCGGCCCATCGGTAACGGGCGTGATACCTGCTGACGGTACGCTTGAGATCGCGGTTGTGGGGATTACCTCAGCGACGACCATCGATGTCAGCAACGTTTCCAATACGAGCTGTGACCTTGACCTTACGGGCGTTAGCGCTACGATCACCGTCGACCC
>NZ_JBGFGL010000024.1:0-242 GCF_041224425.1 Psychroserpens sp. XS_ASV72 | reverse complement strand
GTATCTGCTACCGCACCTAGCGTGTGCTCTGGCGACGACGGGGAGTTCGTGGTCAGTGGCGATGCCGGTGACACCGTGACCTACAGTATAGACGGCGGCCCGTCGGTAACAGGCGTGATACCTGCTGACGGTACGCTTGAGATCGCGGTTGTGGGGATTACCTCAGCGACGACCATCGATGTCAGCAACGTTTCCAATACGAGCTGTGACCTTGACCTTACGGGCGTTAGCGCTACGATCAC
>NZ_JBGFGL010000010.1:0-281 GCF_041224425.1 Psychroserpens sp. XS_ASV72 | reverse complement strand
TCTACCACATTAATAGTCTGCGTCTGTATGTTCTCGTTACCGCATTCGTCCACAAGTGTCCAAGTTCTGGTGATGGTGTACTCATTTGCACACACACCATTAGTAATTGCGTCAGAATATGTTGCCTCCAATCCATTTGAGCAGTTGTCTGCCTCGTCCGTCACGTCACCAGTCAGGTTCAGGTCAGTCGCGTCCTGGTCACATTCGATAATGGTGCCAGCAGGAACCGTAAAGGTTGGATCAGTAGTATCCACCACATTGATGGTCTGTATCTGTATGTT